>JAAFHZ010000121.1 GCA_013297675.1 Synechococcales cyanobacterium bin59.metabat.ball.084 | reverse complement strand
CGAATCGGTGGAGCAAATTGTGAAAGAACATTGGCGCACCTATGGTCGTAACTACTATTCTCGCCATGACTATGAAGGGGTGGCAGTCGATCGGGCGAATGATTTGGTAGCCAAAGTTCAGGGTGCCATGCCCACATTACCTGGTAAAAAGTTTGGTAACTATGAAGTAGCCTATGCCGATGATTTTAGTTATACCGACTCGATCGATGGCAGTGTCAGCACCAAACAAGGAATGCGGATTGGTTTCGTGGATGGTTCTAGAATTGTGATGCGGTTGTCAGGCACCGGCACCCAAGGAGCGACGCTGCGGGTGTACTTTGAGAGCTTCACAGACGATGTGAATCAGCAAAATATTGAGGTGCAGCAGGCGTTAGCAAGGCCAATGTCGATCGCGGAAGAGGTGGCGCAAATCAAATCTCATACTGGTATGGATCAGCCAACAGTTATTACCTAAAAAGTAATTGGTTTTATCGAGCAAAATCTATCCTCAGAAAATGCGTGGATATCTTTGCAAAGATATCCGTGCTTTCTATAAAAGTAGGGTATTTGGGGTATCGATCGGACTTCGCTTGTCGTTGGGATTCGGCTCCGCTCACCCAACTAGTTAACGAGGGATGAGCGGAGTCGAATCCCGGTAGGTTATGCGTAGACAGCCTGGGCTTGAGCTAAGAGATTTTTCAGTTCATCGCCTTCTAAGACCTCTTGATCTAGAAGCTGCTGGGTGATCGATTCCAGCAAATCGCGGTTAGATATCAAGATATCTTTGGCTACTTGGTAGGCTTGATCGATCGAAGCTTTGACCTGTTGATCGATTTGTTGTGCTACCTGATCGCTAATTTGACGACGGTTGCTGCCGCCGAGGAATTGGCTAGTGGTGCGATCGAAAGCTACTGGACCCAACACCTGATTCATACCGTATTGAGTGATGGCTTTTTCGGCTAGGTCAGTGGCTTTTTGAATATCGTCGGCAGCTCCGGTAGAAATCCGGCCAAATACCAATTCTTCAGCTACTCTGCCACCTAAAAGAGTCGCAATTTGACCAGCAATTTCGGTGGAATCTAACAGAAAGCGATCTTCTTCGGGTAATTGCAAGGTATAACCTAAAGCACCCATGCCTCGAGGGACGATCGAAATTTTGCTGACTTTGCCGCCGCCGGGAGTCAAGGCTCCCACCAGAGCATGACCAACTTCATGGTAGGCCACAGTTTTCTTTTCGATCGGATTCAGAACCCTGGCTCGGTTTTCGAGGCCAGCAACAACCCGCTCAAAAGCCGCGTTGAAGTCGGTCATTTCTACCGCCTGCCGATCATACCGAGCGGCTAATAGAGCTGCTTCGTTCACCAAGTTAGCTAAATCTGCACCACTAAACCCAGCGGTCTGAGTAGCCACAGCTTCGAGCTGAACATCGGCACCAATTTTTACGCCCTGGACATGAACATTTAAAATAGCTACCCGCCCTAATTTGTCAGGCCGATCGACTGTAACCTGTCGATCGAACCGACCAGGCCGCCGCAGAGCTGCATCCAAAACTTCGGGGCGATTGGTGGCACCAATTAAAATTACGCCGCTGTTGCTACCAAAGCCATCCATCTCTACCAGTAACTGGTTGAGGGTTTGTTCGCGCTCATCGTTACCGCCGCCAATTTGGGGATTGCTGCTGCGGGCTTTGCCGATCGCATCTAGTTCATCGATAAAAATAATGCAGGGAGCTTGGCGCTTGGCTTTAGCAAATAAATCGCGAACTCTAGCGGCTCCAACTCCGACAAATACTTCTACAAACTCCGAACCAGAAATACTAAAGAACGGCACGCCAGCTTCACCGGCCACAGCCTTAGCCAAAAGGGTTTTACCGGTTCCGGGCGGGCCGACCAGCAAGACTCCTTGCGGGATTTTGGCACCTAAGTTGCGATACTTTTGATCATTCTTGAGAAAATCTACTACTTCTTGTAGTTCTTGTTTCGCTTCGGTCACGCCAGCGACATCTTTAAAAGTGATGCCAGTTTGGCCTTGAGTATAAACTTTAGCTTTACTTTTGCCCACTCCATAGGCACCAAAGCTGTTGCTATCTCCATCTCCTTGCTTTTGCAATAACCAAGCACTTGCTAAAGCCAAAGCGGGGAAGGCTAAACCTAATACGACAGTTGCCCAAGGGTTGGGGCTAGTAGGATGACTATTTTCAACCTTAAAGTTTACTCCCTGCTTTTGCAGTAGCTGAATTAAGGCTTCTGTATCACCATCTGGGGTGGTTTGACAAACTTCTAAACCGTTGGCAGTAGTGACAGTATATTCAATTGAATTATTAGCGATAGTGACCTGACGCACTTGATCGGCTAAGATTTTGCTGAGAAAGTCGAGGTAGCTAGTGGAGTTAAGCACGATGATTTTTCCCGAAATGATGGAGGGCTATTGAAGCTTGGTGAACTTCATTCATCGTAGGTGGAATATCGAAACGTCAGAAGTGCTGCTTTTACCACTACTCGATCGGCTATCCACATGAAACAAAAATCCAGTCCGATCAAGACTGGATTTGGCGGGTTTGGATTAGTAACCAGATATTAACGGAAGAAATACTGCACGCGCTGTTTGTAATTACTTTGGTCTAAACCATCTGTCTTTGCCCGGTACTGAGGCGGAATCATGTTGTTGAGTCTTTGGACTCGATCGGGTGGAGAGGGGTGAGTGCTGAGGAAAGCAGGAGTATTGCTGGCACTACCCAGTTTTTTCATGAATTCGGGCATGGCACTGGGCGCATATCCTACCCGAATGATGTTATCTAAGCCGCGTCGATCGGCATCGTATTCCATTTCTCGGCTCTTGGGTAGGCGTAACCCAATGTTAAAAACAACGTTAGAAAGCTGACTTTGATCTAAACCAGCCAGAGAAGAAATGCCTTGGGCAATTAAGGTTTGTTTAAGCTGTTCAAGTGAGTGGCGACCGGTAATGTGACCTATTTCGTGGCCGATGACGCTGGCCAGTTGGGCTTCATTGTCGGAAGCCTTCATCAAGCCGGTGTGGATATAGACATAGCCCCCCATGGTGGCAAAAGCATTAATGGCATTGTCTTCAACAACTTGAAAAGTGTATTTGAGGTTGGGACGAGCACTGCTGGCGGCCAGTCTTTGACCAATATTGTTAATGTAGGCGTTGATTTCAGGATTTTGAGACATTTTCATCTGTCTGATAATCTGCTGATTGGTCTGTGCCCCTAGAGCGATTTCTTGCTGCTCGTTAATGCTCAAAGCTTGAATAATCGGGATACCTTTACGGATGAGATCTAAGAGAGTGAAGGCTTGACCAGATTGAGGTGCGAGTAAAATACTGGCACTCATAACAATCGCCAACAGTGCAGCATAGGCGCGACGACGACCGATTAGAAACAGAGATTTTTTGAGGAAGTTAAGCATAATAAATTATGACCTGAATCGGCAGTGGTGTTGAAAACAAATACTGGAGACTGATCTCCAAACTCAGAGCTGTTAGAAAATAAGAGCAAAATTATGAATTTAACTTGTGGTTTGACTGATGGTTTAACTGTGGGGACGGTGAAAAGTGGGATAAAGTTGCCAGATAATTCTCAAGAGATATTTGACAAAGGCAGACCCGAGAACTGATACTGCTTAGTGGTAGATTTTAGACAACTAGTAGGATCATTTTATGTCCATTTTAGACCGACAGGGCAGATTGTTTGGGAAAATTAGCATTCTCGATATTGCGGCTGTCTTAGTGATTCTGGCCGCCGGTTTTGGCATTTTTGTACCCATAGGTAACAGTTCGGGACAGTCGATCGGCGGCAAAACCCAGGTGGCCGAAGTTGATGTGGTGATCAGGGGTCTGAATGTGCTAAAACCCGACAAACTGCAACAAGATTTTAAGCCAGGTAACAAGCTAAGTTTTGTGATTCGGAACCAACCGACGGCTCCAGTGGAAATTAAATCTCTGAAGCTCCTCGATCGACTGTTGGCCATCAGTCAACCGGATGGCTCACTCAAGGCACTCAAAGATCCGCGCCCAGATTTGTTTAGCGTAGATATGTTGATTACGGTAGAAGGTAAGGGACAAGCGACAGAAGGCGGATTTACCCTGGGTGGTACTAAGGTAAAAATTGGTAGCTCAGTAGAAATCGATCAGAAAAACTACAACTTTAATGCCAGTGTGATTGATGTGCGGGTATCGGAAGAGGCTGTGAAGTAGCTAAAGATTAAGCAAACTCAGCTAGCTTGGCTTGCACTTTTTGAATATCTTGCCACATTAGCCATTTGGGCGCACCTTCTTCTTTGGAGGAGTTGCGCAGTAGATAAGCTGGGTGAAAAATCGGCATACAGAGACGACCTTCCCATTCAATCCATTCACCGCGCACCTTGCTAATGGCTCCTTTGTAGCCAGTGAGGGCTTTGAGAGCGGTAGCACCAGTGAGCAGAATTATTTTAGGATCTACTAGGCGAATTTGTTCTAGCAAATAGGGCTTGCAGGCGGCGATTTCTTCGGGGGTGGGTACGCGGTTATCGGGTGGCCGACAGCGCACGACGTTGCAGATGTAAACTTCCTTGGCTACCGAGAGCTGCACTGAAGCCAAGATTTTTTCTAGCAACTGCCCCGATCGACCGACAAAAGGCAGCCCTTGTTCATCTTCATTTTGGCCGGGGCCTTCACCCACTACCATCACGGGGGCTTGGATAGCACCACGACCCACCACCGGATTTAAGCGAGTAGATCCCAGTACGCAGCGTTGACAGACTCCGCAGTGGGCGGCCAGTTCATCGATGCTGTCGTAAGTGCCCGCTGCGATGGGAATAGCGGCACTGGTAGGGATTAAGTCTTTCCCGGCGGAGTTATTTTCTGATACTCCAGGGGCAGCAAAGCCGCCAAAGAGATTGAGTTGTTCGTCGGACATAAGGATGGTGAGCAATATTGAGTATCTATGGTATCAGCATCAGCATAGAGAGAGTAGATTATTAGTGATAGCTAACCATTACTTTGTCTACCCGGTTGCCGTCCATATCCATAATTTCAAAGCGCAGGTGCTCCCAATCAAAATGGTCGGCGGCTTGGGGGATTTTGCCCAGTTGGACAATCGTAAAACCGCCCAAGGTGTTGTAACTGCCGCGCTGCTCGATCGAGTCTCCGGCTAGTTCAAATAATTCTAAGAATTCTTCGATCGGCAGCATCCCATCTAGCAGCCAAGATCCATCTTCTCGCTGGACGGCTTGGGGCGGCGCAGGCTGTTCAATATCTTGAATGTTGCCCACAATTTCTTCTAGTAGGTCATTCATGGTGACTATTCCTTGGATCACCCCGTACTCATCAATGACCATTCCAATGTGGGTGCCGCTTTCTTTAAATTGCTCTAGTACTTTGAGTCCGCGCATACTTTCGGGTACCAGCAGCGGATTGATCATTGAGGAAGTCAGATTGGGCTTTTGTCCCTGCAAGGCTTGACTGAGTAAATCTGCCACATGTACTACGCCCAAAATGTCATCTACGACTTCTCGGCAAACTGGGAAGCGAGAATATTGGCTCTCTACGATTTTTTTGCAGTTATCTTCCCAGGCATCTTCAATGTCTAGCCACACGATATCGGGGCGGGGAGTCATGATGGAGCCGACTTTGCGATCGCCCAAACCCATGATCCGTTCCATCATGTCTTGTTCGACTTCTTCGAGCATTCCGGCTTCGGTACCTTGGCCAATCATCACCCGGATTTCTTCTTCGGTAACTTCTGGCTCACTAGAGGGACGAATGCCTAAGATCTTGACCACCAAATCGGTGGAAAGACTGAGAATGTTACTGATGGGGCTACCGATTTTGCCCAACCACAACAGGGGTTTGGCGACAAGTAAGGAGAGTTTTTCGGGATTGTTGAGAGCCAGTTGTTTGGGCACTAACTCGCCAATAACAATGGTGAAGTAGGTGACAATGGCAATCGCAATAACGCTAGAGATAGTTTCGGCATATTTTGCCCCGATCGGCAGCAGCAAGGGCACTAATATTTTGCTGACGGCGCTTTCACCTCGGGCACCAGATAAAATTACCATTAGGGTAATGCCTACCTGCACCGTGGGCAAAAAGCGGTTGGGGTTGTTCGCTAAATCTAGGGCAAGACGAGCTTTTTTGCTGCCTTGATTGACGAATTGCTGAAGTCTGACTTTGCGAGCTGAAACGATGGCCATTTCTGACATTACGAACAAGCCATTGATAAAAATCAGTACCAGGACTATCGATAATTCACCAACGGGAGACATAAGAACAAAATTACGGGAATTCTTTGATATTCTACCCTACCATAATGCGGGCTAAGGATCTGCTTTCACCGGCAAATCTAGCGATTCCTGAGCTTGCAAGAAAGATAAGAGCTGCTGCTCAATGCGATCGACACCACCAGCCACATTGGACTCAATATTTACTGGTATTACGGGATCATGCAAAGACAGTCGTAACAAGAACCAACCATTTTCATTAGCACAAGCAACCCGCACCCCTTCATAATTATTTGGTACTATTTGCCAATCGGGATGACTTGATGCAAAGGTTTCCACTTGCTCAATGACGCGATTACCAACGGCTTGGAAGTCATTACTAGTAATTTTAATTCGCAATTCTTTACTTTCGATCGGCTCCTGTAAATTAGCAATTAAGTCTGTTAGAGACTTACCAGCTAGTCGAGATTTAGCTAGCTCGATTAGCAGCTTGCTTACCAAGTATGCGCCATCATCCAGAAAATGATTTTCCTTCATCGCGGCATGTCCAGAAGTTTCGATCGCCAGCCACGACTCTTGACCAGAATCATTCAGCCGGATAGCTTCATTGATCACATTTTTATAACCGCGTTTAAAACGATGGTGAGTACCACCCAAATCTTGCTGAATGAATTGGGTTAATCCATCGGAAGTAATTGAATCTGTGACTATAGTAGAATTGGGGTGCTCTTGTAAAACGATCGCGCTAATTAATCCAATTAGTCGATTGCGATTTAGTTCTTTGCCAGTGCTATCTACGGCGGCTGATCGATCGACATCTGTATCAAAAATTATCCCAAAATCAGCCTGATGCTCTACTACCGCTCGACAAATTGCGGCCATCGCATTTGGATCTTCTGGATTTGGCACATGATTCGGGAAAGTCCCGTCTGGATCAAGAAACTGACTGCCACTGGTATCGGCACCTAATGGCTGTAACACTCGATCGGCGTAAAATCCACCGGCTCCATTGCCAGCATCAACAATTATTTTGAGACCAGCTAAAGGCTGTTCAAAGTTGGTCGGGTGGTTGACAGACAAGCGAATTTGATTGACAAATTGATTGGCATACACTGACATAAAATCATGCTGAGTGACTTTACCAGCGGAGATCTCAGAAGCATTGGCCAAAGAATGGGTTGTGGCTAAAGCTAAAATTGCTGCAATATCTTGCTTTTCTAGGCCGCCTTGAGCCGTGAAAAATTTTAATCCATTACGATTAAAGGGTAGATGGCTAGCCGTCAGCATAATTGCCCCGTCACATTCAAACCCGCTAGTAATAGTGCTCATAAACATTGCCGGGGTCGAAGCCATCCCAAAATCATTGACGTTACTACCGGTGGAAATAATGCCCTCAATTACGGCCTGCATAATTACAGGGCCAGACAGGCGACTATCACGACCCACGCCAATTGTCAGTAGATTGTTGGGTCTATTGATTTTTTTAGATAGCCAGCTCACTAAGGCTTGGCCAAGAATTCTGGCGATCGCCGGGGTAAGGTTAACATGCTCATTTGGCACTCCCTCAATGGCAATACCGCGAATATCTGAACCGTTTTGTAGCTTGCTCCAGTTAAAATCTTGTGCGATCGACATATTGTGCTACCCATGTGATTCTTTCGATAGCAGCTAAAGTACCTTAAAATGGGTACATTTATTCAGTAAAGTTTTGATTCAGCATCAAGCAGAAACCCGACTTCTCCGATCTGCGAGCCAGCAGGCGAATTTTGGAGATAAAGCTGTTGCAGTTGACGGAGTGATCGAAAGGCACGATGATTATTTCTCGTTACTTATTGCAGTTAGGAGTGACATAAATGGCAAAGTTTTATGCAGAACTTGATGATCAGCTATGTGAATTTATCGATCGACAGCAAATTTTCTTTACGGCCAGCGCTCCTACAGAAGGACGCATTAATCTGTCCCCTAAGGGCATGGATACCTTCCGCTGTCTGAATTATCAACAAGTGGCTTATCTTGACTTGACTGGTAGCGGCAACGAAACTGCGGCTCATCTGCATCAAAATGGCCGAATTACAGTAATGTTTTGTAGTTTCGACCAAAATCCTTTAATTTTGCGCCTTTATGGTCATGGTGAAGTGATCCGTCCGGATACTCCCAAATGGTTGGAGATTTGGGATAGCGGTAAGTTTACCGATTATCCTGGTCAGCGACAGATAATAGTGATGAATATTGAGTCAGTGCAGACTTCCTGCGGGTTTGGGGTACCAATGTTTGAACAACAACAGGAGCGATCGGTTTTATCTGACTGGGCAGCGAAAAAAGGTGTAGCGGGAGTGCGGGAATATCAAATCCAAAAAAATCAAACCAGCATCGATGGTTTACCAACCCATTTAACCCAATAAGCACAATGGTTAGAAATTCGACTTCTCACTGATCGCCTTAGTGGTGCAGAAAACTTTTTGGTGTTGAATTATGCATGAAGTGGTTAACCAAGTTTTAAACTTAGATGATCACAAAACAATAATTCCAAATTATCAGCTAGATCAGAAGCAGAGATTGTGCATAGGTTCTGGAGCTATGGAATCAACAATTATCTGAGCCGCTGCATGGAAAATAATGTCAAAGTTTAAAGTATTTGCGATCAGAGTAGTTCAATCAAACCTCTTTCGTGATTGAGATGCTCCCCCACTCTCTACTATGATTTTTTATCTTTTGGTCTGATTAATTGGAGATTCTTTGAACTGTAATTGTTCAATGATGTGTTGAAATTCAACTGTCATAGTATCTTCAGAGCTTTGATAAATTGGGTTGTTGATATGCTTCTCGCGCAAGGCTTCCTTCAGACCCTTTACTACTTCCTCTGGAATTGATCCTCGTAACAGAGTAAAAATTCTGTTTCGACTATTACATTCTTCATCTTTATTTACTAGTCCACAAATAATGTATAGTCCATTAGCAGGCTGCTTACTATATTTAATGTAGTGTAATCTGCCATTATTTGCAAAATATTGAAGCTTAGCAGTGACTTCATAGCATGTTTTTTCAGGATTTTTTTGATTTTCCCAAAAAATTATATTGTATTCCTTACCTTTTTGAGGAGAAACTCTGGTGGAATATTTTTGGTCATTATTTCTAATGCAGTTAAAACTGATGCTAGACCCGGCGGACAGACTAGGGAGCGGAGGATAAACCAGGGCTGAAAATATCAATGAACTGATACCTAAAAATGCTTTAGATGATTTCATATATAGATAGAGCAATGATTTAGTGATTGGCTTGGTTATTGGTGAGCTTGATCAAACCCATTAAAATAGTGGTAGTACCAATGGTTACTACAATTAACACCGATGGGACTAAGTGACTGAGTAGAAATAAGGAGAAACCTATTCCTAAGCTTGATAGTACCATACCAGTAGAGACGAAAGATATTTTCTTACCGATGATTATACTAACGCTACTAAGCCCAGACCAAAACAATAGATAAACAAAAGTGGGAAAAGGTTGCTGGGTAGTAGCAGCACGGATAATTTGCTCGGTGGCGATCGCCTGTAAGACCACTGTGGCAAGAGCCTGATCTGATGATGCTGATTTTTTTTCAGGGATATAGCCAACCAGCAAGATTGTATCCTGAGAAATATGGGCAGCCCTAGATACATTGCTCAATCCTATTTGGGGAATAATTTTTGCGAAATAAGGATTTAACACAAAAGTTTTGGGAATTGCCTGCTGGCCAACTTGAGGATGATTTTTAGCAACGGCCCAAGCAAGAGCAAGACATTGTGCGGAGGTGTAGGGTAGGTAAAGCTTTGCTGGCGGCTGATCGGCGCAATTGCTGCTCACCTTAGGGCGACGCAGCAAAATTCCTGCTGACAGCTTATTAATTTTATTATCTATGCCAATGGCTAAATGGGGGGCTTTCGCTACATCTTGAAGAACATGATCGCTGTCCAGCAATCCATCACTAAAAATAACTCGGCCATCATCATACTGATCATTATCGGGATTGATATCGACGATAACTACATGAGCATTTTTGGGCATGATAGCTACTTGAACCGCTTGGAATCGATCGAGCACCACATCTTCGAGGTTTTTTAATGGCGGCAACAAGCCCGCGCCGAGGGTGAATCCGGTGGAAAGTATTGTTACTCCTAGCCAAGTCAGGGGCAAATTTTGAGGTTTGATAAGCCAGTGACTGGCGCTAGCGATGGCGGGGGGAATAGGCAAATGCCACCAGGAGCGACAAATTTGCTGCCAGGTGACATGTTTACTGTGGGGGTTATGTAGGAGCATGGGCAGCCAGCTTTCAAATTCATCCAGGCGATCGGAGGCTGGTTTAAGACGGTTGCGGGCGTACTGAAAGGCGCTGGTAAAGGGGTGGCCTTGGCTGTAGCGCTGTAATAAATCTCGGCAAAACTGTTGGGCGAGTTGGTCAGAAATTTGCGATCGCATCACAATTAAATAAGGAATATTCAGATCGGCTAGCTCAGTGGCGAGTCCCAGTCCGCTACAGCAGTTAAAAATGGCAATTTGCAAACCTCGATCAACGGTTTGTTGCAGATCTTGTTTGATTTTGCTAATGGGGATGGGGGTGTTTTTATCGAGATAAATGGTGCCGAGGGTTTTTTGACCGCTGGTTAGTGCTAGTTCGATGGTTTCACCGTGGCCGCCGAAGAATAAAATATCTAGTTGCTGGGTAGCTAAAAGATTAGAGATCTCCAGAGCCGATTGGGGCTGGCAAGATTGGATGTGGGCTTGGGGCTGTTGAAGGGCGGCAAGGTCTTGAGCTAGGTTTAGTTCTGGGGCGTTGCCCCACAGGGCTAAAATGTCTACTTGGCCGTTGGGCTGGAACTGGTGATCACCAAAGGGGACAACGAAGTTATCGGAGTGGCTTTTGAATTGTGGTTTGCTGAAAAATTCTACGCATTGTTGGTAGGCGGTAAAGAAGTCCCAGCGGTGCCAGGGGAGTTGCCAAATTAAGAGATCTTCAGTGACGATCGCAATGGTTATGCGATCGGTGGGGTGAAGTTCGGTGCGTAGCTGAGCTTGAATTTTTTGATGGAAGCTGCCTTGGTTGAGCCAGTTATTCAGGGCGGTGGTGAGGCTATCGATAATTTGTTGAATGTCTTGGGTGCCATAGTTGGTGATGGTGGCAGGGGCAAATTTGACTCCTCGCTGGGGTGGGTGTTGTAAGGAGGTTTGGTATAGAAATTGCCATTTTTGATAGATGTCGTTGAGTTGGGGGGCTGGGGGAAAGCTAGTGGTTGCTTCCCAGCAGTTTTGGATTTTGTTGTGATGATGGTGGCGTAGTTCTATGTTGACCGAGGGAAAGCCGGTGATTAGGCTACCATTACCCAGGCGCAGGATGATTTCTTTCATGATGTTTAAGCAACAAATTTTTCAATTTTGCTGACTCCGTTGAGCTGTATTTGAATATTAAATGCGGTGCCAGCATCGCAGGTAAAGGTAGGAAGTTGAATTTGGAGGTCTTGGCTGCGAGAAATTACAGCTTGTAGTTCTTCGCCGCTGTCGGTGAGATAGCTGAGCTTTAGTTGGGGTGGGAGGTGTGAGTTTTCGGGGGTGGGTTGGACTTGGATGGTGACGGTGACATCTGTGGAGTTTTGGGGGTGTAGACTCACTAACATGACTACGTTGTTTTCTGGGAGTTGGTATTGAAGGTTAATGAGCTTGGCGCGGGCGATCACCTCCTGTGCAGAGATATTTTCTCCGCTGCGGACGATCGATAGCCCTCTGGGGAAAATGTTGTTAACTATATCCCAGCCTTGGCTGAGTGCGGTGCTAAATTCTTGTTGAAGCCACTGGTTGAGCTGGAGTGGAGGGGTGGTTGAGGACTGAATCTGAGCAGCTTGGAGGCGACGATCGCAGAGTTGTTGGCGGAGGTGGTGGTTGCTGATAATGCCTGCCCAGGTGGGAAAATCTATCTTTAGGCGGGGGGAGTAGGGGGAGGGGTGGCTGAGCTGGGCGATGATGGTTTGTGATTGGTCAAGGGCGAGGTGAGGAATAGGAGGAACGAGGGCGATTTCTTGAAGTGCCAGAATTTGGGCGATCCAGAGGATATCTAGGTCGGTAATTAAAAAATCACTAGTAAGGCTGTAGGTGCGATCGATCGCATTATAGTTACCGGTTTCCCGCAGGGTGCGATGGGAGCAGTAGCCCCAGATGTTCATGGTGTTGGTGTCGGGGTCTATTTGAATGGCCAAATAATAGTCGCCCAGCCAGTCGGGGATATCGACCCATTCTTGGGGAACTCGCAGCTCTTCCCGATCGAGTTGGTCGCTGGGGATCAGGATTATCCGGCGGTTATTGATGGTGAGAGCGCAGCCGGTGACGACTTCCCAGATGGTGGCCATTTGGGCGGGGGTGAAGGTGGGGCTGCTGGTAATGCCGATTTCGGTGAGCCAGGTTTGGGTTTGTTGGAGGCAGATGTGGTTGAGGTGGGCGGTGTATTGGGCGGTATGGTTGGAGTGGTTGGTGCTGGCTGCTGGTGGATCGTAGTTAAACCAGATGGTTTCAGATTGTAGGGATGTGGGAGTATATAGCATGGTTTAGGAGTTGTAAAATTTGTACAGGGCAGTAAAGGCGGGGCCGTCAGGAAGAAAGTTGGTTTGCCAGCGGGTTTGAATGGTGGTAATGAGGGAATCGAAGCCTTGGGCATGAAGTGTCTCTGGCAGAGCATTGCGGTGTTGGTAGATGAGTTGGTCGCGCAGTTCTGGATAGTATTCTTGGCAGAGGGCGATCAGGTGGGTAACTATGGGTTGGAGTTGCTCAGATGTGAGGGGTGGTGATTTGTCGCGGGTGAGTTGGTAGGTAGTTTGGGCGAGGCGGGCGAGGATTTTGTTGCGGTTTTTGGGGATGGTGGCTTGGTGGCAGTGGAGTTCGGTGGCGGTGTCGAGTTGGGTGAGTTTTAGGCCATAGAGTAGCAGCAAGATGAGTTCTTGGTGGCTGGGGAGTTGTTGCAGGAGCTGAATTACGGTGTTTTTGAGGTGGCTGACTTGCTGGTGGTATTCGTTGAAAATGGCGGCTTCGATCGGGTCTGGAATATCGGCAATAGTGGTATCGCTGAGGGTTTGGTGGTTTTCGGTGGTGGGTGCGTCGATCGATCGCAGGCTGGGTTGTTCGTAGTGGCGCAGGGCTTTGCCGAGTTGTTCGAGGTGGGTGATGATTTGGCTGAGGTTGAGGGGGGTGGCGCTGGTTTGGCGGTAGAGGGCAAGGATTTCGGTGTAGTCGGTGGTTTGGGGGTTGGCAGTGTTGAAGTTTTTGGCTTGGACTGCGGTGCTGAGGCAGTGGTGGAGGGTGAGGTAGGTGTGGTGGCTGGTGGGGGGGTAGCCTTGGTGGCTGAGGGCTTTGGCTATTTTGGTGGGGGTGGCGCGGCTAATGAGGCTGAGGTTGCTACGTTTGAAGCTGCTCATGCCTTTTTGGTTGCGAATTTTGTCGATGAGTAGTCGATCGAATTTTTGCTGGCTCCATTTATAAAAGCTGGGGTACCAGTGGCCGTTGGCGATCGCTTTGGTGGGGTCGAAGTTGTGTAAGAAGTGGTGGGGTTGGCTGAGGAGTTCTAGTCCTATTTGGTAAAGGTCGGTGAGTTCGGTGGTGTGGTGTTGTTGCAAGAGGGTGTGGGTGGATTTGAGGCGGAGGGGGTTGTGGAGGGTGATGTGGGCGAGGTGGGCGGTGAGGCAGGTGGTGGTGATGGTGGTGGGTGGGGTGGTTACGA
>JAAFHZ010000120.1 GCA_013297675.1 Synechococcales cyanobacterium bin59.metabat.ball.084 | reverse complement strand
AGCCAAAATTTACGGTCTAAATCTGCGAATACTCCCTGGTTTGATAAGGTGATTGCGGGGAGAATAGAAATCTTGTCACCGAATCTATCGGTGACGCTCATCTAGCTTGGCATACGCCGTACATCTCACAAATTCCCTGAGAATTCTTTGACAATTGTTTTAATCGGTAAAAAGAGGGATAAAGGCTGGTCTTGAAAGGGAATAAATTCATATTTCAAGTAGAAATCTCTGACTGTTGAATCGATTGCATCAACTTTGACAGCAAAAGCAGCGACATCCTGAGCCGCCTTAGCACTCCGCAGCAGAGCATCAATAAGCAATTCTGTACCCAATCCTTGACCTTTGGCATTGTTATCTATAGCCAATTTACCAACAAGAATTGCGGGTATTGGATAAGCTGGTAGACATTTTTGGGAGAAATCAGGTAGAGAGTCAAACTCAATAGTGCTGGCACTGAGGGTATAGAATCCATCAACCTGCAAAGATGCAGATTCTTCAAGAGCTACAAAAGTTTTAGCAATTCCTTTTTCATGGTTTTGTTTGGCGTATTTTTTAATGTAGTCATTGAGCGTAGGGTAGCCGCAGTCAAAATGTTCCCGCTGATATTTTTTATTGATCGGAACAAAACTCCACCTTTTTTCAGAGGTCATATTTCTCAAGATGCTTAGCGATCGCCGATTTAAGTTTGCCTTGGAGAACAGGAGGATTGTCCAAAGAAGCCATCAGCAAATCACGATCACGGTTGGAAAGCATGAGTCTTTCTTGAGCGGCGATATCTTGTTGAGCTACTGGTAAAAGGCGCAGGATGGTGTAAGCACTGAGGGAAACGCCTTTTAAGTGAGCAGCTTGTTCGAGAATCTCTTTTTGTTCTTGAGTCACTCTCAGGTCAATGCGGTTATTTTTGGCAGAAGATATTTTGGGCATAGGGGAATCCTGACGTTGAATGCCGATATCTGATAGCTTACCAAATCTTGGGGACAATGTACACACATTATCGAATTTTATCTGGAGTGATTGATCGAATTTTCTAATGAGATGGTTTTCTGCTCGTTAATCCGATTCTCCGGAGGAGACACTTCGTGAACGCCCCAGTGATGAAAACAAAGAATAGTTGTGAAATATTTGAATGGGACAAAGGTATTAAGGACAGCCGTGAAGACCCTCACCCCCAGCCCCTCTCCCAATGCGGGAGAGGGGAGCCGGAGTGCAAATTAAATCTTTTGGTGATGTTTCTCGTTGAGTTATTATCTTCATCAGTAATTCAGAAGTTAATAACTATTAACCAGTCAGCCATTCCAAACTAGAAAATTTCGAGCCATCAACCAGCGTTGTCGCGCAGTTGCGGGGGTTAACATGACTTGAATTTAGTCAATAAAGACAACGCGGCAACTCAGCAAGATCAACCCTTACGTAGGGAGGTTTGGAGGGCGGCGTAATGCCCTCCAATGGGGGGACTGGGGGGCTAGTCCCCCAGCATCAACCTGGCTTATTACCAGAAATCCTAATTTAGAATTACTGTTGGCAAAACACTACAAAAACATTAATTTGTCGTTGCTGCTGGCATCAATA
Organism: Synechococcales cyanobacterium bin59.metabat.ball.084; assembly: GCA_013297675.1. Classification (GTDB taxonomy): domain Bacteria; phylum Cyanobacteriota; class Cyanobacteriia; order Cyanobacteriales; family Chamaesiphonaceae; genus JAAFHZ01. Next base: position 12,497 of record JAAFHZ010000120.1, on the reverse strand, counting down.
GCCGCTCTTCAATCTGGCTCCATACTTCCGGGGTTCTTCTGACAGCAGCACGTTCGCATTCGATCAATAGCCGAACACCATAGAGATAATTGTCAAATGTCAATTCTTCCTCTCGGGACAAATCTAACATGTCTGGAGTGAGGTTAAAAATCGGCAGAAATATTTCAATTAGTTGTTTAGCAAAAATTTCGTGTATTTCTCTTGATTGTTCCATATCTGGAATTTGATTTCTAAGTTCCTCTACCTGGCTAATTGCAGAAGGTAAGTCTAATCGTTGGTAGATTTCAAACTCTATTGCCCATTTTGCATATTTGATGAAATAATTGATTGCTTGGTTGACATAAATGTCGAAGACATAGCGTTTGTTGTGATCATTGACGGAGTTGGCATATACGATGGCATTTCTGTTGTTGATGACTTCGGGAATGGCGTTGGTAATTGTGTTGTCGATGGCGATGGCATTGATGTTGAAAAAGATGATGGTGATAGCCCGTTTACTGACGGGCTGAAAATGCCCTGGTTTAGGATTAGTAACTTTTTCAACCCATAACAACAAACTTTGTATTTTAGGTGTGGCTATGTAATTTACTACCTCTTTATTAATAGCCAATAATAGCTCGTCAGCTTTCCGTAAACCGGCCAACAACAAAAACACCTCTCGCCAGCGTTGGTCACAAAGATGCTCCTTAACTATCACGCTGATATTGAGATTGTTATCAATAATATGCTTAGCCGTCAAAAACTCTTGGATAGTCAGATGTGAAAAAGAATAAATATCATCGTATCGATTCACCAACAAACCATGCTGCTCCTCCACCGATCGCAACACATCCCGCCCATCAACCCGCTTCTCATCCAACATCTCCCCCAAAATCTGCTCAATTTGTTGAACAATCTCCCCCTGCTGAAGAAACAAATTATTACTACTAAAGTTGCTATAGGCAATTTCTGCCAGCATAATCTCCTTGCACTTAGTATCCAAACCCTTATAAGGCTGCTGCCGCACAATATCCTTAGAAGCATCCCACTCCGCCAACAGCGTCCACACCGCTTCCCCATACAAAGTAGCCCTTTTCGTGGGAAATTCGCCCCGCTTCAAAAACAAAATACAAATCAAAGTCAGCAGCAAAGGAGTCTGAGCCAACTCACGGGTAGCTTGGTGATCATCACTATTCAACCTCGCCAAGCACTCTTGCCCCCAATCCTCTCTGTCATGCGACCTAAACCAATTTTCAATAAAACACCGAATTTGCTGCTCATCAAAATTAGCGATCGCCACATCCGTAAACCGGCTAAAGCTCTGAAAAGAACGATAAGCCGCAATCCGGCAAGAAGCAACAAACCGATTTTTACTATACCGATCGACCAAATCCTTAATCGCCCCAGTCATCTGCCCCAACAACTCCGTGGGCACCTCATCCAACCCGTCAAACAAAACCAACAACTTCCCTTGCTCCAAAAGCCGCTCCGTACATTCTTGATACTCCAGCAAACCACAGTTCTCAAATTCCTCAGCGATCTTTGATTGCAGATTAATCCCGGTAGCCTTATCCCAGCGGTACTTGCGCAACTCCAAAAACACCGGAATACAAACATGCCGATATTCCCCTTGGCCTTGTTTCAAAGCCTCCAAACCAACTTTCCGTAAAAAAGTAGACTTACCCATTCCTGGCCCACCCAAAACCATCATGTAAGGAGTCTCATTAGCCACCTCCATCCCCAATCGACAATCTTTTTTACTCCAATCCCTAGTCCGGAAAGCCTTTTCGTGGGTATCTACAGTAGCAAAAGTCTGGATAAACTCCGGGTCAAAGTTAACCTGAGTGTAAATAGACTCCAGGCTGATTGGTTTCCCCATTCCTAAAACCCGAAGCTGGCCATGTCGATCGGTGTAATTTTCAATGTATTTGCGGGCGATCGGAGCCAATAATTCCTTGCCCTGCTGCGTCAGATCTCCCGCCGTATCCAAAAACTTCTCACGGCCTTGCCCCAAAAGCTTCAGCCCAGATTCTCCGAATACCTTACCCAGACTGGTCACTATTCCAGTAATGGCAGCTTTAGTAATATCTGGATTAGTAGAGAGTGCAGAAATGATTCCAAAGTCCATGGTCTATGGTGAGAGGTAATTACATCTAATTTAACCCAGTAGCGCAGTGTGTTGAGAAATAACAGAATAACAGGTGAGAAAATCTTAGCGGCGACGCTCATCGAGCTTGGCATACACCGCTCGTAAGTCAACTCGGTGATGAGCCAAAGCCACCAGCGCATGATAAAAAAGGTCTGCGACTTCTCCAGCAATCTCTGTGGGTTCATCATCTTTACAGGCCATCACTACTTCAGCAGCCTCTTCGCCAATTTTTTTCAAAATTTTGTTATCGCCGCCCTCAAACAAACTGGCTGTATAAGATCCAGGTTGGGGTTGATCACGCCGATCGACGATCACACTATACAAATTAGACAAAGTATCCGCAGGCGGTGCCAGTTTTCCCCCTTCCACTTGGTGGAAACAGCTTCGTTCGCCGGTATGACAAGCCACATCTCCCACCTGCTCTACCGTCACCAGTAAAGCATCACTGTCACAGTCGTAGCGCAGGCCGCGAACTTTTTGCAAATGCCCAGAAGTGGCTCCTTTGTGCCAAAATTCCTGGCGCGATCGGCTCCAAAACCAAGTTTCATTAGTCTCGATCGTCTTCAGTAAAGATTCTTTGTTCATCCAAGCCATCATCAAGACCGTGCCATCTAAATAATCTTGGACGATCGCTGGGACTAAACCCTGGTCATTGTATTGGATCGAATCAACGGGGATGGTGGTCATGGCAAGGAAAAACATAATTTGACAGAGATCATCGCATATTCTGGGGGTGCTGAGGCTGCTGAAACGATCAAGAGGAGACTAATTCAACATTTTTGCCCCTAAAAGATCACTGCCACTCCTGCAATCGATCGAGCCAATGCTGCAACGCCTTGGTGATCTGTTCTCGGCGTTTTTCAAAATTAGCTGCCAAGAAAATAATCAGCACCCCAGCAAACAAGCCGATCGCCCACTTAGTTACCGGTCGCTCGGTGATCAGAATTACGAGCTGATAGAAATTACTCAACAGAAACGTAATTGTACCCACATAGAACCAAGCCCTGACTCGCCAGACCAAACCGCCAGCCCCGATCGCCAGCCCCAAACTAATGGGTACCCAAGGCTGCGGTGCAACATGCCAAATCAAAGCCGTCACTGCAATTACCCCCGCACCAGCTAGCCTGCCATAGTGACGATTTTGGCGCGATTTTTGCCAAGCCGGGTCCCATTGTACCGCTGCCAAAATCGATAGCCCAACCATCGCCGCGTACCAAATTGGACTAGTGAGGCTATATTGCCAGAGCAAACGCATTCCTGCCCAATTGACAAATACCAAACTCAAATAAGCCCAGCCAAACTGTCTTTGTCTTCTGGCTACCCCGGCATAAAAAGTGGCCAAAATTGCCAGATTCAACAGCGAAATATAATCCCACTCAAAGATCACCCGTGATAGCGGCAGCACTAGCGCCACAATTCGCCAAGGTCGATCGCGCCAGCCCCATGAACTCCAGGGAGCCAGCATCAGCATCAAACCAATCAGGCAAGTCACCAAAATTAAATTGGCATCTACAATGCCCAAGCCTTGAAAGATAGATCGAGCATAGACTCCTACTCCCATTAATTCGGCCAAGCCCAAATAAACCCACCAATCTCCATTGTCTTTTTTGTCTCGTCCTTGAATTAGGGCATAAAGTCCCAACAAGCCACTGGTAAATAAATGCAGGATAGTGAACTGGGGCAGCGGAATTGGTGGCGTGACCGCAGCCGCAACTTTCCAGGTACTGGCGATCGCCCAATGGGCATGAGCAACATTTTTTAAGCTATCTAGAGACAAACCCCAAAATTCTGCTGCCCCTTTGCGAGACTTCAGCCAGACGATCGATCGATATAACAGCGCCAAGATTGCTGTGACCAAACCATAGATAGTCAGGGCATCGGCAATGTTACCACCAGGAGGGGCTTGGAGTATTTGATAAGTAACTAGCTCATAGCAGCCGATGGTGATTAACGACAAACCGGCATAGGCAGGCAGCTTGAAGCTATAGCTGCGGCTGCTCAAGAATAAGATTGCCCCGATGCCGATCGATAGTATCCCGCTGTAGTTATTGAAGAATGACAATCTTAACACCAGACCCCAGACCGCTAGCAGACTGGGCAAAGCCGCACTATTTAGCACTGGCATTAAGCTAGCTGCTGATTGCCTGACAAATTTTGGTTGACCAAAGGTTTGCCAGCAATAAATACCGAAGGCTAAGAATACATTGGCGATCGCTAATGTCTGATTGTTACCGCCCAGTAAATGGATGCCAGATCCCAAAATAATTTGGCTAGTAATTAAAGCAGTGGTAAACCATATGGCCGGAGTCCAGGCAGAACGCCATTTTTGACGGTTGGCCATGGCCCAGAGCAATATGATATTGGCGAGCAACATGCTAAAGTCTAGGCTGCTGAACCAGCGGGGTGAACCAATAGTCTGGAGGGCTTGGGAGCCATTTATTTCAAAATGGAATTGTAGATTGGTATAAGAATAGTTCACAACACCAGTCACAATAACCATGGCAGCAATAATGCTTGCCCAGGCATCACCGGCTTTGGCATAAATGGCTGGTGGCGAAATATTTGGGTGCTGTAACCTTTTGCTAATTAACCATAACCCAGTACTAACTACCGCAGCGATAACTAGCCAAAGAGGATCAGCAATGCGACCTTGTAAAAGATTGGCTCCTAAACCCAATTCCAAACCGATGTGGATCATGCCTACCACTACGGCCTGTTGAGTAATGGTGCGGCGGCGCTGTTGGAATGATGGATCTTCAGCTAGTTGCTCAGAAGCTGCTGGATCTAATGGCTCCCGTGCCATTTTTCGCATGATTGGGAAAATCATGGCGATCGATGCAGCTAAGAGGATCGATCGCCAGTTGGTATCATTGCCAGTCAACAAAATTGAGCCAGCCATACTGCCGATCGCCCACCAACTTGCTTGCTTTTGAGCAGTTTGTTGCCAAGCTGGACTGGTGGATTCTTGCTGAGAACGGACTGCTACATAGGTAAAAGCAGCGGGGACGATCATTAACCACAGTGGCCAAGTAAATTGTGCTGAAGTCAGCATCAGCAAACAACCGGCATAAGACAAGCCCGCTAAGATTTGGCCATAATCCCAGGCGCTGTGTTGCCAAATATCTTTTTCTGGAGTGGCCTTGCGGGCAGAAAATAGTAGTTCGATCGCCGCTAACACCATCGATACCAGACTAACCACTACCAGCATGATCAAAGTATCACTACTAGCAAAGGCATCTGTGACAGCAAGGAGCTTTTGTCCAATCGATCGACACCAATCCCAGCGATAGTTCACCGCTGCAAAAACTGTTAGCAAGCCGCCCAAATGAGTGAGATAGACATAGCTCCTGCGGATCGGTGGGCGACGATGAGTTAAATGCGCCAAGATCCCCGTAGAAGCTGCGAGATCAATTAATAGACCAAGAGGATTAGTAACAGTGCTAACAGTCATTAGCAACCCAGTCCCCATAATTAGCCCTTCACCCGTGCGAGCTAGAGACTCCTCTCCCTTGCGCCAAAACCAAGCTGTTAGCCATACCCATAAGAGTAAGTAAGGGAAAACCAGCAGTCCACCGGCAAATAGGTAGTTCTCACCAAAGAATTGTTTGATCCAAGGCAATACCATGGCCAACAGGGCACCAGTGGAAATAAAGCGCCAGAGAAAACTGCTGAGAAAATAAGCTTGTAGTCCCACCAGAAACAACCAAATCAAATCTGCATCACGATGATCTTGCCGAATTCTTTGCCAGATCCAAATCAAAGCCAAACCGCTGACAGCTACTGATTGCCAGGGGCTAGTTTGCCATTCCCCCAATCCCAATAGCCAGCCGATGGCCAATAAAACTGCACCCAGACGATGATATAGAGTAATTAAGCCGCCCAGAGTTTTTTGGTGTTTGTTGATCTTGGCACTGGGATGTTTGAGAGCAATCGCCTCCACTCGCTGGAGTTTTTTCTGATATTGAATTCCCCATTGAGCAAATAGCCAACCGACGATGCCGATCGCTAAACTAAAACTAGTAACTGGTAAATGAACAACAAAGAAGCCCCGCAAAATCAGCATTCCCAGGCCGAAAATTGCCAAAGCACCCCTGTGGATTTGGCGGGTTTTTTGGAGAACTATGGCGACTCCGATCGATCCGATATAAATACTGATTGCTGCCCAGTGGGGAATTTGCCAGCCCAATTGTAAGCAGCTAAGTCCCATGAAAGCTCCCATGAGCCACTGATGAGAGTGCGATTTGTTGCGGCGAGGTAAAGTCTGTAAATAAGCAATGCCTGCCAAACTGCTAGCGGCTGCTACCGCAATAGCAATTTCCCAGGGTTGATGCCAGAGTCCGAAAGAGTCGATCGCCCAAAAATTCACTGGGATCAACAGCAGTGCCGCGATTTGTAAGGTATTGGAGGTAAGTTTTAAGCCTTCTTGTCTTTTTGCCCAGCTCCCAGTGAGCCAAAAGCCGATCGTGTATAGCCACAGCAAGCCATATTGTCCCCAGGCCGGGAAGCGTGACCATTGGGTGGCTGCTAATACCCCGGAAGATAAGACGACTAGGAATACGCCTAAGAATAGTAACCAGCGCACGCTCAGTTCGTCTTTGAGGGTTTGCCAGATGGTTGGAGCGGCTGGCTCGGGTTCAACCTCGGGTTCAGCCGGGATTGGTTCGGCGTAGGCCAGTGGTTCTGGCGTATAAGATGCCGTTGGCAGTCTTTCGCTGAGACAGGCACTGGCAATTTGATTGATCTGTTCGGCATCGAGCATCTCTGATCGCAGCATTTGCTCCAAGATCTCTAAGATCTGCGGATCATCGGGGTTGATGTTTAGCTGGAGCCAGATTGATTTGAGTTGGGAGTCGAACATAAGCCGGAGAGATTGGGTTGCTTTTATCCTCCAGCAGATAGCGCGATCTGTCCGGAGGGCTTATGATACTTTGTCGATCGGCACAAGCTGCCAAAATGTTGACTTCCTGTTTGCTGACAAGCTACAAACAAGAACACAGTCTGACTTTCTCAATAATGCGTGCTTCTGTTCGGCAGCGGCAGGCAAAAAATAGCACTCACCATACTAACCATGCTGCGCATCAAAATCTGCGGAATTACTCAGTTAGCACAAGGCCGATCGATCGCCAGCTATGGCGTAACTGATTTGGGATTCATCTGCGTGGCCGCCTCCCCCCGCTATGTCTCCCTAGCAAATTTGTTAATCCTCGTGCCAGAATTACAAAGCCAGGTAAACTGCATCGGAGTCTTCGCCGATGAAGATTTAGAAACCTTAGTAAGCATCACCAAAGCTGCTGAATTCGGTTCCATCCAGCTCCACGGCCAAGAATCACTTGAATACTGCCAGCATCTGCGAGAGCAATTGCCCGATCGAGAAATCATCAAAGCTTGGCGAATACGCACCACCCAAGACCTGAGCACCATCCAAACCTACAGCCCAATCGTCGATACCTTACTTCTCGATGCCTATCATCCTCAGGCTCTGGGCGGTACTGGCCACACTTTAGATTGGCAATCCCTCTTAGATTTTCAGCCTGCTATGCCCTGGTTTTTAGCTGGGGGACTAAATCCCGGCAATATTTCGATCGCCCTCAGCCAGCTTCATCCTCACGGCATCGATCTTTCCAGCGGCGTAGAAGTCAGCCCCGGTATCAAAGATCTCAACTTAGTTCAAGATCTACTCGCGGAAGTTCGCAAAAAATCTTAATATGGAGGTTAACTCCCACCTCACGCTACAGCACCATTAGTTATGGCACCCAAACGGCAAGAAGTCATTTTGCTCGTTGACGGTTACAACGTCATCGGTGCCTGGAAACACCTATATCCCAACGAAGAGACTCCGCTGCAACAGACCCACGGCGAAGAGTTAGAGGCTGCCCGCAATAAGCTAATTGAGCAGCTCATCAACTTCAGCTCTTTTGAAGGCTACTTCACCACCGTAGTATTCGATGCTCATAACCGAGACACTCCATCTGTCACCGAAATATTGACTCCCAACGTTTCAATTTACTACACCGAATATAAAGAAACCGCCGATACCTACATCGAAAAATTTTGCGCCAATCACCGCACCGATACTCACCTCAAAACCCGTGTGTTGGTAGCCACCTCCGATCGGGCGCAGCAGCTCACGGTTGGCGGTTACGGGGCAGAATGGCTTTCGGCTTTGCAATTGGTCAACAACATTGAATCTAGCTCTCGTAAATCTCGGGATGCGGCCTTTGGCAAAAAGAAACAGAAAAAAGGTGCTGGCAGCGGCAGGCTATTTAACTCTCTTGATGCCGAATCTCAAGCTGTGCTGTCGGCAATGGTGCATGGCAGTATTCCAACCATTGTGCAGAAAAAACAGAAAAAAGGCCAGAACCAATTACCCAAGGCTCAACCGCCTGTGACAACGGCTAATACCCATGCTCCAGAAGTTGCCCCAAAAATTGATTTAGAGCAGCCCAAAAAAGCTGATCACCAATCAGGCAAAACCCTAGAGGTCAAACCACCAAATAGGCCAGCAGTGAATGGCCAAACTCCCGAGAGCACCCGAAGAACACGAAAAAGAAGCAGCAGCTCAGCATTCAACGCCCTCGATGCCGAATCCCAGGCTCTATTATCAGCGATGCTTCAAGGTAAACCACCAGAAAAATAGGATTTTTTAAAGCTGATATTTCAACAAGAGACATTTTGTAGTAACCAAGGCGTAGGTCAATCCCGTGGAATAATGGGGTGGTTGGCTAATAGTGGTGGATTATGCAAAGTGAAAAAACAGGTTGGACAGTGCGAAGGATTGTGCTCGCAGTCTTATCGGCGATCGTCGGTCTATTTATTTCCTCGGCGTTACTAGGAAGCTGGAACGAACCACAAGTCGCCGGAAAATTAAACTTATACCAAACTAATATCATGCTTCAGGGTTCTACCCTAGCAGCAGATCCCAATATTCCCCCAGCACTCTACGATGCGCTGATTGGTAAAGAAGCCCTTAACCTAGCCAAAACCCAATATCAAGAAGCCCGCACAACCGCCCGCGATACCGTCGATGAACTGCAAAAAAGGCTGCCCCTGGCAACTACCAATCCGGCAAGTCGCACCCCAGAATCTGTTGCTTTCCAGAAAGCTAACCAAAGTCTGCAAGAAATCAACCTAGATTTGGGATTAATTCAGGCCGTTCAAAAACAGCCGATCGCCGCCCAACAGCTCTGGCAACAAATTGAGCGCGATATCCCTGGATCGGCGATCGCCACCACCGCCGAAGTGCTTAACCAACTGTGGACAGCCGAAAAACCAGTGCCAGCCAAGGCTGAAAGTATTATTACCCAAAACTTACAGGGCTGGTTTAAATATCAATCGCTCAAACAGCTCTATACCAAACAATCTGCCACTGCCCAGCTCCAGGCATTGGAGTCGCAGCAAATCAGTACCGCTACTGGTTCGGTTTATCGCCTAGCAACCATGGGCATTATTCGCGGCGGCTGTGTAATTTTAGGAATTGGTCTGGGTTTGTGGTGGAGTATTGCCCAGCTTTGGCCACAGCAGGGCGATTTGAATCCACCGCGCACCGAAGGCTTGGTGATGCTGCGGACTAATGTAATGGGTCAGGTGATTACGGATGAGCCTAGTTTGCCCTCCATACCCTGGAATTGGGAAATTATTTGGCAAGTAATGTTGGGCTTTTTTGTAATTGGCCAGCTAATAATCCCGCAATTTTTTAGTATTGCCATTAAAGCTAGTGGCTGGGATCGGCAACAGGCCAGTCTATTAGAAAACGCTGTTTTTATTTTGCTGAGCTATGGAGTATTAGCGATCGCCATGATTGCTTTTCTTCGCCTATCGATTGCTGCCTATCAACCGATCGATGTGGGATGGTTTAGCTTTCGGGGTAAGAATTGGGTGCGGTGGGGGATTGGCGGCTACTTAGTGGCCACCCCGATCGTGCTGTTGGTTTCGGTAGTTAACGATAAAATTTGGCAGGGCAAAGGCGGCAGCAATCCGCTGCTATCTTTGCTGTTAGAAAATAATGATAGCTGGGCTTTTTTCATATTTATGATCACCGCAGCCATTGCCGCTCCCTTGTTTGAAGAATATCTATTTAGAGGTTTTTTGTTTCCTTCTCTCACTCGTTATTTTTCAGTGTGGCAATCGATCGGCCTCAGTGGTCTAATTTTTGCGGTGGCTCATCTCAGTGTCTCAGAGATATTGCCTTTGGCAGTCCTCGGCAGTATTCTGGCCTATGTCTATTACCGAACCGGAAATTTATTGGCTTCTATGTTGATTCATAGCTTATGGAACGGTGGATCACTGCTAACGTTATATTTGTTGGCTGGTTGAACTGAATAGCTTATTTGCCGCCGGGATTAGTTCTGAGTGGAGCGTCATGATTCCAAATACCTACCGCCATTAGACGAGCATAGGCTTGAGCGCGGACAAACTGCCGTTCGTATTTTGGTAATACATATTGAGTCGCCGCCAAACCCTGACCTTCTTTGAGCAACTGCTCATTCACCAATGTATTATTGTGCCAAAGATACCCATACCGATAGTTACCAACCCCCTTCAATGCTGTTGGCTCTAGCTCCAGCGCAAACTGATGATTGGATTCTTGAATAATTTCCTCCAAGCGATCCTTGGCCGCTGGTCCCCAAGGTTTTTGGGCGAAATTTGGAGCATTCACCCCCACCAGCCGCACTTTTTGTACTTGACCAGCTAAAGTAAGCTCAACTGTGCTGCCGCTAAGAGCGCGATCGACAGTCACCATCTGTTTGATCGCAGCCGGTGCTTGGCAGGCCACCAACAGCCACAACAACGCCACCCACACAACAATAATCTTCATTTGAGCTAATCTTCATCTAGCGGCAGAGCATATTTCACTTTGCCTTTAGCAAAATAGCGACCAAACTGCTGCTCATAAACCTCATCTTCATCCTGGGTTTCCACCACCAAATCAGACTGAGCATAGCTAACACAGAGCAGCGCATAGCCTTGCTGCCGCAGTCCCGGCGATAAGCCCATGGCATCGGGCTGAGCAAGCTGACCAGATTTCACCCGCACGGCACAAGCAGTACAGGCTCCTTGGCGACAGGCAAAGGGCAGATCGGCACCCTGGTTTTCGGCGGTTTGCAGAATGTATCGATCGGGTCTGGCCTGAATAATGTATTCCTTCTGGCGCTGTCGATCGATAATCGTAACTTGATAAGTTTGGGCGCTGGTGACGGTCATGGGTGCTGCACAGAAATCCTCTGTTTATTTTAATAGATTAGGTGCGACTATCCCAGGCCGCAGCGGCTGCTTGCAAAGCCTGATCGACAGTTTTTTCACCGGCCATGGCGGCCTGGAGAGCTTCGTAGATAGCTTTTTTCAAGACGTTAATATCTTTAATTGGCGGGATGAGGACTTCAGCCCGATCGAGCTGGCTGGCGCTAATGATTTTGCCTTGAGCCAAAGGTTCTGTAGCAGCTTTCATCCCAGTTTTGTAATCTGCCAGAGCTTGGGTTTGGGAGGGCAAGGTATCAGAAGAATTGGCAAAGGCTAATTGATTAACCGCATTGGTCACAAACAGCGCAAATTTAACAGCAGCAGCAGATTTTTTGCTGCTGGCCGGAATGACTAAGTTCATGACAGCAGCGCTGATTTTGGTGGTTTGGCCACTAATTTGGGGGGCGATCGCCGATACTTTCGCAATAGTGGGGGCATTTTTGGCAATGTCTTTGATGGTGGGTGCTCCAGCAAACAGCATGGCCACTTCCCCCGATTGATAAAGCAGTTTGCCCTGCTTGTGTCCCTCCGTCAAAACTGTTTTAGGCAACAATCCTTGTTTATATAGATCTACCCAGTACTGAAAGGCCGCTTTGCCCGTAGGGCTATTGAAAGCCGCTTTACCGGCAGGATTGACTAGTTCTACGCCCATCTGCACCAGAGATTCTAATACGTCGTTAGCATCTTCGGCCAACAGGGTGGCAAAGAAGGCATACTTGCCAGTTTTTTCTTTGATTTGTTTGGCTGCTACTGCCAGCTCTTGATAGGTTTTAGGTGGCTTGGTGATCCCGGCTTTTTTGAAAAGTTCTTGATTGTAAATGGTGATATTAGTAGTGATATACCAAGGTAAACCAAAGATTTTATTATTTAGACTGTTGGCTCTCAGCATACCTGGCAGATAAGACTTTTCGGCTCCTGCTAAGGTTTTTTCATCTAGCTCTAACCAAGCATTCTTCGCCGCTAACTGGGAGGCAAAATCTGGGTTGAGGTTGACTACATCTGGGGCTTTTTTGGCCTGCATAGCGGCCAGAATTTTACTCTCCATGCCTGCCCAGGGTACATCAACCCACTTGACTTTGATGCCGGGGTTGGCCTGCTCAAATTGCTCGATCGTATTTTTAAAATATTTGGT
>JAAFHZ010000012.1 GCA_013297675.1 Synechococcales cyanobacterium bin59.metabat.ball.084 | reverse complement strand
CACCAAAATTTTTTAGATCTTCCGGGTTGTCTAGATTGATGCTGGCGATCGAATTAACTGCTTCTACATCTGCCGACTTATGCTCCTCCAAGATGCAGATCAGCCGCCGCCGATGGGAGTCGATCACCAAATCAGCATAGCGACGAGTGGGTCGATCGCCCCTGACTGCCGGGGAAGCCAGAGAAACAGTACTGCCAGACTGATGATAAATACACTGATCTGCATCATTGCAAAAATAGATTTCGCCATTCCAGACTGTATATGCACCACCGCCATATTCATGTACTCGGTTGCGCACATTAAAGCCTTCTAGCGTAACCTGACTGATATTTCCCTGACCGTCTTGGCGCATGATCACCATCCGGCCTTTTTCTTGGGGTCGTGACTCCAGCCAATAGGTATCTGCACCGTCTAACATTACCGAGTCTAGGTTCATTTTGGCAGCAGTGACAGATGCGCCAGTAATAGGAGACTGCCAAGAGCCGTAGGGAGCAGTGATCATCAGAGTGGGTTAAAAATTTGCAACGATTGCTAAGACACAATCAAGGTAACATTAAACGAGAAATGGCATAATGGGTCTTTCGACCGAATTTTGTTATTTGCCGGTTTGTAGAGCGCTAGTTTCTAGATACCCCACCTCTTGAATCGCTGCATTAGTTATTCTCTACAGATTTTTAAGGTTAATTTATGCTCAATCCAAATCTAGAGCAAGTGCAGTTAACTGCCGATGATTATGCTCGTTATTCTCGCCATCTAATTTTGCCTGAAGTGGGCGTAGATGGTCAAAAGCGTCTGAAGGCAGCCAGCGTGCTCTGTGTGGGCACTGGCGGCTTGGGTTCGCCCCTGCTGCTGTATTTGGCTGCTGCTGGCATTGGTCGGATTGGAATTGTCGATTTTGATATTGTCGATCACTCCAATTTGCAACGCCAGGTAATTCATGGCACTTCTTGGGTGGGCAAGCCCAAAATTGAATCGGCCAAAAACCGCATTTTAGAGATCAATCCCCACTGCCAAGTGGATTTGTACGAAACTGCCCTCAGCTCCGAAAATGCTTTAGATATTCTGCGCCCCTACGATGTGGTGGTAGATGGCACCGATAACTTTCCTACCCGTTATTTGGTAAACGATGCCTGTGTATTGTTGGGCAAACCCAACGTTTATGGCTCCATTTTGCGCTTTGAAGGACAGGCCACTGTCTTCAACTACAAAGGCGGCTGGGAAAGAGCCGCAGCCTACGAAAGTGCTAGCACCGAAGAAAAAGCCAAGATGCGCAAAGATGGCAGCGAATGGATTTATAACAGCGAACTACCCGCTCCCAACTACCGCGACCTTTACCCCGATCCCCCACCACCGGGCATGGTGCCCTCCTGCGCCGAAGGCGGCGTATTGGGAATCCTTTGCGGCATTATTGGCGTAATTCAGGCTACTGAAACCGTCAAGATTATTTTGGGGCAAGGACGCACTCTCAGCGGTAGATTGGTGCTGTACAACGCCCTAGAAATGAGTTTCCGGGAACTGAAGCTGCGTCCCGCTCCCGATCGACCGGTTATTGAACAACTGGTAGATTACCAAGAATTCTGTGGAATCCCTCAAGCCCAAGCCGCCGAAGCAGCGGCGCAAAGTGCCATGAATGAAATGACCGTGATTGAACTCAAACAGCTTATGGACAGCGGTGCCCAAGACTATTTGCTGGTGGATGTGCGCAACCCCAACGAATACGAAATAGCCAAGATCCCTGGTGCAGTCTTGATTCCTTTACCAGACATTGAGCAGGGCAGCGGAGTCGAAAAGGTCAGGTCTTTGATTGGTGACAAAAGACTGATTGTTCATTGTAAAATGGGCGGTCGATCGGCCAAAGCTGTGGGCATTCTGCAAGCTGCGGGCATCACCGGCACCAATGTCCAGGGCGGCATCCAAGCCTGGAGCCAGCAAGTAGATCCGACTGTCACTCAATACTAACAGGGAGTCTAAATGGGCATTGCGGTAGAAAATGTATCTAAAGACTTTGGCAATTTCCGGGCAGTCGATCGAGTCAGCCTAGATATTGAGTCTGGAGCATTAGTCGCCCTCTTAGGCCCCTCGGGATCGGGCAAATCTACGCTGTTGCGGTTGATTGCTGGTTTAGAGCTGCCCGATGCTGGCAAAATTTGGCTTACCGGCACCGATGCCACCTACCAATCGGTGCAGGAGCGCAATATTGGGTTTGTGTTTCAGCACTATGCTTTGTTTAAACACATGACCATTCGCCAAAACATTGCTTTTGGCCTAGATATTCGCAAAAAAGATCCCCAAAAAACCAAAGCTCGGGTAGAAGACTTATTAGAACTCGTGCAGCTTAGCGGCTTGGGCGATCGATATCCCTCTCAGCTCTCTGGTGGTCAGCGTCAGCGGGTCGCTTTGGCCAGAGCTTTGGCGGTAGAGCCACGGGTATTGTTGCTAGATGAACCTTTTGGAGCCTTAGATGCCAAAGTGCGCAAAGATTTGCGGGCTTGGCTGCGCAGGCTCCACGACGAAGTTCATGTAACTACAGTATTTGTCACCCACGACCAAGAAGAAGCGATGGAAGTATCCGATAAAGTGGTGGTCATGAATAAAGGCAAGATCGAACAAACCGGCACTCCGGCTCAGATTTATGATCATCCGGCCACTGCTTTTGTGATGAGCTTCATTGGTCCCGTTAACGTCCTAAACAGCAACTCCGGGATTTTTCAGAGCAATGGCTTTGATTCTAACAACCCGCAAATTTTTCTGCGCCCCCAAGACATCACGATCGAGACTACCTTTGGCCATACGCCCCATAGTCCCGGCGTAGAAGCTACTGTTAACCGCATTATTCATTTGGGCTGGGAAATCCAGGTAGAGCTAATTTTGGCCAACGAAAAAGACATCATCATGGCGCACTTATCACGCGATCGCTTTGATGAGTTAGATTTGGAGCCACAGCAAACGGTTTATGTTAAACCAAAAGAAGCTAAACCCAAATCGTTTCCCCTAGATTACTCTATTTAGTTGCACTATGAATTCTGGTCGTTTAATTGTACTCACCGGCCCTAGCGGTGTGGGTAAAGGCACTTTGCTTCAGGCGTTACTCCAAGCTCACCCAGAGCTATATTTATCTATTTCGGCTACTACTCGCACTCCCCGCGAGGGCGAAGTTGAAGGCGTAAACTATTATTTTTTCGATCGACCACAGTTTGAAGCGGCCATTCAAAATGGAGACTTGCTAGAGTGGGCAGAGTTTGCGGGCAACTACTACGGCACCCCGATTCAACCCGTGCGCGATCGAGTAGCAGCAGGCGGTTTGATGATTTTAGAAATTGAATTACTGGGGGCGCGCCAGGTGGCCAAAATATTCCCAGAAGCGCTGCGGATTTTTATTTTACCGCCCAGTATGAAAGTTCTGGAAGAACGCCTTAGATCCCGTGCTCAAGACTCAGAAGAGGCTATTTTAAAGCGTTTGGCTGTGGCGCGATCGGAGATTGCAGCGGCTGATGAATTTGATTTACAGATTATTAATGATGATTTAGATACAGCATTAGCCGAAATCGAATCAGCAATTTTTGGCTAGAGAATTATTTTGTGATACAATCTATCTTCATCAAAATCCCCAGACTCTAAAAGCAACATTTATATCTAATACCCATTAGGTGTAAAGAAATTATTGTTCATTCTAACCAGGAAGATTCTATAAATCTATCACTGGTAAGAGAAATATTTGACAATTAACTTTTGGAGAAAATTATGCGCAAAAAATCACTACGTGGCCTCACGATCGGTCTTGCCACTGCCTTTACCTCTTTGATGGCTTTGACCACCTTAGAGCTAACCGCCATTACCCCAGCCGCCGAAGCAGGTTGCCGTCCAACTGGCCGTTATGCCGGTGGACTACCAGTTCTAAAATGTAGCGGTGCTACTAAATGTCGCCCGACTGGTCGCTTTAAACAGGTAAATGGTCGCAGATATCGCTTGCTTCGCTGCTAATACATAGGGCAGAAGGTGGATAGGGCAAAAGGTGGTTTACTCCCTAGGAAAAATATCCCACCTTCTACCGGTGGAAATCAGTATTAAATTGAACCCAGGCACATTCTTTAGCCAAAAAGTTCAATCTGCGGTGCATTTAATTTAGAGAGTAGGTTAAAATGGTCAATCGGCTCATAAAGTCCTTCACTCCCTAGCTCCATGAATGGCCTCTCCCTCCCAGACTCCGATCGCCTCCGCGATACAATCCTGAAGCTATATCGTAAGCAAACAGAACTCGATCGATATTTGCTGCGCCTATTTTCGGTGATTTATGCTCCGGTCAGCCGCACCAATTTTTTGACCTGCATCAACCGAGTCTTACCTAAAGGGACTCCATCATTCAACGTTACCAGCCTCAAGAGCCACCTAGATAGACTAGTGGAGCTAGGGATGCTGGAGCAGTCTACGGGTCTTGGCCCTCAATGTCACCCGCTACTAGCTGAAACCTTAACGCGAGAAGCGCTAGAACTTGCTGAATTCGATCGGTTTGCGGAAGCGATCGATCGCACAATGCCCATACGCACCGGCTATCGGGGTGGCAGACAATTTAGCAGTCGCAATGAGCTACTGCGAGAAGTGCGCATAGGACTATATCGCAACGATGCGGCCTTTGTCGCCAAGCAGTTACAAGACTATGAGAGCTATAGCTACGATCGCACCTTTAATTTTCCTGACCTGCTCAACTCGGTTTTTAACAACCCTTTTAGCGCTGCCCATTTACAGCGACTATCGCCAGAATTATCTGAAGCAGTGCTCAACAGCATTTTTTCTGATTCGGTGTTTAAACTCAGCGATACCTCAGAAGTTTTGCAGTGGTTAGTTGAAAACTATGAAGCTGGCCACCGCAGCGATTTTCGGCGGCGGCTATTAATTGCCCAACTGTTAATGCGGGGGCGGATTGCCGAAGCTAACAGTATTATTTCTACTCTAGATTTGAGCGGTTATAGTCTGACCTATTTGGGCTGGGTGAAATTTCTAGAAGGTGATGACAAGCAGGCGATCGATTGTTTTGAGCAGGCATTAAATTCTACCCGCAAAGTTTCGGGCAAACGCAAAGGCTTTTTTGATAACGTCGAGGGGATGATTTTCATCTTGTCTTTACTGCGCGAAGGTTCTAGCACCTCCTTGCAGCAGGCCGAAGAATATGCCGGTCAGGTCAGCAAACAAAATGGTCACTGGCTCCAAAACAGCGCCCGTCGCCTATCTTCGGTATTTAAGCTCCAACTGGGTGATCTGAGCCAAAAAGAGCTAATTACTAACGGCGGTATTCCGGCTTTTCCTGGTGCCAACAGCTTAGAGGTATTTATTTTATCGCTCTGTTTATATTGGGCAGACAAAGATACTGCCAAAAAAGTGTTGCCTAGAGTATTAGTGCCTTTATATGAATTATCTTTGGCCAGCGAATACAACTGGCTGGCGATCGAATGCCTAGAACTACTCTCGCGCTTACAACCCCGCTACAAAATAACCACCGAAGAGCTGCGGCAAAACATCAAAACAGCTACAGTAGTCGATGCCATTCGTCCGCAGGAGTCTTGGGAGCTGAGCCTCAATGCCCTTACTAACTTTGGCCTTGCACCTGCTGCCGATCGCAAGTCGCCCCAAGCCGATCGCCGCTTAGTTTGGTTGATTTCTTACTATGGTTCTAATAGCTGTCATTTGGAACCTCGGGAACAAAAAATTAGCACCAAGGGCGAATGGAGCAAGGGCAGGCCGATCGCCATCAAAAGGCTGATGAAAGCCGCAGATTTTGACTATCTCACTGAACAAGACCTGCGGATCTGTAGTGGTATTGAAAGCGAATATTTATATAGTCGCTATGGGGGCGAAACTGAATATTCTTTTGGAGAAGATTCGATCGCCAACTTAGTTGGTCATCCCTTATTGTTCTGGGCAGATTCACCGACGATTAGCGTAGAAGTGGTAAGCGGTGAGCCAGCTTTGCTGGTGCAAAAAACCGAGGATGGGATTTCGATCGAGATTTCACCTCGGGCAGAAAAAGCCCAAAATATTGTTGTAGTCAAAGAAACTCCCACCAAGCTCAAAATAGTCAAAGTCACTCCCGAATATCGCAAAATTAGTGAACTGATTGGCACCAGCCTAGAAGTACCCAGCGAAGCCCAAGACCGGGTGTTGGCAGCGATCGAAAACATTGCCAACCTAGTGACGGTACATTCCGATATTGGCGGTGGAGTTAGCAATGCCAAAATGGTGCCAGCGATCGCTACTCCCCATGTGCATTTACTGCCAGCTACCACTGGTTTAAAAGCGGCGTTATTAGTTCGGCCTTTTGACCAAACCGGGCCATATTTTCAGCCCGGTTTGGGTGGAGTTAGCGTCATTGTAGAAGTAGCCGGAGAAAGGTTACAAACCCAGCGATCGCTTTTGGATGAACGCCAGTTAGCCGAAGCAGTTATTGAAGCTTGCCCAACTATGCAAAATTGGGAATCTGATAACAGTGAGTGGCTGATTTCTGACCCGGAAGCCTGTTTGGAATTGATTTTGGAGCTACAAGAGCTGGGCGAACGAGCAATTATCGAATGGCCAGAAGGCGAAAAAATGCGTATTAAGCAGCGGGCTGGCGTAGACAGCTTTAAGATGCGCATCAGCAGCCAGCAAGACTGGTTTGAAGCCAGCGGTGAGCTTCAGCTTAGCGATGATCAGGTGCTCGACATGAAGCAGTTGATGGATTTGTTATCTGCCACTCCTGGGCGATTTATTCCGTTGGGTGATGGCGAATTTTTGGCTCTCACGGCCAGCTTCCGCAAGCAGCTTGACGAACTGCGCACTTTTTCCCAGCGGCAGGGAGACAATTTGCGCTTCCATCCCCTCGCCGGTTTGGCGATGCAGGATCTGTTTGAAGATATGGAAGACTTGGTGGCCGACCAAAAATGGCAAGACCAGGTGCGCCGCTTAAAAGAATTGCCCACCCTCCAGCCCACTTTGCCTTCTACACTACAGGCAGAGCTGCGAGATTACCAGTTAGATGGCTTTCGCTGGCTATCACAGCTAGCCCACTGGGGCGTAGGAGCCTGTTTAGCCGACGATATGGGTCTGGGTAAAACCCTGCAATCTTTAGCTTTAATTTTGAATCGGGCAGCAGCCGGACCGACGCTGATTTTGGCACCAACTTCGGTCTGTACTAACTGGATTGGCGAAGCAGAGAAGTTTGCCCCCACTCTGCGAGTGGTGCAACTCAGCGCCCTCGATCGACAAGAAACTCTAGACAGCTTGCAACCAAGAGATTTACTGGTTTGTAGCTATGGTTTGCTGCAACAAGAAGAAGTGGGCGAAATGTTGGCAAACGTGATGTGGGAAACCATCGTATTAGACGAAGCCCAAGCGATTAAAAATGCCGCCACTAAAAGATCGCAGGCCGCTATGCGCCTACAGGGGAATTTCAAACTACTGACTACGGGGACACCGATCGAAAATCATTTGGGTGAGCTATGGAACTTGTTTCAGTTTATCAACCCTGGACTATTGGGTTCATTGGATAACTTCAATCAAAAATTTGCTAACCCGATCGAGCGTCTACAAGAACATGATGCTCGTCTGCGCCTGAAAAAACTGATTCAACCCTTTATTCTGCGCCGCACCAAAGCCCAGGTATTAGCCGAGCTGCCAGCCAGGACTGAGATTGTGCTTCACGTACAGCTCAGCAAGGAAGAAAAGCTATTCTATGAAGCCCTACGCCGTGAAGCATTAGAAAAACTCACCAACAGCGAAGCCAACGCCGGTCAAAAGCACCTGCAAGTCCTGGCCGAAATCATGCGTCTGCGTCGCGCTTGCTGTCATACCAAATTGGTCAAACCAGAAATCAATCTGGCTAGCTCCAAGCTAGAACTGTTTGGTGAAACCGTAACCGAATTACTTGATAACGGCCATAAAGCTCTAGTCTTCAGCCAATTTGTGGATCACCTCAGCATTGTGCGGGCTTACCTAGATGAACAAAAAATCACCTATCAATATCTCGATGGCAGCACCCCCGCTAAGGAACGCAAGAGGCGGGTAGATGCTTTCCAGGCTGGAGAGGGCGATGTGTTCTTAATCAGCCTGAAAGCTGGGGGCACGGGCTTAAACCTCACCGCCGCAGACTATGTAATTCACCTCGATCCTTGGTGGAACCCAGCGGTGGAAGATCAGGCTTCCGATCGGGCACACCGGATTGGTCAACTGCGCCCAGTGACGATTTATCGCCTGGTGGCTAAGGATACGATCGAAGACAAAATTGTGGCCTTGCACCAACACAAACGGGATTTGGCCAATAGCTTGCTAGAGGGCACCGAAATGAGTGGGCGCATTTCCACCGATGACCTGCTGAAGCTGATTCGAGATGCCTAGGTGAATCTTGGCTAACTTTCCGGGCAAGCTAAAACTGATTGCATCCGAGGATCACAAGTTATGAAGATACTCACTACCGTTTTAGCTTTTTTGACTGCTCTGTTCGCAGCAACTCCCATAGCACAGGCGGCTGATTTGCCAGAAAGTCGGCTCAAAGAGATCGTGGCCGAGGCCAAAAGTTGGCAAGGTACGCCTTATCGTTACAGTGGCGACAGCCGCAATGGCATTGACTGCTCCCATTTTGTGTATTCGATTTATAGCAAAGCATTGCCCGGTTTTGACTACCGGATCGCACGAGAATATCTCAGTGACCAGAGCTTTACCGAAGCAACCCCTCCGGCTGCCGGTGATTTAATTGTGTTTCCGGGCTATCGTGGTGCTTCTGATCATGTGGGCATCGTCACCGATCCCCAGGCGCTAAAGTTTATTGGTGCTCAAACTAGCACCGGGGTTGCTGAAACTAGTTTTGCTGCTAAATCCTATTGGGGTAAACGCCCTTACCGGGTCATGCACCTGAAAAAAATACCCGAAAAACCAGCAGTAAAATTGCCAGTTGTTTTGCCAGAGCATCACCCAGAGAAAGAATTGGTGTTACCTAGTCGGCGCTAACAACAGTTATGTGTTTGCTGATTCGCTACAAAGCTGCTGCTGAAGCTGTTGAACTTCTTCGGGAGACAGACCGGTTGAGGAGGCGATGAGACTTGTATCTACGCCTCCTCGTAACAGATTGAGGGCAATCATCCTCGATGTTTCTTTCTGAGCGTCTCTTTGAATCGATCGATAAACAGTGGACTCTTGCATAATGTCTTTCCGTAATACGCGGTAAACAATTTCATCTTCTAATTTTAACCCAGCGAGAATCCCTGATGCTGCCAATAGATTTGCTTGCTTCTCCGGATCTGATAGCTGGGCTATTTTCGCAGCAGCTTGACGCAGTGTTTCTTCTGGATCTGCATTTTGGCCGAGTACGGCGAAAGGGGTTAATCCGGGATATTCAAGAAAAATGGTGGAAGGTTGCTCCCATAAACGAATCACTTCAAATTCATGGTGGGTGCGTTTCATTGAAAAGCTTGTTTGGAAAGCTAGCTCTGAGCTAGTTTGCTGAAGATAAAACACTACCTGGAGAACATTTTTGCTGGGATCTTTGCGGTGCAGTCGCACGCGATAATCCAACATCCGAAATGGAATGCTTTTCTTGGGAAGAGTCTGAAATTCTATGTGTAAGATAGAATCTTCTGATTCCAGTAGAATCAGGGCATCAGTGCGAATGGGATCAAGGGAAAGTTCTGAAGGTTGAATTTCTGTCATGGTGACAGGTTCTCCCAGTAGCCAACTGGCAAAATCAGCAGAAAAGTGTTCGGCAAGAAATCGACAGGTATCATCGTACATAACAGGACTATATGATTTGAAAAACTCGAACATCGAATAGTAGCAAAGGCTCTGAAATTATTTGGGAGCCTTTTCTGTGGCGATCGATCTTAATGCTACGATCGAACCCGACCCATTTGAACATCAAATATTTGGCGCAGACTCATGAGCAAACCAGAAAAATTTAATTACACCTCCCCCAGCGGCTTCGATATTGAGTTTTTGCCCGGAGAAAAGCGCCTAGAACAACAGTTTCTTGACACCATGCGCCGGGTATTTGAGCTATATGGCTTCACCCCGATCGAAACCCCCGCAGTAGAGCGCCTAGAAGTCTTACAAGCCAAAGGTCAACAGGGCGACAACATCATTTATGGCATCTCGCCCCTAGTGGCCAATGCCGAAAGCGGCGAAGCAGATCGAGCACTCAAATTCGACCAAACCGTTCCCCTAGCCGCCTATATTGCCCGCCACCTCAACGACTTGATCTTTCCCTTTGCCCGCTACCAAATGGACATGGTATTTCGGGGCGAACGCGCCAAAGCCGGACGCTATCGCCAGTTTCGCCAGTGTGACATCGATATTGTAGGGCGCGGCAAGCTCGATTTGCTCTACGATGCCCAAATGCCCGCCATTATTGCCGAAATTTTTACCCAGCTCAATATCGGCAAGTTTCAGATCAGAATCAACAACCGTAAGATCCTCACCGGCTTCTTCACCGCTATAGGGATTGCGCCCGCACTAGCCAAAACCTGCATCAACATCGTCGATGAACTAGATAAAATCGGCGGAGCCAAAGTGCAAGCCGAGCTAGAAAAAATCGGAGCTGCTAGCCAAGCCCAACAAATCATGGATTTCACCCAGATCCAAGGCAGCCCCGACGAAATTCTGACTAAGCTACAGGGGATGTTTCCCGCAGCCAGCGAATTTCAAACCGGCGTAGCGGAGCTAACGGCAGTAATTGCTGGAGTCCGCTCGTTAGGAGTCGCCCCAGACAACTTTTGTATTGACCTATCGATCGCCCGAGGACTGGGCTATTACACCGGCACCGTCTACGAAACTACTCTGTTGGGCTATGAAAGCTTAGGCAGCATTTGCTCTGGTGGCCGCTATGCTGAGTTAGTAGGACTGTTTGCCGGAGAAGACATGCCGGGAGTGGGCATCTCGATCGGTCTTACCCGCTTGATCAAAAATCTCCTGAAAGAAAAAATCGTCACCGCCCTACCCCAATCTCCGGCTCGGGTCATGGTGCTAAACCTAGACAACCAATTAATGCCCAGCTACCTCAAGCTCGCCCAACAACTCCGCCAAGCAGGCATCGCTACCATCAACAACTTTGAAGCCAGCAAAATGGGCGATCAGCTCAAAAAAGCCGAAAAGCTCGGCATCGAAATTGCCATTATTCAAGGATCGATCGAACAAACCGAAAACCGCTGTCAAATTAAGGTGCTGGCCACCCGTCAACAGCAAGATGTGCCAGTAGCCGAACTAGCAGCAACAGTTCAGAGTCTATTGGGCAAAGTAGATTAACGTCATCAGTAACATGCGATCACCTAACACGTTGCGCTTGCTGAACTGCCTCAGGCATAACAGTTCATTCTATAACTACAATTGTCATTGATTCTTCACTTTCGGCTAGCAATTGTCCACTCCCAACTCAACTGTTAACTTAGTCACCTGCATCTACCATGCTCAACGTCTTCGCGCCCATTCTCATCGCCCAAGCCACTCCTGAAATAGAACCACCCGTAGCCCCAGAGCCACCGCCGCCCCAGTATATTATTCAAAAACAACCCGTTCGATCGCTTCCTGGCAGACTTGATAAGATTCCGGTATTTAATAGCAACAGTCCAGAAGTAGTGAAAAACCCCGGAATTTTACTCTCTACTTTTTCACCTCAAGGTAGAAGTAACCGCGATGCCCATTTAAACTACACTTTTAATGGACGCTTTGATATTTTCACTCACCACATTGCTCGTCCACCAATAGATCCAGTCATTGCTAAACGCCAAATGAACTTGGGGATTATTGCTTACAATCCTGGTAAAAAGCCCGTAACGATCGAAGTTTTACAATCACTCAGCTACACCAGCAGAACAGATGCCCCTTTTCGGGAACTGCCGCCCTATGCCGACAATGTCAACGGTGAAGTATATTCCGGTCCTGGTTCTCGCCTTGCCACCGATATTCTGCGCGGTATCAGCGATCCCACCACGAGCATCACGCTTGCTCCCGGCCAAACCCAGGTGATTTTTAATCAGCCAATCCCCACTGGCAGCGCTCGATCGAGTTTAATGAAACTGCGCAGCAGCGGCGGCGTGCAAATTGCGAGCATTGCCCTGTTAGACAACATTGAAATCCCCCCGGTAATCCCAGAAATTCTTGCCCCCTTCGATATCCCCAGACCACCACCAGCACCAATTCTCAAGTCCCCTCAAGCAGCTGATTGGCTCAATGCTTTAAATAATGCGCCTTTGGCTACCCCCCGTGACGAAGCCCCTAGTCAGCCCGGTCGATATGGTGCCTTGGTATATGGACGAGTAGCCGGAGTATCGTTAGGTACCCGCTGGGAAGCATCGCTTGCTGATAAGCCCGGAGATACTAGTTTAACTATTCCCGATCGAGACAAAGCATTTTCTTACGTTCTGAACGGGTTATATGGAGGTACTTTGGGCACTGGTCAAATTCAGACAGCATTGCTATCAGTGCGCTATCCAGATACAGCATTGGCAGCTCATGGTAACTATACTACTTACTATCGGTTAACTATGCCTTTAATCAACAAAACCGGTGCCGATCAGGCCGTGGTGATTAAAATGCAAACGCCGCTCAAAGATGATTTGAATGCCGACAAACTGCGTTTTAATGCCCAACCCAGCAATCAAGTAGCTTTTCGCGGTACTGTGCGCATTGCCTATCCCCAAGCTGATAGCAATGAACCAGCAGTGCGGCAAATCCATGTGGTGCAACGCAAGGGTGAGCAGGGCAAACCACTGGTGACAATTAATATCCCAGCAGGTAGCCAAAAGCTAGTAGAAATTGATTTGGTTTATCCCCCAGATGCTACGCCTCCCCAAGTTTTTACCTTGGAATCCACCGATCCTGCCACCGCACCAGCAGCACCATCCGAGCGACAGCTACCACTTGTCCCGGTGGAAATTCCCTAGGTACGGTCAGCAATACGACTTCTGATCCATAGCCCTCAACTAAGAAGTCGTACTTTTGGTTGAACTTATTGATTTGGTAAGTACTGATGACTATTTTGGTAGCTTATACTGAGCGACAATTTTTTTAGCAAAAGCTGGCACATGAGCTGCAAGCTTTTGAGGGTAGTTACGTTTCACATATAAATAGTTCCGAGTAAAATGAGAGTCGATCGAGAACCGGGCATATTCTAACCCTTTGGGGCCAATCTGTTTAATAGCTACACCTAAAACCTTAGCTACCCACATGGGCAGAGTGGTAGCTTTGTCGTAGGCTGTAATCCCCTGTTGCACTGCCTCCTGGCGTTTTCCTTGAGAGCTAACCGGCTGGGTTTCCAATAAACCTTGCACTAGATCCAGCATTTCTTGACCCCGATCGTTCCGCACTACAATCCACTGCCAGCCAAAAGGCGCACCCATATAGCCCACCACCAAGTCGGCGAGGGAATTCACATAATCAAAGCAGCTCAAACAAGAAGGTGCAAAGACATCTTTTAGCTCTTTGGTATTTAGACCAAAGAAGGGCACTAACTCTGTGGAGCCATCTTCATGTTTAAAATGCACGTTAAAATCTTGCATAAACTCGTAGTAGACCACAGTAGAGGGCGATCGACTGGTAGTATCCAAAAACTTTTGCAAGCCAGCACGGCTGACGTTATCGGTACAAGGAGTCCCTAGCACATAGAGCTTTTCGATGCCTAACTCTTTTTCTACGGCGCGTAGAGCTTGGATTTGACAGCCCACACCGATCACCAGCAGCTTCTTCATTCCCGACTGGGCGACTTGCTCTAACACTGATAAATTAGGAGACAAGGTGGGTTTATTGACTTTGGCGGCTAAGATCTCTGCTCGGTTGCGGGCAATAATTGGTTGGGGTTGAAATCGATCGTCTGGGCTATTTTGCACGCATACTACCCCCTCAACCAAACCCTGTTCCAGCATTTCAATGGCGATCGTGCTCACAATGCCTGTCCACTGGGCACCAGGAATCGGTTCGATTTTACGGGCAGCCATCATGTGGTTATGAACACCAAAGTATAGATCGTCTTCTTGTTCTAAGTCCCGGCTACGCCCGTGGGTCTGGGTTTCTAGCTCTGGAATTTGCTGGTGCAAAAAGGCACAGGCTTCTTTGACGTAATGAATATAGTAGGTGTCACAGAGTCCACATTCGCTGCAAAGTTCCAGGGCAGGGCGGCGGCTGGTAGCTTTGAGTCCTTTGGATTTAAGGTGTTTGGGAGAGTTGGTCGCGGTCATGAGCTGTTTTGGTTTTGCCAGGTCTGACAATTCTACCAGGAAAGCCAAAATTTGGGCTGCTCATATCGATCCCCACCGGAAACGGCATCTACTCAATGGTTTACATGAAGCTTTAATTAAAGAACAGTGGGTAATTACAGCCGATCCATTGACTATTAAGATCGAGTAAAGCTAGAAATTGATTTGGCCGCAGACAAGGTATTTGCTGCGGAGAAAGCCGGTCAAAAGATTGCTGTCGAAATCAAAAGTTTTCTGAATCCTTCTGCCATCACAGACTTCCACGCAGCTCTGGGTCAGTTTTTGAACTATCGGCTAGCTCTCCAAATGAGTGAACCCGATCGAATACTATATTTGGCAGTACCAGAGGACACTTTTAACTCTTTTTTTCAAGAGAGCTTTATCCAAGAGGCTGTCAAATTATATCAAGTTAAACTTGTTGTTTATAATCCTGTTCAAGAGGTCATCACTTTATGGAAAGAATAACGCAGTATCGCCAAGCTATTCGGCAGTTATTAGCTGCACAGGCATCGTTAGATCAAAATAGTGTAGATCAAGAGATCGATTGCCAGATGGTAGTAGATACAGAAAACGATCACTATCAGCTTTTGGATGTCGGTTGGGAAGGTTTAAAGCGAGTTTATAACTGCTTTATCCATATTGATATTAAAAACGACAAAGTTTGGATTCAGCGGAATATGACGGAAGTGGATTTGGGTCAGGCTTTGGTGGAATTGGGAGTTCCCAAAGAAGATATTATTTTGGGGCTGCACCCGGCCTATAAGCGACCTTACACAGGTTATGGGGTAGCTTAAAACCCAATTTGGATGTAAGCTAGCCATCCACCATCCACTTGAGAATGCCTAAAATCCTTTCTACCGGAGTAACTGAATATTCATTAGTATCAATGCTTACATCCTTACCTTCCAACTTAAGAAACTGCCATAACTTGCCGCTGGTGACACAGCCATAGATAATTGTAGTTACTTTTCCAGCATTTTCGTTGAACAATTGCGCCGCAAACATTTCCGCGACACACTGGCCGAGTCCAGCATCTAATTCTCCTCTTTTGGCTTCTACCAACATCAGAATAGGAGCTTCAATCACATAGGGAGCAGTAGACCTGCTCAAGAGAAAATCACAGAATCCATTTAAACCACGCTCTTTATCGACATTGAATTCTTCACCAGAGAACAACTGAATTTGTTCACCAGTCAGTCTTTTAACTTCAGTCAGAACAGGACTGACCAGAAGTTCCGATTTAGCTTTTTCAGATTTAGCTCTTTGAGCCAAAGGCAACCACTGACGAAAGATAGTCAGAAATTCAGGTTGGGGATTAGCATGGGGCAGAGACTCACAGAAAGAAGAATCAATCAGATTCAACCCAAACTGGTGCTTAACAGTTTCTAAAGTGAAGTTGTTGTAGGCCATGAGCAGGGAAGGAAATAAGATCAATTATACCATTTTTGAACGAGAGCTGCCAACTAAGCAAAACCCCGACTCGTGATCTTTACCTATGATTAGGCGATCGAGCCAGGGTTTTACATCAAACAATCTATGAATCTAAGCTTCGTCTAAAGCAGCAATTCCAGGTAAGATTTTGCCTTCGAGTAACTCCAAGGAAGCACCGCCACCAGTAGAAATATGGCTCATCTTATCAGCCAAGCCCACTTGCTCTACCGCCGCTACCGAGTCACCACCACCAATAATAGTGATAGCACCCGTAGCCGAAATATCTGCCAAAGTATGAGCGATCGCCTCAGTACCAGCCGCAAACTTCGGAAACTCAAACACACCCATCGGGCCATTCCAAATTACCGACTTACAATCAGCCAAAGCTGCTTGGAAAGTCTTGACCGAATCAGGACCAATATCTAAACCCATCCAGCCATCAGGAATATTGTTGATATCCACAGTTTGAGCATTGGCATCGGGAGAGAAATTATCCGCTACCACTACATCAGTAGGTAAGATAAGCTGTACGCCTTTTTCCTTGGCTTTAGCTTCCAAAGCGCGGGCTAAGTCCAACTTATCTTCTTCTACCAAAGATTTACCCACGCTCAAACCACGGGCTTTGTAGAAAGTAAAGATCATACCGCCGCCCAAGAACAGCTTGTCGCATTTGTCCAAGAGAGTTTCAATCACCCCAATTTTGCTAGAAACCTTCGAGCCACCGACGATCGCCGCCAAAGGACGCTGAGGAGATTCGATCGCCCCTTGCAAATATTTCAGTTCACTTTCGATTAAGTAACCAGCTACCGAAGGCTTCAGGTACTTGGTCACGCCTTCAGTAGAAGCATGAGCACGGTGAGCGGTACCAAAAGCATCGTTTACATAAAGATCGGCGATCGAAGCCAGTTTCTTGGCAAATTCTGGATCGTTCTTTTCTTCTTCCGGGTAGAAGCGCACGTTTTCTAATAAAGCAACTTGGCCATTGGTCATGGCTCCAACTTTGCTGGCTACTTCATCGCCGATACAGTCATTGCATTTGACAACGGTTTGGCCTAAGAGTTCAGAGAGTCGATCGGAGACCGGAGTTAAGCGGAGCTTTTCATCTACGCCTTTGGGACGACCAAAATGGCTGCACAGAATCACGATCGCACCTTTGCCAGTCAAGTCTTTGATGGTGGGCAGAGCGGCGCGAATGCGGGTATCGTCGGTGATTTTGCCGTTGTCGTCTACCGGCACGTTAAAGTCGGCGCGGACTAATACCTTTTTGCCGGTCAGGTCGGCAGCAGAAAGACTGGCTACTGATTTTTTAGTCATAAGATTTTATTTACCTATATTAATTTAGCTAGCTAATTGTCTATATTCTCTTACCACAGGGATCATCGATCTGTGACAGTTAGAAAAATATTGTAACCAGAAACCGGTGAAGGAAAAAAAGATTTTTTGTTTTTGAGGATTAATGAGATGTATTGATACTGGATGGAGTATTACCAAGATCAAGCGGTAGTGTTAGACTAAGAAAGCAAGTTTTTAAACTTAAATGGAACCAACAGAGGCGCAACTGCGGCGATTACATCACCTGATCCAGTCTAATTGGCGACAAAGTGGGTTGTTATATGATTTTGCTCCCGATCCCAATAGCGTTTATCCAGGATGTTACCTAGCAGTCTTTGGCATTCCTATCGATCATTCTGAGTGGTCGCTAACTCAAGCCTATTACATTTATGTTGATGGCTCTTTCTTGTCAGAATAGTTTTATGGAGTAGATAAATGAGTAAACCGAACTTTGACGCAATGAGTCGTAATGAGCTAGCAAACTACATGGTGGCTCATCGTGACACACCGGAAGGTATTGAAGCACGGCAAGTTTTTATTAGTAGAATGGCTAAAAGTGCTAAAAGTCGCGGAATTGAATTTTATCGATCGCCGATTGCCAAAGAATCGGAGCAATCAACACCGCCCGCAGTTCACTTGTCTAATCAATTTGATGTTTAAGAGATCGATTCCAGCACTCGATTCATTTTTCCGCTGGCGAAGCCCTCGAGATCTAGAGTGACAAAAGCAAATCCTAGGTCTTGCAAAGCTTCGACGATCGAGGGCAGCTCTGAACTACTGGCAAACTGACCAATCAATTCTGCAGGTAACTCAATCCTGGCGGTATCGTTGATTGATCGCACCCTGAGCTGCTCGTAACCCAGCTTGCGCAGATAAATTTCGGCTCTGCCGACTCGGTGGAGCTTATCGATCGAAATCTCTTCGCCATAGGGAAAGCGGGAACTCAAACAGGGCTGGGCGGGCTTGTTCCATACCGATAAACCTAAATGCTGGGCGATTTCTCGCACTTCTATTTTGGTGATACCCAGTTCGGCGAGGGGCGATCGGGCACCGCGCTCTTGGGCAGCTTGAATGCCTGGTCGGTAGTCCTGCAAATCATCGGCGTTCACGCCATCTAAGACATAGGGATAGCCAAGCTGCTGGGCTAAAGGCTTGAGAGTATCATGCAGCTCACTCTTGCAAAAATAGCAGCGATTTACCGGGTTAGACCGGTATTCCGGATTATCTAGCTCATTGGTGCTCACCACCTGATGAGTAATGCCAATGACTGCCGCCTGAATTTGGGCATCTTCTAGTTCCTCGGGCAGCAAAGAAGGCGAGGCGGCGGTGACAGCCAAAGATTTATCACCGAGGCAGTCGTAAGCCACCTTGGCCACCAGCGTACTATCTACGCCACCAGAATAGGCTACTAGCCCTCGATCGAGGCTGCTAATCAATTGACGAAGGGCAACTAGCTTGTCATGGGTAGAAGCTTGCATGGGCATGGGTCAAAATTGACGACGGGAGAATATCCCAATGGTAATACCCAAAAAGATGGCAGTAAAGAGCAAGGCATAGCCCACCGAATACCACAGGACAGAGGCAGCGGGTAAATCGCCGTAAACTGCCAAGTTCTTTAAATCTAACCGAGAGAGGTCTGGCAAGATCATAAACATGATATCGCTGGTTTTACGCAGAGCAGAGCTGGCGGCAACGCCGCTATTGGTGCGCTCCACCATGCTTTGGGTACCATGGCCAGCAAACCAGATCAGAGCGGTCATTAAAGTTGCCAGCAGAGAGCTAGTCATGGAGCCAAACATCAGCGAGACCGAAACCATTACCACTAGCTCCAGAAACAAAAAGCAGCCCGAGATAATGAGGGGCATGGCCTGATAAGGAATTTTGGCGATCGACAGCATCCCCAAATAAATTACCATCATGCCCACGACCATTACGGCCATGACCGCCGAAAGACCGAAATGCTTGCCAATAATTAACTCCGCACGGCTCACTGGTTTGGGAATGAGAGCCAGGATGGTTTTGCGATCGATCTCTTTATTTATTAAGTTACAGCCGACAAAAACAGCGATCACGGTGCCTAAGATTTGGGCAATGGCTAAGCCCAGATCTAACATCATTTTGCCTTGGGCACTGACGGCTACTTCCGGTAAAATTTGCCAAGCCGCCACCATAATGAGGGCAAAGATGCCGATCGCGTACAGAATCCGCTCCCGAATGATTTCTCGAAAGCTGTTGACACCCACTGCCCAGATCCGAATTGCGTTCATTGTTCGCTATTCCTTTTCAAACTCAATGTTAAAGTCGATAGATACTCTATAGTATGCCCCGAGGGCAGTGTATCAGATTCAGGTATGAGCGATCGATTGATCGGATATACTTCCTGGGTACTGCTAGCTGCATTTTTAATTGCTCCATCCCGAGAAGATTATGCCAGACTCTTTTTCTAGTGCAGCAAGCAGGCATCTTCAAGATGCCCAAATTCTTGCAGATACGCAGCGGTGGGATAATGCTGTTTATTTAGCGGGCTACGTTGTAGAATGTTCCTTCAAAGTACTTATTGAATACAATTTCAAATCTGGTCAGGGTACAGCTAAAAAATATGGTCATGACCTGACAGAACTTGAGGGAAAAGCCATGGAACGCTTGCGAACTCTGTATCCGATCTTGGATCAACAGCTCCCAATTTCTCGCATAGATGAAACCGTTTTAGCCAAAAGTCATCCAGAGAGAAGATGTGCTAGATCTGGCCTTTGGAGTCAAGCTGAAGCAGAGTTGGCTGTTCAACGTGCCGAGGCAATATATAAAGAAACAGTCTTAAAACTAGTATTAGATGGCCTAATTTTCAGTAAGGATATTTAAAATGGCGATTAACTTTGGTGAAACGTTTGATCGAGTAAAAGAATGCTTTCAAGACGTAAATATACTGACCTTACTAGTTCCGAAGCTAGATTCAGTCACAATTATTCGGGATGTGCAAGGGAAAATCAGACTGTTCTTAGAACCACAACAAGATAATTTTATTGAAGAATCAGACACGGCTATTTTAGGTGCATTGCTTTCTGAAAAACTTGGAAATTATTATGGGAAAGATATCTGGATACCAAAAAATAATAATGATGCTTATGGAACTCTAATTGATATCGTTAAAAACGATAGGCTCCGGGCAGAATGGGACAATGAGTTAGTTCTACCCCGCTGGTACATACTGGAGCGTCATATTGCTAAGCAGGCATGGACGGAAAGTAGATCGAGTCAATTACCTTGGTCAGAAGAGCTAGTTTATGATGGGCACAAACCGGCCATTGTATCTTTCTTCTCCTTTAAAGGAGGAGGAGGTAGAACTAGTGCCCTTGTCGCAACAGCATTAACATTGGCTCGTAATGGTCATCGCGTTGCGATTGTTGACCTTGATTTAGAAGCACCAGGTGTGGCTACGATTCTTTTGCCGGATAGCTCTAGTGACGTTGGTGTGATTGATTACCTACTAGAAAAGCCCATTCAGAAAAATGATTGGAGACTAAGAACAAGTCCAATAAGTGATCAAATTTTATTAGGAGAGGAAGGTCAAGTTATTCATTTGTTTTCGGCTGGAACAGTAGATAAAAATTACTTGGAAAAGCTGGCTCGGTTAGATTTTCAAAATCTTGTAATGAGTGATTTGAAAAGTATAATGAAAGAAATGTTGAGGGAATTAGAAGCTAGCGTAAGACCGTTAGATTTTATTTTAATGGATGCACGAGCTGGTTTTCATGATATTGGTGGATTAGCTATTACAAACCTTTCTCATGGTGTGGTCATGTTTGGCACTCAATCACGCCAAAGTTGGACAGGATTAACTCATATTATTCGTCATCTAGGAAAACCTGAAATTGATGATCGTTTACCACTGATTCTTGTTCATGCAATGGCTCCAGCAATTAGCATACCCGGAAGAGGCAAAGAGTTGACAAGTTTTAGAGAGCAAGCCTACCTTGTGTTCAAAGAAAATTATTACTCTGAATCTGAAGATGTTCCTAATTCTAATGATGAAAGTGCTCCATTCTTGCCGATCGTCATGCCATACCAAGATAGTTTGCGTGGAGACATCGCTCTTTTTTCTGATGATACAGTGCTTGACGAACTCGATCGAGTTTCTAATCTTATTAGAATAATGACAGATGAACCTTATTCTAAAATTGCCGAAAAACTGTGCGAAATTTTCCAACGTAAATTTAATAATTTGGATGAGTCAAGGTCATGAATGAAGTCAATAATAGAAGATTACTTGAGCTAATTATTAATATTGCGCCTGGCGGCGGAACGGCTGAACAAGAAAGCGATCAAGACCAAGAATTTTTGAACAACTTCTTGCCCATAGTTGATTATCGTTATGCTCTAGAACCTAGTACATTATTAATACTAGGCGGTCGTGGTGTCGGGAAAACAGAACTATTTCGATTACTGGCGATTCCCTCTGGAAGAGAATATTTAGTTAGAAGTTTAAATATCACATCTTTACCAGACTTAAATAAGACAACGTGGATAGCTGGATTTGGTAGAACAAAGAAAGTTAGTAAAAAATTCCCAGCTCCAGAAATTATTGAAAAGCATATGATTAATGCCGATAATATTCAATGGCGAAGCTTTTGGGTTGGTCTGGTTTTAGGCATACTCTTACAGCAAGAAGACTTTAAATTCAAAGGTTTTATTGTTGAAAAAATGGATGCGGAGATAGCTATGGCTCTAAGAGATAGATTATCACTCTTATCAGATTGGCAATCTATTGTTTATCAGAACTTTGAGCAATTAAACTCCATTTTGGATGAATTAGATCAAAAGCTGTTTGAAGTAGATGAATGGCTATTTGTTAGCTATGATGAACTAGACAGATTAGTTACTTCTTATACTTCTTTAGCAAATCCGATCCGTGAACTTTTAGCTCTGTGGCTGGAACGTTTTCGACGGTGGGATAGAATACGACCTAAAATCTTTTTGCGGACTGATTTATTTCAAGAAGACTTTTTAAAATTTCCAGATGCCTCTAAGTTAAAAGCTCATCAAGTTAAATTGGAGTGGAAGCATTCATGGCTATATCAACTATTAATTAAAAGGCTTGCGAACTCTGGCAGTGAGATGGTTGAGTACTTACAAAATATCCCAGAACTAATTAACAACAATAATCAAAACGGATTAGGCTGGGCTGTTTCATCAGATGAGAAACTATTTGAAGAATTGATAGAAAAAATGATTGGAAAGTATATGGGAACTACTCCGAAAAAGGGTTTTACTTATCGCTGGATACCTAATCATCTTCAAGATGCCAGTGGCCGAATTGCACCACGCTCATTCCTTAAACTATTTGCCTTAGCTGCAAAACAGCGAATTCAACAACTGTTTCAGACTGGAGCACTTCTGCAGCCATCCAATTTACAAGGAGCTTTAATGGATACCTCCGAAGCACGAATCCTAGAGTTAGGTGAAGAATATCCTTGGTTAGAGTCCCTTAAAATAAGCCTGAAGGGGCTGGAAGCTCCAGTGCCAAAGGATAAGTTTTTAGAGGCGGTAAAATCCACTATCTGGAGAACTGACAGACAACCACCGGCCAGTAATCCTGAAGAAATTTTGAAATATTTATTGCAATTGGGAGTTGTTGAAAGTCGTTCTGATGGGCGAATTAACATGCCTGAAATTTATTTGTATGGGTTTCAAGTCAAACGCAAAGGAGGAGTAAAGCGTCCCAAGTAGCCTGGTAACTTTTTGTGAGAAAATAACCAAAACCATCTACCCGATCGCACCTAATGAAATCCACTGCTCTATTACTCGCTAATACCGTAGCTTTTCTGGCTGTCCAGCAATCCACCTTCGCTGTCACTCCAGCAAGTATCACCACCGTTACCTGCGATATTTTAGTAGTCGGCGGCGGGTTTAGTGGCGCTGCTACCGCCTATGAAGCCTTACTAGCTGGCAAAAAAGTCTGTATGACCGATATCACCGACTGGGTAGGTGGTCAAATTTCTAGCCAAGGGGTTTCGGCCTTAGATGAACGACCCACCCAGCGCAAAGAAGGAATTTTTCCTCGGGGCTATAAAGAACTGCGCCAGAGCATCAAAGATCGCTATGGCAAGTTAAATCCAGGAGCCTGTTGGGTGAGCGAATCTTGCTTTTTGCCTAAAGATGGTCACTTGATTTTGACTGAGATGTTGAAAAAAGCAGCGACCAAAGGAGGTGGACAGCTCAAGTGGTATCCAAACACGGTAATCAAAGACCTGCAAATAGCCCCCAAAGGCCAAGGTCAACAAATAGCAGCCGCGATCGGCATTCAACATTCCCCCCAACCGGGTACTGCTCCCATCAACAGCTTACCCCTATCTCAAACTATTACCGATGCCTACACTTACGAAAATTCTCCTCGGTTCCGTAAAGAAACTATTCGCTTCGCTCCCAGCCCCGCCAAAATCGATCTTACTAAATCCGCTAAACCGGCAGTGGCAGATTGGTATGTAGTAGAAGCTACCGAAACTGGTGAATTGATTGCCTTGGCTGGTATTCCGCATAAATTAGGCATCGATCCCCGTAGTGCTGCCGAGCCTTCTTCACCCGATGAAAAAGGCGATCGATATTGCACCCAGGGCTTTACCTATCCCTTTGCCATGGCTACGACTGAGACTCCCCAGCCCCAAGTAGAGCCAAAGTTCTATCAGCAGTATGCCCCTTACTATAGCTATGAGCTAAAACGCTTGGCCGACTTTGGGTTGGTTTATAGCTATCGGCGGATTATGAGCAAGGGCACAGGCCAAAAAATGACTTTTGGTGGCATTGGCTATACCGCTCCAGCACCGGGGGATATCTCTATGCAAAACTGGACTTGGGGTAACGACTATCGACCGGGCAGCAGTCAAGACAATTTAATTTTGGATGATGAACAGTTAGCCGCCAGTGGTCAGCTAAAACCCGGTGGTTGGCTGGGTGGTCTGCGGCCAGAAACCCTGCAAAAAGGCGAAGAAATTGCTCAGGGCTTTTACTATTGGTTAGTGGCGGGCACTACCGATAGCCGTGCCGCTTTGGCTAAAGAAGCTTGGCAAAAAACACCAAATCCAAACCAGCGCTATCTGCAAGGCTTAGATTCTCCCATGGGCACTGCCAATGGTTTATCTAAATATCCTTATATCCGGGAGAGTCGGCGAATTATTGGTCGCCCTAGTTTTGGTTATAGCCAGGGGTTTGTAATTACCGAAACTGATATTTCGCGCAATGATTTGTGGAAGCCAGGTCGCATTGAGAGCTTGACCGAGCAGGAGCGCCGGTTATTGGGTGCCAGATTAGCTGATGGTAATGGCGCGATCGATCGTCTGCAAGATCCTGGAGTTCAGGTTGAACTTAAGCAGCGCCAGCGGGCTACAGTTTATCCCGATACGGTGGGGATTGGTCACTATGCGATCGATTTCCACCCTTGTATGCAGAGTAGTCCTGCTGAAGCTCCGGCAAATCTGGAGCGGTTGGGTGGTAGAAATGGTGAGGGCCAAGCCTATCCTTTCCAGGTGCCACTGAGAGCGATGATTCCCCAGAAGATCGACAATATGCTGGTAGCGGGTAAGGGGATTGCTACTAGTCATATAGCGGCGGCGGCTTATCGAGTACAGGCTTTTGAGTGGTCGGCGGGGGCGGCTGCGGGGACGACGATCGCCTATGCTTTAGAAAAAGGGGTATTGCCTTACCAGTTGGTAGAAAATCTCCCTCGGGCGAATCCTCAGCTTCAAGAGTTACGTAATCGCTTAGAGCGCCAAGATAATCCCACGGTGTTTCCTGGCACTTCGATTTTCAATAACAACTGGAAAGACTGGAAATAGTTAATGATAGAACTTGTAATCAGTGGCTATTTTTCCAGAGATGAAAGGTTTAATTTTGATCTCAGGCTGACAGGAGCTAAATAAACTACTGTTTTACCATTCTTCGTTTTGGCTTGAACTAAAAATTCTTCCGAAACCAATTTATTCAGATAATTTCTCGCTGTGTTAATAGAAACACCAAAATCATCTGCCACTTGGTTTGCTGTAAATTCTCTGCCTGGAGACTTTACAGCTTCTTTTAATATTTCTAACTGTTCTCGTTTTAGCTTCTTTGCTATTGGATTTTTCTCTACCCAACCTATGAAATTATAAAAATCCCGCTGTTTTTTCTCTATATGCTCATACAGAATCTTTACTGCTTTGTCGATAGTTTCAACTTGGTTATAAATAAAATAAGTAAGATCGAAATCATCAGTTTCAGTATAAATAAAAGATTTGTCATAATCATTACGTTTTTCTTGAATCAATTTGCTGATTGAAACATATTCAAATAGCCAATAGCCAGACTTAAGGATACTCCAATAAAAAATTGCTCTTGCAGTTCTACCATTGCCATCACCAAAAGGATGAATATATCCGATCATAAAGTGCAAAATAATTGCCTTTACAATCGGATGAATAAAATTACTGGGTTCGTTTTGGCTGTGATCAATATTGGCAAATTCACAGAGATTCGTTAGCCTGGATACAATTGTTTCATGGTCAGGTGGATAGAAAGTATTTTCATTATATAAATTAGAAATAACAATATTATTAGATTGTCGAAATTCACCACAAGCAGCATGATTTTCAATTGCCTTGCGAGTAGCAATTTCATGTAGCTCTAAAATTAATTCTATCGATAAATCTTCATCTTTTCGCTCTACAGCCTTTTTCATTAACAAATAATTATTTAAAATCATCTGTTGAGATTTGTCCTTTGGCTCTAAGCCTTTTTGGATCATGTCTTTGGCAATTTCTCTGGTAGTTGAAGCTCCTTCTAGTTGAGATGAAGTAATGGCTTCTTCGATCATCAAGCTTTTCACCAAATATCGGTTTTTATCATCAGAAGATACCAGTGAACCATCACTAATTTTCTTGCCACCACCAGCCATTGTATCGATCGAGTGTAACTGAGCAAACAACGAATTAGGAATGCAGTAACTAAAGCATTTATTATCCACTGCTTGTAAATTCACTAAATCTTTAGTGATAGATTGACGAGCCATCTTAGTTGCTATCCAGGCAGCAACTTCTTCATCACCTTTCTCAACTCGCCATTTAAAATCATTCCAATGTAGATACTGTCCTTTAGAATTTGTTGCCTGATATTTTGTCTGATATTTGGATATCAATAGCAGCAGTGTTTCTGGTTTTAAGCCCTGTATTAACTGTATAAAAGGTGTAGGTAATCTAATTCTTGCCATAAATTATCTTATCTATCGATTGGATTACCTACAGCATATCAAATTTTGCCAGCAAAACGCAATTTTTGTTTTTTGCGTTTTGCTGGTTTACCCTCACGTTTCAGTGGTGCACATGCTTAAGTAGAAGTACTATCATAAAGCACAAGTATTATTATGCCCCTTTTTGATTTCGATCAGGCTGCCCCCCAAACATCGATCGAAGGAGTTTTGTTGCTGGGGTTCAAAAACTGAGAGCGATCGACGAATAATCGCTGTACAATTCTAATTCTGCCAAGAACTATCAGATTTTAACAGAGCAGTTTTTGGATTGTTTCTAAATAGTTAGGGATAGCTTCCCCAAGCACTTGGCAAGCTCTGCGATCGACTTCTAACAAACTATCACCCCAAAACACCTGACCTGATTGGATAGTTTGCCCTCGATCGGGCTGCCAGTCTGAGCTAACCAGACGCTGATCAGCATCGACTACGGCTCCATCAAACAGATGGCCGATCGAGAAATAAACATCCTGTAAAATTGCGGGCACGCTGGGACGGTGCAGTTGTCCCCGTGAATTGCGGCTCCGGGCCTTGTATTTGGCGCGAGGAAACAGGCCGTAAAGATTTTTCAAACTGGCCGAAATCAGTAGTTCTCCCTTCAGAGTGGTGCGCTTGAGAGTACCTAAACTAATTCTACAATCTACTTCTTGGAGCAAAGCTGGTGCCCACATAGTTTCATAGCGTATGGGCTGCTTAGCAGTATTGGGATATTCAATAATCGGTAAGTCATCAGCATCTAATAGCTGCATTCCTTCATCCAACAGTTGATACACGCCTAGTTTAGCAGCAATATCTACCAGGCTCACTGGTGAACAGACTCCTTCAACAATCAAAATTTCTGCTTGGGGGCTAGCGGCTCGTAATCCTTGCAGTACGGCTTGCAAGATTGGCATACTAACAGTCACTGGTGCCGGTTTAGGATAGCCCAGGTTAGGCTTGAGCAGAATTCTTCGAGCATTGTGGGCGCTGGCCGGTGGTCGATAGATAAAGTTTGCAGCGGCGGCTTGATTAATAGTTGTCATGTGGAGTGCAGGGATTTTTTCATCAGAGGAGTTGAATTAGAGAAGTTAAGCAAAAATCCTGCTTGCTAGAGAGGCTTTACAATCTACGTATTAATTGTAGCTGTCAATCGATCGCGCCCCTGTCGTTTAGATTCATACAAAGCCTCATCAGCAGCCTGAATCACATCATCTACCTGCAAACTAGCACTGGGGAGATAGGTAGCAACACCCATACTGACAGTTACATAGCTAGAAACTGTAGAACCACAATGAGGAATTTGTTGTTCCTGTAAGCGTTGACGCACCAAACCAGCAATGTGAGCTGCTCCTGCCGCATTTGTTTCTGGCAACAAAATCACAAACTCTTCCCCTCCATAGCGAGCGACCAAATCACCAGCCCGACCTACCACCGTAGATAACATATTAGCCACCTGGATCAAACAAGCATCACCAGCCACATGTCCGTAGGTATCGTTGTAGTTTTTGAACTCATCAATATCCAATAAAATTAAAGAAAAAGGCTGTTGATTCCGCTTACAGCGCCGCCACTCCAACTCAGAAGCCTCTTTAAAGTGGAGCCGATTAGAGATTCCAGTGAGCTGATCTTGACGAACTTGCTGCTGAAGCTGAGTTTCTAGTAGTTTACGATCGCTGATTTCTCTGGTTAGCTCGGCAGTACGATCGGCAACTTGCTGTTCTAAAGATGCCAGTGTTTGCTGGAGTAAAATTTCCGCTGATTTACGCTCCTGGATAGCCGCTGCCAACACCAAAGTTGTGACAGAACACACCGCAATAAAAGACTGTAAGAGTAGAAAAGAGATTGTGGGAGAATTGGCAACATATATCCCTAGCCCTTGGGAATTAGCAAAAATTGCAATTGCTGACACCAGACTGACAAAAAGGCTGGTAAAAAATCCGCCCGATCGAAGAGTAGTCCAAATAAATATGGGCAGAAACATATATTCCAGAGGATAGCCTTTAATAAAGGCCAGCCAGCTCAAGCCTAAACCCAATCCTAAAACCAGCGTACTCTCCCCCCAGCGACAAGGCAGCTTAAACTGGGATTGTTGTTGCAAAAACAGTAGCGGCGGTGTAAACAGTAAGTTCGCCAAAGTACTAGATAGACACCAAGTAAGCCAAAGAAAGCAATAGCTTTCCCATGGGGCAACTTGAACCAAACATAGGCTAGTAATGCCAATCGTAGCAGAGATAGCTGGGCCGACCGGAGTAGATGAAATGAAGACTAAAACCGATCGAATCTGGGTAAAAGTCGGTGGCAGACCAGCCAACCGTCGGATTACGGCAATATTTGCTAAAGGTTGCAGACAGTTGGCCACAGCAAACGCCAGATTCAAAAAAATGATGCTGGGAAATGGCAGGGGTGGATTCATAGTCAATAAATCGGGCAATGAACCCACCATTGACCCTAGAGCAACTCCGAGTAAGGCTCGTCTGCCACACCAGGCCACTAATGCGGTAGTTAAACCTGATGGCAGCCAGACTGCGGTAACTTTGCCTGGTAAGGTGGCAAAATTAATACTCACTTTAGCCATCAGAGCATAAGCGATCGCAATAGCCAGACTAAAAGCGATGAACTTGATCGATCGAGCTATCCCAGAGTGATTAGATTGCTGATGAGGTACTTTTGAGCTAGAAAGATAGGACATCAAATCTGACAGGAAATTTATATTAGATAGCCGCCTTAAAATATTAAGATAGATTTGGCATATAAATTTATTTTTACGGGAGAAAATAGCTCGTAAAGCTCAATGCTGAGAGGAAACAACCAAACGGGTAAAGCCCACAGCGAAAAAGGTTTACCCGTCTCAGGGATTATAGTTCAGGTAGCGCTCTTCTGTAAGTGTCTATCATATTATGATTAGTGGAGACAAACTCTTTTTGCTCGGTAAAGTATAAAGGCTCTCCAACATGTTCATAAACATAATTAGAAGAATTTCTTCTAATATCTCCGCCAGCCATACTTTGCATATTTCTTGCATTCACATTTTGGGATGGAGTCGCCTTCTTATTACTATCTGACTTATTAGACATTTCTGGACCAATAAATTTACCAGTAGAAGGTGGAACCCTCACTACCATATCTTCACTGTTAGCAATTCTATAGCACTCTAAATGATAAAAATGTTGAGCAAACTGCTTATTGCCAACTCTTGGGCTAGCATAAGTATATAAAATAGGTTTATTGATAATTGAATGATCACGACTTTTCGCAATATGCAGAGTAGCCATAGTGGCTAAAGCTCCTCCTAAGCTATGACCAGTCACAAAAATCTGGGAGTTGGGAGAGCACATTTTGAGCGTATCTATCACCGTCTGTTCCAGAGATTTGACATCGGGTAAATGACCAGGACGAATATAGATTTTATTAAATCCGCTGCTCACCAGCCCTAGATCAGAATTACCCATAAAATAAGTCTGTTTAAACTGGGAGTTGAAGTACCATTCAGCTTTGGTTAAAGTCCCTCTAAAAACAATAAATATCCCTGGCACCCCGTTTTCTAATTGACGCTCTGCAATAAATCCAAATGGCACTGTCTCTGAGAAGAATGGTAGTCGCTCTGGGAAAATTATGGACTTGTATTCGGTAAATTTAAAAAGAGCTAAAATCTTGTATTCTACTCTCCCCTGATTGTGGGGATCATCAAGATCATTATCGCATTTCATTGAACCTATTAATTTGTCATTAGATCCAAAAAAATGCCGCTGATTCTTGGGGCTATTTTCATAATTATTATACTGTTCATAAGCACGTTGAATGAGATTAGCCAATTCCATTGCCCGATCGGCTTGGAAGTTACAGTCTGCTGGAATCTTTAGTCTTGCCATAGTATTATATTACTTGAAAATAAGGTGAAGTTGATGAGAATTTCATTTTATGCATTATTTAGATAATTAAGCCTATCAATTTTCACGATGTTAACATCTCACATAGTTTATCTAATGAGTATTTGCGTTGTTCGACTATTTTCTTACCCAGATTCTCTAAGTATTCGATGTTATCAAAGCTAGCATTATCCATCTGATCTCGACCATCTTCACCGCTTAATGGAAACTGAAAACGATAATAATTTTGATGATCTCCTTCGGTTTGCATTACACTTTGAATTTGATATGCAACCGACTCACTTTGACTATCAAGAACAATATCAATAATTGGGTTTACCCATTGAAGCTGTCCCCACTTTCTAACATTATTATATTTATACTTTCTGGTGAATGAACCAGTACCTAATGAAACCAGCAAAATATTATCATGTTGCAGATTTTCTTTGTTTTCAGGTGCTTTTTCTTTATCTAATTTTATCGAAGCAGCAAGGACTTCCATTATAGCTATTAAAGATGGATTATTTGCAAGAACTCCACCATCAACTAACGTATAGTGACCTTCATCAGTTCGATGCGCTGTTGTCAGTTTGTAAGGAGGAAAAAATGTAGGTGCTGCCGATGTGGCCATTGCGGCTTCAATCATTTTGATCCCCGCACATATTTTGCGAGCATCCACACCTTCAGCTTGTTCTTTGTAAGGATTACTAGTAAAAAAAACAGGTGCACGTAACTCAGTATCATAACTAGTAACAAGCGTTTCTTTCAATGCATCTTCAAGCAGTGCATCTCCTAATATGATTTGCAGAACATCATGTCTACCTTTCGAGCTAAATTTAGGGCCAAGCAGTGTGTCTAGCGGGTTGTGATCGCCAAGTAGTAACTGCCCATATTTTTGGTAAATCCCCGTATCATTACTTTCCGTATGGTCTGGTTCATCGCTAAAAATTTTCTGCCCATATTTGCTGTAAAAGTTTCTCAATTCAGCCGCCGTATACTCTGGCTCACTATTGATTTTTGAATCTGAGTTGCGTTTTGTTAGACCCAAGGCGAGAATACCTCCTGTTGAAGTACCTGCAATCAAATCAAACATGCTTGATATTCTCTGCTCAGTTTTTTTCTCAATGTAATCAAGAATAATTGCAGGGATAATTCCCCGAATGCCACCGCCATCAATTGAAAGAATTTTCTTTTTGATTTTGCTCACCATAATAATAGCTTCCTATTTTAACAAATTTTCGTGAATTCACTAATTAATTTTCTTGCTATTTTGTATTCAGCTCTCGAAGAAGTTTTTATGAATTTACCTCCACGCCTAACAAAGGGTTTTTTGTTGCGGTAGCATTTTCTTTCCCAGAGTTATTCTCTTGTTCTTCATCAGTAGAATCTGAGTTTTTTTTCAAGCCTGAAGAAATAAAGAAATAGCCAGTAATAGCAGTGGCAACTGGAGTGATTAATGCATAAATAGAACTAGCTGTCTGGTTAACAACACTATTAGCATCCTTGATAATGGCAATACGTTTCTCATCTTCAGGAGTAATAGCTTTTTGAGTGGTGGTAAATGCCGTGATTTTTGCCGCAGCATCGCGGCTAGCTGCAAACTGAGTATGGATTAAAACTCCATATGAAATCCAGCAGCCAGCAGCCAAAGAAGCGGCTACAATCACTTTGATATTCTCACGGAAATCTACTGGCGTACCCAAAATGAAACGCATCAAACTGTTATAACCAT
The DNA here is from genome assembly GCA_013297675.1 of Synechococcales cyanobacterium bin59.metabat.ball.084. Taxonomy (GTDB): domain Bacteria; phylum Cyanobacteriota; class Cyanobacteriia; order Cyanobacteriales; family Chamaesiphonaceae; genus JAAFHZ01. The sequence continues at coordinate 22,843 of JAAFHZ010000012.1, read as the reverse complement.
TCGGATTATTCTTGTTCATAAAAGTAAAACCACTAAAAATTATTGTTACAAACTAAATCAGCGGATAACCCAAGACCGGTAATTAATTAAACTTATTTTTAATATTAGTTATAAAAAATAAGCGTAAAATGCACTCATTTACCAAGCAATGGTGATGTTTTTCAATGAAACATGCTGTTTCACTATTTATTCGTTATACTTGTCTATGATGGAAGGTTATCACGGTAGAGTCAAAAAGAAAGTAGGAAAAAGTAGGTTCTTATCCTTCTAAATTGCAAAGAAATGTTAACTATGCCATGTGACAGGCTGTGACCAAAGTGTTTGTTCCAAGAAGCTAATCTCAGCCAACAGCTACCCAGACTAACGACTCACGATCGCCCCTAATGCTTTTAAGGTAGATTTTTGAGCATCAGTTAACCCCTGCATTTTGTCAATTTTCATGCCTTCATAGGGGCGACGAATTTTCCAGGTAGATAGACAGTTGGTGGTGGTCACGTCCCACCTCCTAATCGTTTCATCCAAACTACCCGTGTAGATATATTGTGAAGTTGATTCCAGCGACGTAGCAAGATCCATGGCATAGATCAATCCACTGTGGCCAGACAGAGTTTGCAGACATTCACCACTCTCAATATCCCAAATTTTGATGGTGCGATCGAGTCCAGCACTTATCAGCGATCGATTATCGGGACTAAATTGCACTTGTAAAACAGCTCCTTGATGCCCAGTAAAAGTTTTGAGGCATTCACCGGTAGCTAACGACCAGAGCCGTAAAGTTTTGTCGTAGCTGGCACTGACCAGCCACTGATTATCTGCACTGAAAGCGATCGACCACACGCTATTGGTATGCTCTTGCAGATCTTGATAACAATCACCAGTAGCGGCATTCCACAACTTAATTTTGCCCAAAAAATCACTGCTGGCGAGCATTTGACCATTGGGACTAAAAGCCACCGAAACTACCGGACTACTATGACCACTGAGGGTTTGCAAACATTCTCCAGTAACAATATCCCAGGTTTTTACGATTTGGTCGTAACTACTGCTGGCTAGCATTTGACCATTAGGACTAAAAACCACCTTCCAGACCCAGCTTGTATGTCCACGAAAAGTTTGGAGACATTCACCCGATTGCCAGTCCCACAACTTCACCAAATAATCGGCGCTGCCACTAGCTAATAGACGACCATCGGGACTAAATTGAACCGACCAAACTCGATTGGTGTGTTCCAGCATGGTTTCGACAACTTGACCAGTTTGCACATGCCAAATACGAATTGTGCGATCTTCATGTCCGCTAGCTACATAATTACCCTGGGGGTTTGCCGCTATCGACAATGCTGCATTGGTATATCCAGTAATAGTGTTAATACAGCGACCTAGTTTCAGGCTCCAGATTTTAGTAGTATGGTCATCGCCACCACTGGCAATCTGCTTACCGTTAGGATGAAAAACCACATTCCAAACTCGGCTGCGATGCCCTAAGAAAGTTTTTATACACTTGCCAGTGCTGACTTCCCAAAGTTTGATGGTGCGATCGTAGCTACCACTAATGATTTGTTGACCATCAGGGCTAAAAGCTACTTTGCTGACCACATGTTGATGTCCCTGGAAAACTTGCAGGCACTCTTGAGTGGCTACATCCCATATCTTACTGGTGCGATCATGGCTGCCGGTAACAATTGATCGACCGTCCGGGCTGAAATCTACCGAACGCACCCAATCGGCATGAGTTTCCCAGGTGGCCATGCAATCGCCGCTCTGGAGATCCCACAGTCGTATTACTGGATCTTCACCGCCGCTAATTAGATTTTTACCATCAGGGCTGAAGGCGATCGCCCACACCCGGCCACTATGCCCCGTTAAAACCTGGATTTCTGGATTCAACTTACCAACCGCAACCCGCCACAGCCGAATAGTGCCATCTTGAGAAGCACTAGCAATCATCTTGCCATCAGGGCTGAATTTCACAGTATTAACTGAGTAGGTATGTCCAACATATGTATATAAACAGTCCCCCGTAGCCACATCCCACAGTTTAACCTTGTAGTCATCGCTGGCACTTGCTAAGTATTGACCGTCAGGACTAAACTCTACCGACCAAGTCCAATGTTGATGACCCTGACAATGGGTTAATTTCTCTAAAGTTAGGGAGTTCCAAATTTGAATATCGCCTTTGGTGTCACTCGTAGCTAGACACTTGCCATCTGGGCTAAAAGCAATGCCCACTACGCCACCAAAAGTTTCGGCAAAAATGGTTTGGCTCAGGTGACTGCCAGTAAAATCGACTTCATGCAACATGGCATTGAGTAAGTAGGCTTGGCGAATCACCAAATAAGAAAAATCAAAGCCCTGTAGCTCAGTTTTTAAATGGCAAAATAAATTGAGTAAATTACCTCCGGCATAGCCGGTTTCTGGAATGGATTGATGACGTAAGGTGCCAATAATTTGGTAGAGATGCTGTTCTAAGCTTTCTTGACCAGCAAAATTTACTAATAGCCGATCGACCAAGGGCTGTAAAATTAGCTGAATTTGAGCATCGCGCAGATAGTCCTGAGTTTGGGCTTCAATCAAAGCATGAGTTTTTAATAGATTTAATTCACCAGAAATAATTTCTTGCTCGATCTGCTGAATGAAGCGCTCGGTGATATATTCCATAATCACTGGCTGCTGAGTCAAGCCCCTGGCGGTGGTTTCAATCAGCGATCGATCGCGCAGAGTTTCCAGGGTTTCTAAAAGTTGATTGAGGGTCACGGGCAGGAGTATTTCGGCCTGTAGTCTAGCGGGGGTCAATCCTTCTCGATTAATGGCCAGCCAGTACATTACCTGCTTTTGCAGTGTGGAGAGTCTTTCAAACTGTTCATGCAGCAAGTCCCACAGATTGCCAAAGACAGCGGTTCCTTGGGCTAAAAATGCCTGTACATCGCCACCAAAGATATTTTTAACATTGGTAGCTAATAGTTTGAGAGTTAAAGGGCTGCCGTTGGCATAGTTAATTAGGTTCTTTTGGTCGCTAAGAGAGGCTGTAATTCCTTTATCCGTAAGAATTTGTTGGCCAGCTTCGAGCGGCAGTCCCCCCAGTTGCCAAGATCTTACTGGCAGATCTGCTCCTTCCCGCAGAGTGATCCCGTTGGGTTTTTCTCTGCCGGTGATCACCACACAGCTTTGATGATTTTCATCACTCACCCGCGCACACATCTGACCATAGGCTTCGTAGCCTGCTAAGTACAACCCACTCCGATTTCCAGGTTGTAAAATCGACTCCACATTATCTAGCACCAATAAACAACGCTTTTGGCGTAATTGCTCCATCAGCAGAGTAAAAGAGCTTTCTTGCACGTCCGAACCGGTTAATATCGGCAAAATTTCATTTAATAAATCGTCAGCGGTGGGAGCTTGCTGCAAACTACGCCATACTACAAAATCGAACTGAGACTCTAACTGTTGGGCTAGCTTTACAGACAGCGCTGTTTTACCAATTCCTCCCCAGCCAAAAATCCCCACCAGTCGGCAGCGACTATCAACAATCCAATCGGTTAAGGTGGTTAATTCGGTAGTGCGGCCATAGAAGCGAGATACATCGATCGCCTCCCCCCAGTCCACGCTATGCAGTTCTAGCTCATAGCGTTGCAAGATAGATTTAATATTGCTCTTAGCAACTTTTTCTCCCACAATTCCCGACAGCATCTGCCATAAGTTGGCGGCTATCTGTTTAATATAATCTGGATCGTAATCTAGGTTTTCACCAATCTCTCGATAGGATTTGCCCTCATAAATTTGCAACAAAACCACTGACTGGGTATCTTTCAGCTTCGCCAGTTGATTTTGCTCCAGCAGTCGATCGAAGATTTTGAGTGCTTTTTGTCCGGTCATGTAGCCGCAATCTCAAAATAGTGGAATGCAGGCATGATAATACTTTCACCCTTTAATTTGTAGGTTAAGCAAAAATGGTTTTACATTTCTTAATTATCGAGGTAAAAAATTACTGACTTTTTCTCACTGCCCATTAAGTAAAGTTACTTTATGCTACAAGAGATTCTAGGAATGGGCGACAGATATCGCCAGGAAGTTGGTAAGGCAAGTCTTTCTGGTGATTCTTCAGCCTTCGATCGAAGTAAATTGCTTGTATACTACAATAATATCTAGTTACCAAATTCAGGGAGAGCTGCTGTGTTGATAGAGAATAAGTTGGCGGATGCTAAAGAGATTTTAGGATCATTGGTTGGTGATCCCCGCACGGTAGATATTGAACCAAAGTTTCAGACCATAATTTCTAATGTTGCCAGCTTTTTTGGCAAGGCTGCTCAGATGAAGGGCAAAAGAGCAACTCACTCTTTTGGTACGGTAGCAGCAGGGAAGCTGGTAGTTTTACCAAATCTCTCTATCCCTAGTCATCGCGTATTTTCTTCAGGTAATAGTTTCCCCGTACTGTTGCGACATGCCAACATCAAGGGTTTTCCTGATGACGCAATTATTGATGGCCGGGGAGCAAGCATCCGAATTTTAAACGGTAACGTAGATGATCTAAATAGCTTGAATTTAGATGACTACCTACTTGATGTTTTGATGAGCACTGGTCATTGCTTCACTTTCAGCAATGCGGCAACTTTTAGTCGATGGTTAGCTAGTTCGACAGAAGACAGAGCCAAAATGTTGCCGGAGCTGCCCAAATTTTTACCAATTTTTCACGAAATCATTCGTAATCCAGAGTCATACACCAAACTACATTATTACTCCGAAACGACCTATCTGTTCAAGTCTGATGACTGTGAGCCGCAAGATTACTACATGCGTTATCGGTTGATCAATGCCGATCGATCTCCAGATAGCGGATTTGTGCCGATCGAAGATATTCGCTTACCACTAGATTTCTTACCCCGATTAACCAACGATTTTCGGCCAGCTAATTATCTGCGCCAAGATTTCCGGCAGCGGGTTACTCAGGATGGAGTGAGCTACATCCTGCAAATTCAGTTACAGCCGGTATCTGATGACCATGAGAAAAATGAGCTAGCCAAAGACTGTACCGAAGCCTGGGATGAGACCATGTATCCCTTTCAAGATGTGGCTCAACTGACCCTAAATACCATGCTGCCTGACCCAGTGGCTGAGCAACTGGAGTTTAACGCCTATCATGCACCAGCCGATTTAGCGCTGATTTTGGCTCACTCGGTTCACGAAACCGCTTCGATTAACCACGTGCGATCGATCGTCTATGAAATTTCGGCGAACATGCGCAAATATCAGCCGCCTAGTTCGGAATTAGTAGATTGGGGAGTAGACAAGAAACCGGCAGCTAAAGATGTCTATAAGTACTTTGGGGTCGCTGGTCAAGATATCCCCCGTTTAGATCCGAGTTTAGAATTACCGCCTCGGGTAGCACCCAAGCCCCGTTTGGCTGCCAATATTGGACTATCTGTAATTCCGGCTAGACAAGCAGCTAACGGTAAGCTGTTGGGCATTTCGGGGATCGTAGAAATTATTCAGCAGTTGGCAACACCAGCCATCATGCCTGCCAACTTAACTCGCTGTCGTCCAGATAAGTTTAGCGATGCCTTTTTTGTAGAGCGGCGTTTGAACGGCTTTAATCCCGGCAAAATGAAGCCCGCAAAAGACCAGCCTTGGCAGTATATTATTCGCTACAACTGTCCCAAGGAAAAGTACCAGGTCAAGCCGGGTGGAATCTTCCCCACCAGGATTGAGGCAAGGTTTGTATTAACAGGGCAGACTTTAGCGGTTCATTCGATCGAATACGAACTCAATGATGCTACGGTTCTGAGTCTGCCCGGTCAGGCAGATTGGGAATGGGCGAAGCGTTTATTCCGATCAGTAGAGTTTGTTTTGCAAGAAGCTCAGTCTCATTTGGCTCGTACTCACCTAAATGTGGAACAGTACGCTATGCCTTATTACCGCAATGTGGTGAACAACCCAATTAAGCTTTTGCTAGAGCCACATTTTGAAGGTTTGTTGAATGTCAACAAGCTAGGTGCCTCAATTATTTTTGGCGAGACGGGGATTATTCCTCAAGCTTCGGCTTTAAACGCGGAGCAAGTCGAAAAATTAATTGTCGAAGAAGTCAGTGAGTTGAATTTTCACGACTGGCATCCACAGCAGCACGTCTTGCCAGACGTGGTGGCCAATAATTTCTTTGATCCGGCAGCCTTGGCCGCTTGGGGAGCGATCGAAGAGTATGTGGCCGGTTTCTTTGCCGCTCAGAGTGAGCAAATCCAGAAATATTGGCCAGAGATTGAAGCGATGTCTACAGATTTGGTGGCACACTCTATTTTGCAATCTAAATACGGCACGCTGGCGATCGCCAATGTTACAGAGTTACAAAAGCTTTGTACTTACTTGATCTATCATTCTTCTTTCTTACACTCTTGGGTGAATTATAAACAATATGAAGATGGCGGCGATGTAGACTACGCAACGCTTGGCCTCTGGAATAGTCATAGTGAGCATTACAATCCGCTGGATGTTGCTCAAAAACAAATTCAACAGGTTTTATCGGTATGGACTTTATCTCAGGTACGCTATAACCCTATTTTGGAAAATGGCAACCCGGCTTTAAAAAAGCTGCTATGGCAACGCCGCGACAAAATCAGTCCTGGTTTGCCTCTAGAGAATATGATGACTAGTATTCATATTTAGCTAATGCCAGAGAGAGATGATCACTTCTTTCTCTGGCTCTACAGTTTATAGAAATAAATCATCAAATTGACTATCAATCGAGAACTTTTATGGCAACAGATTTTATCGTTTTTATTCACGGGGTCAATAATCGCAAATATGATGATTTTACGGCTCAAGCTCAGAAGATGTTTGACGTGATCACAAAAGAAGTTGGATCTAGTCCTTCTAGAGAGTTGAAGCCGATCTTTTTATTCTGGGGAAACATTGCGGAAAAGTCGATCATTGATCTAAGCAACGGCCTGCAAGGATCTGATGATAACGGTAAGACCGCTAAAGATCCTGGCGATTTTGCTACTTGGAAAAAGTTCTGGTTTCCGGAGCTACGTAAAAATGCCATCTTGAATTTTGTGGGCGATGCAGCCCTCTATCTCAGTCGGGGAGTGAGTGTTGATATTATTAACCAACTGACTGACCAGGCGCTATGTCAACTAAAAATTGATTTACAGCAAATGCAGAGTAAGTCGCCAGTGAATGGGGATCAAGATCGGCTACATTTAGTTACCCACAGTTGGGGAACGGTAATTCTATTTGATATTATGTTTGCCGATCGCTGGGAAGATCAAGACTTAGGGCCAGATATTCTGAAAGCTGTCGAAAATTTGCGGAGCTGCTTTTTTGGGATTGGCAAAGAGTTAGATAAATCTGAAGGAGCAGCTATTGATATCAAAAATGTGGGGATTCCAATAGCTAGTTTGCATACCATGGGTTCCCCGATCGCCTTATTTAACTTGATCAATTCTGGGAACGGCAAAAATTTTAATCTCACCCCTAAACTAAAAGAATTCTTAGAATCTTCTTCTAAGCTGATGGGCACACCGCTGCCTTGGCAAAATTACGCCCATCCCGGTGATCCGATCGCCTACCCAATAACTGGAGCCATGAAGTTGTCCCTGAAAAATGCCATCCAATTTGTGTCGCTCAAAGATATTGTGACCAATCCAGGATGGTTAGAACAAGCTGTTAACCAAGTACCCTTTTTCCCTGTATCTTTATTGAATGGTGGTGGTGCTCATGGCAGCTACTGGACTGATGCCACCGTGGCCAAAAATATTGCCAAGGTCATTAAATCCACGTTTCCTCAGCCATAATGTTTTGGCAAATATCTACTCTAAGCAACAGGTGATCAACCATGTCAGGGATGTTAAAAGATTGGGATAACTACTACGATAGCCATTTTAAGGGCTATAAGACCAAGGCTGACGTGCGAGATGGTTGTCATCCACTAATGTTTAAGCATGGTGGTACTCGTAATGCGATCGTCCTGGTACATGGATTGACCGATTCTCCTTACTTTTTGCGGGAGATCGGGGAATATTTTTGCTCAGAAATGGGCTTTGATGTCTATTTACCCCTATTACGAGCTCATGGTTTAAAGCAACCCGAAGATATGAAAGATGCCTCGGCTGATCGCTGGAAAGAAGATGTGGCCTTTGCTCTAGGAGCAGCTCAGCAAAGTGGCGGCAAAATCTCGATCGGGGGTCTTTCTACTGGCGGTACTCTGAGCGTTGACATGGCCATATCCCAGTCACAGATCATCAACGGCGGCGTTTTTCTCTTTTCGGCAGCCTTGGGTTTAGCTAATCCTGATCATATTGAGGGCTTAGGCAATTTGGCTGAAGTGCTGCTGCGCAGTCCTTTAGCGACATTTTTCGATCATCTAGATCACACTAGTTTGACCAATAATTCTCCGAGTGGCAACCCCTATCGGTATTCCAAAATGGATATTGGCGGGGCGGCGGAGTTATCTAAGCTCATTAAAGAAGTAGAGCAACTGATGACCAAGCAAATGGTAATTCAGCCGCTGTTTGCTGTCCATTCCGAGGCAGATACCACCGCAGATATTGCCGCTATTGAAAAATTGGTTGCTCGATCGCCACAAGCCGAAATGTTCAGAATTGGTAAGTGTTTTAATGTGCCACATGCCAGCGTAGTGCTAAAAAATCCGGTACTATCTAAAAACCATTCGCCATTAGAATTAGCTAATCCTTTCTTTGACTCAATGCTATCAACACTTCATGATTTTGCTAAGAATTATCTGTAACCATTGAAAATAAGTTCACATAATAATTCTCTATTCACTTCCGTTGCTTTTAAATAATTTTGGTTTGCTTTTTATATGAATACACCAGAAATTCCAGTCTATGTAGGTGCCGCCATCATTGCTATTGCTGGTGCCGTAGGCGGTGGTGTGAACTCCGCACTAATTCATCTAAGGTGGGTGCAGGCCGCTCCTAATTTAAGTGTTGGCGGTAAGAGCGTTAGGCTCACTTACATAATTAACATAATTACTGGTATCGCAGCAGCACTGTTTTCTTGGGGGCTGTATGGTCCAGCAGTTACCCTTGGCATTTTAGGGAACATGAGCCGTGATTTATTAACGATCTCCTCGGTTTTTGGTGCGGGACTAATTGGCTACTCCGGCTCTAGTTGGCTTACTACTCACGCTGATAAGCAAGAGTGGAAAAAAAATACCCAAGATGCCATGACCATTCCGGCTAATCAATCTGCGGATGAATTGTCTCAGCAAATACCTAAACTAGGGCCAGTGGAAGCCAGTCGAAAAATCCGCGATCTGCATGGCTAAAAAATACGGGTAAATCAAGTGAGCAATATGCAAAGTTCGGCATTGTCAATAAGGGTCGGTCAGGGAATAATGTGGGAATCTGGGCTATGATCAGTCTTAGAGAACATGAAAAACTGATTCGACCTGGGGCATCGGTAGCAGAATGTTTAAAGACACGATCGAAGTCGTCAGTACTGGGCTGAGTATCTACGAGCTGGTCAATAAATCTCGTCCTAGTTTGCAGCGTCTTGTAAAGCGACTGCGTGGTGGCGAGGCGAAAATTGTGGTGTTTGGAGCTGGTGGTACTGGCAAAACCACTTTGGGTAAAATGTTGGCTGGAGAATCAGATCCCAGTATCTTAGCCGACTATGAGGAAAGCCGCACAACTGAAAAATTTAACTTTAAACGGGAGCAGTCAGGAATTATCATAATTCCGCCGGGACAGGGACGCAGAGATGATGAATGGTTAGCTGCTTTCCGCCAAGTTTCCGACGGAAAATTTCGGATTATCATTAACGTGGTTTCTTATGGTTATCATTCTTTTCGTGAGATCAGCTATGTCTCAGATAAACTTTATCAACAAGGCATGACGGTTGAAGAATTTGTAGAGATTTACACCGAAAAATGTAGGCAAAAAGAGATAAATCAACTCAAGGAAATATCTACACCAATCAAGATGTCCAAGGCAGTACCAACGCTGATGCTCACTCTGGTTTCTAAGCAAGATATCTGGTGGCAAGATCGAGATGTTGTAACAAAACACTATTCTGATTCTGAATACAACAACACTATTCAGGAGATCTTGAGTACAAGAGGCACCGCTAATTTTTCCCATGAATATGTCTCGACTTCTTTAATTATTAATGGATTCACTTCTGGCACTGGAGAACCCTTAAAGTCGATTGCATCTGACTATAGCCAACCTTTGCAGTTTGCCAATCTTGCAGAAGTTTTCAAAAAGATCGATGAATTCTGTCAATAGAGGAAATCATTATGGACAGCTTTCAAGATGATATCAAGTACGAGAATAGAATTGTTCCAGAAGATAGAGACAAGCTTATTGCCCTTTTAGAAGAGTATTCTGCCAAGCTCCAAAAAAAATGTGACTACATAGATAGAAGCCTTATTATTATTAAAACTTTTCTCTTTTCTATTGCCATTATATCTGCGGTTGCTTGTGTTTATGCAATAGCCTATCATAAAAGAATGGATTCTTCTACACATTTTTTTATACTTATGGTGTCTTTCTTAGCACTCTCTGCATCTTCTATGTCTTTATTCCATTTGTATGATGATGATAATGAGTTAGAAAGAAAGAATATAATCAATTCTCATAACCACGAAACTCACGCCTTAGCTCATCGACTCAACAAATTAGTTGGAATAGCATCAGGATTTTATGAGCACGTAGAAAAAAAAGAAATTAGCAAAATAGAGTTAGATCTTAAAATTTCCGAGGCTGAATCAGTTCTAAATTATTATGATTCGATCATTGGCAAGCCCAAAAGTTATTCCTATAAAAAATGAGATTGATGTCAATACAGATTGATTTAAGATACCAAAAATTTCATCAAAATGGGGTGGGTGAGCGGAGTCGAACCCCACCCCCATGAGTTCAACGATTTTCAATGGTGTCCCATTCGGCTCCGCTCAGGGAACACCCTTTATTGATTTCCTTGGTTTTCACTGTGTCTAAACGAACCGAATAAATTGATATCCAACAGCAGCTCAGGTAAACTTGTTGAACGAAAATAGCGAGGACATATTGGAAGACACAGATAATTCTTGGGATGAAAGCGAACAGATCGAACTCTCTGTCACCGCCACAGACACCGACCTACGCATTGATACCTGGCTAGCCCAAAGATTGCCAGAGTTTTCTCGTGCCCGTCTGCAAAAGCTAATTGCTCAAGGCCATGTGTTAGTAAATAACCAGCCGATCGCCAAAAAACACAAGCTGCAAGTCAATGACCAAATCACCATCACCATTCCACCCCCGACATCCCTTGACCTCATCCCCGAGCAGATTCCTCTAGATATTCTCTATGAAGACGACCAGCTCATTATTATCAATAAACCCGCTGGCATGGTAGTTCACCCCGCCCCCGGCCACAGCAGCGGCACCCTCGTCCACGCCCTGCTATCTCATTGTCCATTAGCCGCGATCGGTGGTGTCCATCGTCCCGGCATTGTTCATCGTTTAGATCGAGATACCTCTGGAGCGATCGTAGTAGCCAAAACCGACTTTGCCCATCAGAGCCTCCAAGGACAAATCCAAGCTAAAACTGCCCGCCGGGAATACCTAGGCGTAGTCGTCGGTTCTCCCCGTGAAGATATGGGTCTAGTGGATTTGCCCCTGGGTCGTCATCCAGTCGATCGACAGAAACAAACCATTATAGAAATCGCAGATGGCGGTCGATCGGCACAGACCTACTGGGAAGTCCTGGAAAGACTCGGCAATTTCACCGTGATCAAGTTTCGCTTAGGCACTGGACGCACCCATCAAATTCGGGTACACAGCAACCGCATGGGCTACCCGATCGTTGGAGATCCAGTATATGGTTGCGGTCGAGGCATCAAGGTCAAATTACCAGGACAAGCTCTCCACGCTTGGCAATTAGAACTCATTCAACCAGTAACTGGAGAAACTATCAAAGTGACTGCTCCATTACCCTTGCATTTTGAAAAACTGTTAGCAGTTCTCCGTCAGCAATCAGTTTCTTAGAGGATGTCTGAAAAGTCAGAGCTATGCTAGCCGCCTAAGCATAATGCATATCATAGCAATATAGTTGACTACTCTCAGAGCTAAAGCCACTGAAATTCCCTAGCTTCACAACTAGGATTTCTGTTTCTTTTCTCCCCAAGAAACTGTCACCCTGACAGAAATCCAACCATCCGTTCGCGAAGCGTTGCCCATAGGCAATACTTTCTCTCGACCCAATTAGGGCAGATGCCATGATTCTGATTGGGAAGCGTTATTTTAAGGCATTACAGCATGAATAATTGTGGAAATTGCCGCATCAATCCTTTCCCAGCCTTCCGCAGTACTAAAATCTAAACCTGAAAAAGTCGGGCTAATTCTAGACCGAAGCTGGAGATAAATAATGGCTGAACCCAAGATAGCCATGATGGCAACGGTATCTTGATCGGTTGGTAGACCAAATTTATCACTGAGAAACATCAGTCTTGCGGTGGCCACATCTCGTCGAATCTCTCTCAATTCTTTGACTAATTCGTTGTTTTCTACTAATTCCCAGCGAATAATTTCTTGCGTAATTGGACGGTCTTTTAGTTCTTGTTGAAAATACATTAACCAATTAACTAATCCATCTGACAATGACTCTGCATTCTCTAGCTCTGGGGGGATTATACTTCCTGATAAATAATTTCCTTCTCGACCGAAAGTTTGCAAGAGAGTGGGTAGGTCTGTGAAGTATCGATAAATTAAGACTTTATCTACCCCAGCTTCTTTGGCAATTGCATTAATACCCAAAGAACTAAAGCCTGACTCTGCTAACAGCTTACCCACTGCCTGTAGAATGCGTGCTTTGGTTTTTTCTTTGTCTCTGGGCATGATTTCTTCCTTTAGTGTCACCGCTGGGTGACTATTTTAGCTCATATCCAAAAAATACATTGTCACCTATTAACAATTTATTACTTTCTAAGTACTTGTCACCAAAAAGTGACTATGTTAGATTAAATATATTGTCACTCATAAGTGACTTCTCCCTTTTTTGGGTTACTACCGTGAAAAAACTTACTTTTGATCTAGATATCTACTCTTATCAAATTGATTGTAATGGCCAAGTTCACAATGCTGTGTATGTAAACTGGATGGAAATTGGTCGGCTGAAAATGCTAGATGCTGTTGGTTTACCCATGGATATCTTAGTCACCAAAGGCTCTTACCCGGCTTTAGCTCAAACCACAATTTCTTATAAAACCCCATTATTTCTAACCGATCGAGTATGGATAGAGGTGTGGCTCTCTGCTCTAGGATATTCTTCGGCAGTCATGCGGTTTCAATTTTTTAATGCCGCCTCTGCTACTGAGAATATGAGCGATCAGGTAATGGCCGCCGAAGGCTATCAACGCAGCATGTTTGTAGATAAAAATTCCTGGAAAACTAAACGTTTTACCAAAGAAGAAAAGAATGCTTTTTTACCCTATGTGGATATAAAGCCGATCGATAATATCGATTTACTGCCCAGAGGCCCTCGGCTGCGTATTGCCGCTGGTAAATCAATCCGTCGATCGAATAGCTGAGATTAGTTAACCAATACCTAGGCAGTGCAGGTGCTTCGCGCTACAATCAGGCTAGATTTCGATGCTGATGTCGAAAGTAATCTAGTGATGAGGAGTTTCAGTTTTTATGAATAAGTCTACGATCGCCATTTGCTTAGCTCTAAGCACCACCAGCATTTTAACCGGCTGTACAGATCCAGCGCCTCCGAAGCCCGGTGCAACCGCCGCTGCAAATAGCCCGGCGGCTAGTGCGCCGGATGCCAGTTCGCCATTAAAGTTAGGCACCTTACTTTCGGCGACCGGAGATGTGGCTTCGATCGCCGCACCCTTGCCCGAAGCGGTGAAGCTAGCCGTAGCCAAAGTCAATAAATGCGGCGGTGTCAATGGCAAACCCGTGGCTGATGTGGTGGTAGAAGACGATCAAAGTAAGTCGGAGTCAGCAACATCTGCCATGACCAAACTCGCCACTGCCGATAAGGTGGCCGGAGTAGTGGGTTCTTTTGCTAGCAGCGTTTCTAGCGCGGCTACTTCGATCGCCACCAAAAACAAAGTAATGCTCATCTCTCCCGGCAGCACTAGCCCTAAGTTTACTGATTCGGCTAAAGAAGGGAAGTTTCAAGGGTATTGGTCACGCACAGCTCCTTCAGATATTCATCAAGCGCCTGCTTTAGCCAAAGTAGCTTTTGATAAAGGATTAAAAAAAGTAGCGGTGCTTTCGATCAAAAACGATTACGGTACTGCTTTCGAGAAAGAATTTATCTCAGCCTTCAAGAAACTGGGCGGTACAATCACTAACGAAAGCAACCCCGTACATTACGACCCCAAAGGGTCTACCTTTGATACCGAGGTAAAAACTGCATTAGCCGGTAATCCTCAAGGTTTGGCAGCGATCGTCTACCCAGATGAAAGTGGCCCGTCAGTACTCAAAGCAGCTTACGAAAGCGGCTTGCTCAAGGGCGTACAGATTTTGATGCCCGATGCTGGCTACTCTGATGCTTTCCCTAAACTGGTGGCGAAAACCAAAGAAGGTAAATCGATGTTAGCCGGAGCCTTAGGTACTGTGCCCGGTGCTAAAGGTAATGCTTACAAAGACTTTGAAGCTGCCTGGAAAACCACCAATAAGCCCTTCACTCCCTACCTAGCACAGTCTTGGGATGCCGCAATGTTGATGATGCTGGCAGCGCAGTCGGCGAAATCCAACACTGGCGAAGGTATTCAAAGCAAAATCCGGGAGGTATCTGGTGGTACTGGCGGCGGTGAAGCAGTTACCGATGTTTGCAAAGGCTTGGAACTGCTCAAGGCGGGCAAGACAATTAACTACGAAGGAGCCAGTGGGGCGGTAGATATCGACCAATACGGTGATGTGCTAGGCAGTTATGACGTTTGGGAAATTCAGCCCGACAACACTTACAAAACCATCAGTAACGTATCGATCGGGGTGGCTAAAGAAGGTGCTAAGCCCGACTCTAAAGCCAGCGAGAAACCCAAAGAAGCAGAAAAGACTCCAGCTAAGACTAACTAAGTCAATAGCTTAAACCTAAGCGGGCTGATATCAGCCCGCTGTTTTAGTGGCTAAATAGGCTAGCAATTTATTTTGTTGATCAGCCAAAGCTGCTAGGCAAGTCGTTGCTAGCTCAAGCTGTTCTGTTCTGCCCGCTTCTTCGAGCTGTTTGGAAATCAAAGCCATGGAGTTTACGCCCACATTGGCAGTAGAGCCTTTGAGGTAATGACCGAGTTCTTGCAACTCTTTGCTGTTCTGTTGCGCGATGGCGCTGCTGATCATAGCTATTTGATCGGTAACATCTGTTGCCAGCATATTCAGTAGCTCTAGCTGAAATTCTTCGTCATCGTCAGAAATTTGACTCAGGCGTTCCCAATCGATTTGTAAAGGTTGACTGTCAGGATCAAGGTTCATGGTGGTAGGGTGGTAATGGCACTCGATTAGATTATACCCAGCCAGACCCTGATTAATTAAAGGCATTTACACCAAGAGAGAAATTTATCATGCTGCCTCGCTAGTGGCCGGAAACAGGAACAATTTTCTCCCCAAATTTTTACTAAAATTATCCCTGAACAGTGCCAGCATCTTTGCAAATCGGCGTTAGAATAGCCTAAATCACTCCCCAGACAGCGCCCCAGATCATGATCGATATCCCAAAACTACTAGCCGCCGAACTCTCCCTGCGCCCCCACCAAGTACAGGCCGCCCTCGAACTCTTTGCTGAAGGAGCCACCATTCCCTTTATCGCCCGCTACCGCAAAGAGCGCACCGACACCATGGATGAGACTCAGCTCCGGGATCTGAACGATCGATTTACCTACCTAACAGAATTGGTCGATCGACAAAAAGTAATTTTGGAATCGATCGAATCTCAAGGCAAACTCACCCCCGAACTGCGCCAGCAAATTGAAAACTGTCTGCAAAAAACCGAACTAGAAGACCTTTACCTACCCTACAAACCCAAACGCCGCACCAAGGCCATGATCGCCCGCGAAAAAGGACTAGAACCTCTAGCTCAGTGGCTGAAAGCTCAAAACCAGCCCGCCGCAACTCCTGCATCCTTAGCAACCGCTGCCGCCCAATATGTTGACGAAGCTAAAGGAGTCAAAACCGCTACCGAAGCGCTCCAAGGAGCATCAGATATTCTCGCAGAAGAAATAGCCGATACTGCTGAATTCCGCGCTTATCTACGAGAATTTTTATTAAACAATGGCAGCTTTGTCTCCAAAATCAAAGCCGCCCACCCAGAAGGCAGCACCAAGTTTGAGATGTATCGTAACTACAGCAATCGCATCAAAAACATTGCTGCCCATAATCTATTAGCCCTCTATCGGGGTGAACAGGAAGAAATCCTAGATTTTGCCCTAGTCTGCGACGAAGATGTAGTGCAAGAATATTTACAAAGTCGCATTATTCGTACTAAAGACGCTCCTTTGCGAGATTTTTACCGCAGCACGATCGAAGACACCTGGCAACGACTTCTCAAAAACTCCTTAATCAACGAAGTTCGCGGCATTAAGAAACAGGCCGCCGATTTAGAGTCAATCCAAACCTTTGCTGCCAACTTAAAAGAATTGCTACTCTCTGCCCCGGCTGGGATGAAGCCGACTTGCGCGATCGATCCCGGATTCCGCACGGGCTGTAAGGTAGCAGTGTTAGACAACACTGGCAAATTCTTAGAATATCAAGCAATCTTTCCTCACACCGGCCAAACCGAAAAAGCCGCTGCTACTCTCTACCAGTTACTAGAAAAATACCAAATCGAACTAATTGCGATCGGTAATGGCACTGCTGGCCGCGAAACCGATGAATTTGTCGCTACAGTTCTGCAAAAGATTGATAGAGCCATTGTCAAAGTAATGGTCAACGAATCGGGAGCCTCTATTTACTCCGCCAGCAAAGTAGCGATCGAAGAATTCCCTGAACTGGATATTACCGTGCGCGGTGCCATCAGCATCGGTCGCCGTCTCCAAGATCCTTTGGCTGAACTAGTGAAGATTGATCCTAAGTCGATCGGCGTTGGGCAATATCAGCACGATGTAGATCAAAAGTTACTCAAGAAACAGCTCGATGAAACCGTAGAGAGCTGCGTTAACTATGTGGGCGTAGATTTAAATACGGCATCTAAAGAACTGTTAACTTCTGTCTCTGGCGTGACTGCCGCGATCGCGGGAAATATTGTGGCTTATCGCAACGAGAATGGTGCTTTTGTTGATCGCAAAACTCTGCGCAAAGTGCCCAAACTAGGGCCAAAAGCTTTTGAACAAGCCGCCGGATTTTTACGAATTCGATCGGGCAAAAATCCCTTAGACAATACCGCCGTACATCCCGAGAGCTATGGCTTAGTAGAGTCGATCGCCAAAGCCGAAAAAATCCCGTTGACCGAAACCACTCAAATTGCCGAACTCCTCAAGAAAAATTTGCGTAGCTATATTACTGAAGCAATCGGTGAACCAACCTTGCGGGATATCATTAACGAGCTAGAAAAACCCGGAAGAGACCCCCGTGCCGAGTTCCGCTATGCCACTTTTAGCGCCAATATCAAAGAAATGTCTGACCTGGAAGTGGGCATGGAGCTAGAAGGCATTGTGACTAACGTGGCCAACTTCGGCGCTTTTGTGGATATCGGCGTACATCAAGATGGCTTGGTGCATGTGTCGCAATTAGCCGATCGGTATGTCAGTGACCCCAAAGAAATTGTCAAAGTCGGGCAAGTGGTGCAGGTTAAAGTGATGGAAATCGACAAAGCCCTGAAGCGAGTAGCGCTAACGATGAAGCATCGGGCAGTGAAAGAGACTAAAACTGAAGCACCGGTTACAGCAGCGCCGATCAGAGGTGTATTTGATCGAGGGACTCCTCTGCAAAGCCAACGACCAGCTTTACGTAGAGTCGAGCCACCTAAGCAAAAACAATAATTACCTGCACATTCTGATAAGAAATACTCGTGCCACCGCCATCGATTTGTCTTAAGCCAATGTTAAGATTTGGTAATATCTTTGACTGACCCTGGATAAATCAGGGGAATCTCTGAAAAACCGCACATATCAGCGTTCTAAACTATGACTCTTATCGATTGGTTTGCTAATCGTCAAAAAGCTGACCCCGCCATTCAAACCCAGCAAGAGCGAGAAATCGCTGATGGCCTATGGACAAAATGTGATGCCTGCGGGGCGATCGCCTATAGTAAAGACCTCAAAGCTAATCAGATGGTCTGTTTAGACTGCGCACACCACCGCCGGGTAACTTGCGATGAGCGCGTGGCGCAGTTAGTAGATAGTGGCACTTGGAGTTCGTTAGATGATCACATTCGCCCCTCCGATCCACTAAAGTTTGTGCATCGCAAGCCTTACATTGATCAGATTAAAGAAACTCAAGACAAAACCGGACTCACCGATGCGGTGCTCACCGGCAGCGGCAAAATCGAGGGCGAAGGAGTGGTGCTGGGGGTGATGGATTTTCGGTTTATGGGCGGCAGTATGGGTTCGGTGGTAGGCGAAAAATTGGCGCGGGCGATCGAGTTTGGTACCAGTCACCGTTTGCCAGTAGTCATTCTCTGCGCCTCCGGTGGAGCCAGAATGCAAGAAGGAATGCTCAGCCTCATGCAAATGGCGAAAATCTCCGCCGCTTTGGCTCGTCATCGAGAAGCCAAGCTGCTATACATTCCCATCTTGACTAACCCCACCATGGGGGGCGTAATTGCTAGCTTTGCAATGTTGGGCGACATTATTTTGGCCGAACCCAAAGCCACGATCGGCTTTGCTGGTCGGCGGGTAATTGAACAAACTCTGCGAGAAAAGTTACCCGACAATTTTCAGACTTCCGAGTATCTATTCGAGCATGGCTTCGTCGATCGAATTGTTCCTCGTCCCAAGCTGCGATCGTCTTTGGCTCAGCTTTTACGGTTACATCAACGCCATGAATTATCTGTGGCAGATACTGTCGCTGCGGGGATTTAGGGCTTACTGGGGAGGTTCAGCCAGTTCTTCTTTGGTCACTGGCTGCTCTGCTACTATTTGGGGTTGCCAAGTCTGAAATCCTCTGACAGACAAAATTTCACGTTTGACACTTACTTCTAAGGTCTTGAGATCGATCGATCCTGGGACTGTCTGAAAGCGATTTTTATACAGCCGCACATCTACTGTGCCGTCGCCAGTAGCCAAAACTTTCAGCGTTCCTAAGCTGCCATCACCACCTTTGTATACATAGATGCCACCGGGCTTTATCTCAGATTTTTGAGTGGCAGCAGGCAGAACCGCAGCGGTCTTTTGGGGGCTATTGCAAGCCGAGAGCATGGTGAGGAGACCGATTGCCACTAGGCAAATTGCTGGTCGAACCACGGAAGAAAGATTTTTCATATGTATATTTTTCAGATGCTGATAGTCTCAGTTTGCCCAGAGATCGGTCGCCAGAGAAAATATTCACCAGATTTTGCTGCCAAACAGATGACGAACGATCTGGTTTAGTGATAGAATCAAAACTTTGTTAGTTAGTACTCAGCACATGGTTAAATTACGGCTCAAGAAACAGGGTAAAAAGCGCGAAGCCAGCTACAGAATCGTAGCTTGTCAGAGTACCACCCGCCGCGATGGTCGCCCTCTAGAAGAACTAGGTTTTTATAATCCTCGCACTAAAGAAGTGCGTCTGAATGAAGAAGCAATCAAAGCCCGCCTTAGTCAAGGCGCTCAGCCTACCGAAACTGTCCGCAGGCTGTTGGTCAATGCCAGCATTCTAACTGCTACTCCTAGACCTGTTGCAGCGGCTGCACCTAGCGCATAGACCTAGATGGCAAATCACCCTCCATACCAGCAGATCATTGCTGCTTTGCTGAAGCCTTTTTTAAGCCAGCCAGAAGCTCTGCGTGTAGATTGTGAATATATTCCCACTCATGCGCGAGTTTGGGTGAGGGTTTCTTTTGCTGAAATTGATCAAGGAATGTTGGTGGCTACTGGTAATCGCCACTTGTATGCCACCAAGGCAGTTTTAGCTGCCGCTGCCAGAGAAGCTGGCCAGTCGGTGCATTTAGATTTGTACAACCCCAATGCTGGTGCGAGAAGATTGGCTACTTCAGAGCTGCCCCCCATAAGTGAGCGATCCAATCCACCAATTTCTCGTGTTGCCCGCCCAGTAAAAAAAACTGAGTAAATCTGTTTTTAGGAGGTTGGTGATTTTTCACTGATTCTAGGCGGATAAGGTGCTATCGGAGTTTTTTCAGGGGAACGCGACAACAGATGCAAAGCACCAATTGCAAAAGCTGCGGTCAACACTAAACCGCCAAACAAGATCCAGCTACTATGAGGAGCTGGATTTTTGGTTTGCCAGTGTTTGCCATCCCAGCGCCAACAGTTGTGATAAGGGCTAGAGGTTTGCTCAATTACATAGCCATCTGTCCAGAGGGCGAAAATTTTTTGGCAGCGATCGCAGCCCAAAGCCTCAGTTAAGACAATTTGCTGCAAACTCCCGCGACAGCAAGGACAAGGATAGCTTTCACGAAGATCTATTTTCTGCTGTTTGTAGATGGGCACGGCTGAGAGCAAGAAGAGTTATGTGGCAATCATAAAACATTGCCTGAAAAAATACAGCTTGTCGCAGATTATTGACAAGCTGTATTTTTAAATTTATGGACGCGCCCTGAAGGACTCGAACCCTCGACATTTGGTTTTGGAGACCAACGTTCTACCAACTGAACTAAGGACGCAGAAGACAGAGACTATCATCAACCTCTGCCTGGAACCTCAATAGAGACTTTATTTGTCTCGATCGAAGCGCTGTTTGACGCGAGTGGCTTTGCCCACGCGATCGCGCAGATAGAAAAGCTTAGCTCTTCTGACTCTACCACGACGTACTACTGTGATGGTATCTACCTTGGGAGAATGCAGCAGGAAGACCCGCTCTACACCTACACCTTGGAAAACCCGTCGAACGGTGATGGTTTCATTAATACCACCATGCCGTCTGGCAATGATGATCCCTTCGTAGGGTTGAACCCGTTCTTTTTCGCCTTCTTTGATCTTGACTCCAACTTTAATGGTGTCACCGATGAAAAGCTCTGGCAGGTCACTTTTGAGGTATTCTGCCTCAATCGAGCGAATAATTTCTTGGGCGTTCATGGAAGATATCGAAACTCATGGCAAAACTCACGAATACATATATTAACCTTTAGTGAGGATCATTGTCTATGATTTAAAAATATTTTTTCTCTTGGCCAATTTCCTGTAGTCTTCCGTAGTATTTTAATCTGCATCGCTCAATTACCGTGATCGATGTTGTAATCGTCTAAAACTACGACAAACAGCCGAAGGTAAACCTCTGGAAAAGCGCATAAGATGAAAATGGTTCACCAGATAAATTAACAGACCTCTACTCAAAATGATTGACACTGCTAGGCTAAGTAAGTTCTTCTGCAAGATGCTATTGATCGGCTTAAGCTCCACTCCACTGTGTGCATTCCTGGGTTTACCGCAGGCCGCATCAGCTAAGCCCAAAGTTTTACCACAGCCTAGCAAAGTAGCACCACGCCAAGTTCAACAGCGGCAAAATCCTGATGCTTACACTCTTGGTCCTGGCGATCGAGTGCGCGTAGATGTTTTCAATGTACCGGAGTACAGCGGCGAATTTATTGTGCTGGTTGACGGTAGCGTAAACCTGCCCATTATCGGAGCAGTCCCAGTAGCGGGGGCAACTCTTGCCCAAGCATCCGAAGCTATTAAAGCTAAGTATCAATTGTATGTGCGGACACCCAACGTTACCGTTGGCTTACTGATAGCCAGACCAATTCAGATCACAATTGCCGGTGCAATTAATCGCGCTGGTTCCTACAGCATTCCTCTCGCTGATGCCAGAAAGTTTCCCACCCTCAGCCAAGCTGTGCAGCTAGCTGGCGGCGTAAATCAATCTGCTAACTTACGGCAAGTGCGTATTCAGCGAGGTCGGCGCGTTGGAGCAGTTAATTTGTTGGCAGTCCTACAAAGAGCCGATTCTTCTCAAGACATCACCTTGCGCGATGGTGACGCGATCTTCATTCCCACTGCTACGAATGTTGATGCCAATGATATCTCTCGGATTGCAGAATCTAATATTGGTGGTCAAGAAAACACGATTAGAGTTACCGTGGCTGGGGAAGTAAACCGAGCTGGTTCCTACAGCATTTCTTTGTCTAATAATCCTAGTGAATCTCGTAGATTCCCAACCCTGAGCCAGGCCGTACAATTGGCCGGGGGGGTGAATCAGACATCTGATCTGAGACGTGTCCTGATTGCCCGTGGCAGTACTATGATGCCGCCGTTTGACTTGCTGGCCGTAATTAAAAATGCTGGCAAGGACATTACTTTACGAGATGGCGATCGAATTTTTATTCCTACTGCCACCAATATTGATGCTAGTGACGTTTCCCGGATTTCGGACTCCAACATTGGCAGCCAGGATGTGGCGATTAAAATTGCGATTGTTGGGGAAATTTCTAAGCCCGGTACTTACAACCTCAGAGCGGAAGGATCTTCAGGCGCTGGTAGCACTGGAACTAGCGGTAGATTGAGCTTACCTACTCTGACCGAGGCTATCCGTTTAGCTGGAGGTGCTACGGCTTCTGCCGATGCCAGCAGAATTGTGGTCAGACGTCTCACCCGCAATGGCTCACCCCAAAAAATTCCGGTGAATTTATTGCGCCTACTCAATGCTGGCGACAACACTCAAGATATTGTCCTGCAAAATGGTGACACCATTTACCTACCAACCGACCCAGTAATTGGTTCTGATGGTAGTAGACAGTTGGCAGCTAGCAGCTTCGGTCCTCAAGTACTCAACCCCATTAAAGTAGCTGTCATTGGTCAGGTTAATCGCCCTGG
>JAAFHZ010000119.1 GCA_013297675.1 Synechococcales cyanobacterium bin59.metabat.ball.084 | reverse complement strand
TTTGGCACGTAATTTCACCCTAAATCTTTACCGAGAAAATGGCCTTTCAAATATGGCTCAAGCACAACGTAAAGCTGGTTCCGGCCTTAATTTTCTTAAGTCTCTTTTTAGAATGAAATAACCCTGCCCCAGATCCTAAAGTTGGGGTTGCGAGAGTTCCAGGCGATCGATCAAGAAGGTTTTTCTGGGATAGCTGATGTCTTAGAATTTTTAGCTGGACTACCTACTGCGGAAGAAATTATCGCTTTGCGCCCTTCCGAATCTTTGCAATCTCGCATCAGTGCTTTGTTAGAAAAAAATAGGATGGAGGGGTATCGATGGCTCTAGCGTATGCGGCATGGTTAGCCCAAGATCGGTTTGTAGATTTCGATCGAGTGATCTGATGCTGTTTTTAGGCTTAGCAAAGTTACTGATCTACTAAATTTTGGCTAAAATTGGGATGTATTAGGTTTTTCCGCTGCTCAACAACTGGAGTGTTCTAATGAAAGCAATTGAAACCACTGCAACGATCAATGAAGTTGGTGAGTTTATTCTTGATAAATCGTTCGGAGGTTATAAACCACAGCAGGTTCGCGTTATTCTGCTATTTGCTGAAGATGATGAAGTTGATCCTGATGAGACACCAACAGAAGTTGTAGTCGAAGGTATTCGTCAAGGTTTACATGAGGCTTTGACTGGCAAAACTATCCCATTATCGAAGATGTGGGAGGGCATAGATGTCGAGTGATTCATTATCGATCGAAATTGCCCTGACCCCACGCTTTCAAAAAGATCTGCGAGATCTCGTCAAGCGTTATCGTTCGATTCGTCAGGATCTCCAAACCTTAATTGAGCTACTTCAATCAGGTGAGGTGCCTGGGGATGAAGTTGCTGGCGCTAAATATCAAATTTTCAAGGTTCGCCTCAAAAATAGTGATACCCAAAAAGGAAAAAGTGGTGGTTATCGAGTCATATACTACCTGAAGACTAGCCAAGCTATCATACTAGTTACGATTTACTTTAAGTCTGACTTTTCGGATGTTAGCAATGAAACGATCAATGAAGCGATCGCCAATTATGAACAAGAGATCAAAACAGCAGAAAATCCGGCATCTCAGGAAGAATCTTAGTCATTATTGTTTTCTGGCTTTTTTCAGTTTTACTACCTCCTCTTTGCAAAATTCGACTTTAATGTTGGGGTATCGATTTTAGTAATGCTGCTGTAGCGATTTTTCTTGGGAGGTGCTGTGCGATCAAAGTGGAGGCGGCTACGCGCAATATTAATTTCAGACTGAATATTTGTCTTGCAGGTGCAACGCAATTGTATTGGTTTCTGCTAGCGTTCGCCCTGTTGTTTCGATGCATACTCCTAAACCTGCATCCGTCCAAGTTAATATAAATTCGACCGTTCCATTTGGTCTAGTTCTGCGAATACAATTTCTTGATTTGGGGTTAAATGGCAAGGAGTTAATAATACTTTTAACATATGGAGAACGACAAATCTTTTTAGAAAATTCTTCAAGCTTATCTTTTCCATGATCAGCGCGAAGATTAATTGCTTTTTTAGCCGGGTCGGTAGAATCCTGAGAAATTCCAGATAATAAAGCTGTTTCTTGGCGAACAAACTGCGATCTGCACCGTTCATGGAACAATTGTCCCATTGCTGAAAGGGCAATACAAGTAGCTCCATCTAGTATTTCTTTATCTAACATTGTTTCAATGCTATCAAAATTCAATCCTTCAGATATCAATTCATCCATTTCAACAGTTAGCTCTGTTTCCAGTATCTCAAAAAGGCTATAATTCTCTAGCCATAAGCTTAAATCAAGTGCAATAGGCTGTGGTGGTAACTGAATTACTTTGGAAAACTTTTCGAAGAGATAGTACACTGGGATACCCAGAGCTTGTCCAATCATTCCAGCAAAGGAGATTTGAGCTTTATAGCCCCCTGTGGCATTAATAGCGATCGACTCTGCCGAGAATTTCCTAGTTTCCTTGCTGATTTCAACAACTAGATTTTTCAATCCTTGCTGTTGGAATTTTTGCACATCATCATCTCTTAATCCTTCTAACACCCGTACTTCAACATTGGCAAAGTGCAGACTGTTTTTCTTGCTTTTATAATAGTGCTTCAAAACTTCTCCAGTGTGTCTGCCATCATCTGTATCAGACACCAAGAAAATAATCAGCTCTTGTCGATCTAGTAGTTTTTCTTGAATAATGCTAGTGATAGAGTTTATCTCTGCTCCACAAATCCGATCAGTGTTATTGCCTTCCAGTAACGTTAAAGCTAACTGTTGCCAATTCTTAGCATCCTTTGCTACACGCAGTAGCTCAGATTCTGGTAAGCGCCCTACTCCAGATAATAAGCTTGTTCCTAACGTGCAAATCAAGATATTTCTCATAAAACTTCTGCTTATATTAATATTATATAGTGGTACAAGTATTTGCAATTTCAAGTTTTATCCTTGAAATTGCAAATGGTTGGGTCAAGGCAGGAGCAAACCAATTTAACGCTCTTAATGCCTCCATCATCTTTCAGGGAAACTATTCTTACCCTGACAATCTGATTCACGGTTAACAGAGCCGCCTTTTTTGGCTCCTTCTCAGTCAGGCGAATCACCCCCAGAATCTCATAGGACACTTTATTACCAGCGATCTTTGTGACTTTAGCCTCGATCTCTTGGTCCATCGAAAACTCCTGACTAGCTGCTGCCTGAGCAATCTCAGATTGCCTTGAAGACATCACAGTTACCTCGATCGGCGCATCTATCAACTCAGCTATCGGCTTCCCTTCATAATAATGCATCAACCGCCCCACCCACCCCAGAATATCTAACATGCTTTGAGGTGTACTTTGCACCGACTTCAGATACTTAACACAAACCTCATCCAAACTACGGTAATAATCTGGAGTACGTTTGCTATGGCTAATTTTGTCTCCACCGTGCACAAGATTTTGCAAATACTTAAAAAACCGCTCCCCACCATCAGCCACATCTACATAAGCCCGTAGATAAGCATTAGCCTTCTTTAGCTCATTCTTATCCATCTTCGCCTGCACCAACAACCGAGCCATAATGTGAGCCGTTTGCCATTGACTTTCGTTTAGTTCACTCATGTTTCTCTCCTAATACATCCCTGCTGGCGGTAGTCGATCGCTCGGATAATTTAACACCTGTGCTAACTCAGTTAATTGGCATTTCTGAAGTAAATCTGATCCATGAGCCACCTGAATCTGCCGCTGCATAAATTCCTGAACTTCGGCTCCGGTAAGCTGAGCCTCTTGACCAAGATCGTATTGACGATATCGATCGATCACATCAATCGTCTGTTCGATCGCCGACACCGCTACAGTCATAGTCCCCATCCCGATCGGCTTCCCTCCGCCTATCTTTAGCGCCATGGGATGCTGAGGATCTTGACCCAAAGCAATCAACAAAATTCCTAATTCGGCTGGCAGCAAATTTTTATAATGCAGCAAAGTTTCAAAAGTGAATAACCGCCCAGCCTGTTGCACTGGCACACCGCGATTTTCACCCGGATCAATTGATCGGCTCATATGATAGTAAAATTTTCGCCCTGTTAATTCCCCTTGGCTATCATAGTATTTTTTACGCTCTAAATCGGGACTGTAAAGTGAAGGCATAAAACCAACACAGGGAGAATTTCCAACACATAAAGCATCCGAGAAACAAAGTAATCCTTGATAATTCAGTGCTCCGAATACACGACCTGCTGGACAAAGTTTTTTGTTTCCCAGAGAGTTCTTAAGATCTATCTCTAAAGGTTTTCGACATTGAGGGTATTTATTTTCATAGTATTTTATCTGACGATTCCGATCTTTTTTCTTCTGCGTAATTACAACTAACGTACTGTTCGTAATAGCCTCATAGATCGATCGAACACAGCCTTTTAGAGAACTACCCTGAATCACAAGCTGCTGATCAGCGTTTAGAGTCATGGTCTTAATCAACGGAATGCCTTTTTTACCAACATCGCTACCCATTGCCACTATCCCAGTCGATACATGGAGAGCCGTTTGCACTTCTAAGGTTAAATGTAAAACACCATGGAGCCGATCGCTTTGATATCGATCGTGTCCGGCGGGTGCAGCTAGGGTAGGGCGCTCTTTAGGGAAAGAGATTAGCTTGTATGGTTTTGGAGCTAAATTTTGGTCTGTAGAGTTATTCATAAATTAATTAGCAAGCATCAGAGCAACAAAATGAACCGTACCTGTAGCTATATCTTGAAAATATCGCTGGTGTAATTTCGCTTTTTCAGCTATTTGAAACTCTTGAGGAAAGCGAGTTTCGTCAGTATCATGGAAACAGGTGTTTAAAGGATCTGATGCTTTCCAACTTTGCCCAACTGAATTGAACTGCCATTTGCTTACAGATTGCTCACAGTGTAGCAATAATATCTCGTAGCCTTGATCCTTCTGTTTCCAGCGCACCTCAAATTTACTACTAAACATTTGTCCTTCTGGGCTACCCTTAAAAATTCCCTCAGAAATCTTTTTAGAGTTGGGTGACAAATCATCGATCGCCTTCTCTATGCCACTTACCCCCTGTGGCCAGCGGGCAAAGTAGTAACAATCGCCTTTACCAGCTAATTCCGCTAAAAGCGATCGCAAGCTATCGATAGAATCCACTGTCTTAGTACCAACAAGTTCTGTGCTCATGCTGCACCTACCAAGTTACTCCAAGCTTTCACTGATCGAGTGAACAAATCTTTGACTTCTTCACCTGTCCAACGTAGCTCAACACCGATTCCATATTCCATTGCCTGGGGTGCTACAGGGATACCAGTCTGGCTGTCACTTCCCGGAAAACCATATTTATCGCGCTCAAGCGCATCCAAAAATTCACCGGCACCCAATAGAGTTGCCCCAGGCCAGATTTGACTACTTCCAAGCTGCCGAATCTGTCGATCATCCGTTAATACACAACCAGGATACTGTACTTTAGCCTGAGTGAATTTCACGGTCATAGTTCCTAGCCCCCGTGACTTGGCGAAGCCAATCCCAAACCAGCCATCATTCAAATCACGAAGGACTAAGCCCAGTAAACCCAACTGTTCCAATGTGAAGTTCTTGAGATGAATTTTAGTAGCGAATTCACCAGCAGTGCAAACTTGATAGTTAAATGGTCCAACTGCTACCGAACCAAAGACTCGATCGATGGCTACTCCATTGCGCTCTTCTAGTTTCACTGCACCCACCGGATAAGCATCTTCAATCCGTAAGCGACTGGCTATCAAAGTATTACCAAATAATCGATCAGTAAAGCTGGATCTTTTGTGGATTTTTTGGCTGTTGTTTTTCACATCATCTTCTTTCAGGTAATCATAGTTATCGTGAAGTGGATCGTTTGCCCATAGTGCATCAAGATTATCCGCATCCCGAGTATCTCGGCCTACGGTGCGAACAATGCGCTCACTGTGCGCTCTAATTGCTCCTTTCAGTCCGCTGCCGGGTAAATAAATCGTTCGTCCACCGGCATGATAGGTTTCGACAAACTCCATATCTGGCTTGGTGGGGTCAGCGCCTTCTTTGCCAGATTTGACTAAAATCGGCCCGTCAGGAATTAAAGAAAGCTCGATCGTGCAGTGGTTTACTAATCGCTTGTGCATATTTTTAGCTGGAGTAATTGAGGAGACTATTTACAGTTATGGATTTTATTTCGCTGCAACAGGGATATAGGCTTTTAGCTCATTGACTAATGCCAATACCCATTTATTTTTTAGTGACGCTATTTCTGTACTTTTGTCGTATCCCTCTCGAATCTGTCCTGCGACTAATTTTTGCAGATAGTCAAGAAGTTCTTGAGGATTGTCGGGGTCAACCCAGATCATTCCTTCTAACTCTAACTTGACCACACCCAAACCACGAGATGTGCCGCCACCCAAAGGAATCATTTCATTTTCAAACTGGGTCAGGCCAATCATTAGCAGTCCTAGCTCGGCATCACTGGCATTTTCGACAATAGCTCTGAAAGAAAACTGTGTTCCGGCGGGCACTACCTGAAAATCATATTTACGACCATCGGCGGCGGTTTCAGTATCCCGCTCGATCGATACCCCGTCACGCTCTTGATATTGCCCAAACCATATTCCAGGCAAAACGTGTAAATCCTGAATTTGGAGTTTACCCGCTATCCAAGGCGAACCGAATAATAGGGATACTCGATCAGTTTCTTTAAGCAAATCCTCGGTTAATTTAATATCTTTTGCTTTGCTAGTGAGACTTTTATCCTCATCGACCTTTTCTTTCAAATTCTTGATTTTATTCATCCAGTATGGACTAACTAGTTCACTTGGATCATTGGCAAGCTTAAGGTCGATCCCACGCATAAAACTTTCGAGATGAGATCGCATTGCTCCTTTGAAGCTAGAACCGGGGATTAATGGATGACCTAGAGCATCTTTTATTACAGGCACATCAGAACTAGTTGGGTCAGTAGATTTCCCGGCTCCTACCCGTAGAGCTGTAACAGTAGAAAGTGTTCCGGTGATTTCGAGACGATTTTTAAAAACATCAAACATGTTAAGAATTCCTCAAGTCAACAAAATTATTTAGTTACATTCTCGCCTTTACGCTTGTAAACCAAATGTCGTGATCCATAGCCTAAATAGCGACGAATCAGCTCCATATGGATTTCGTTAGTTTTGGCTGCCACTTCTTCAACCACATTGGCCTTTGTCGCAATTTCCCTAGCTTTATCTTTTAGTAGTTTTTGAATGTCTGTAATGATTGCTTCTGCCAATGATTCTGTACCGCGTCCCCATTTTTCCTCTCGACCCTCTTGGTAACGCAAGAAATTCTTCACTACCTCTGAGCTATTAGTAGATGTAGCCACGTTCAACAAATTACGGAATTGCGATTCCTCTAAAGTTTTGGGGTCTTTAGGATTTTTCGGGTCATACTTGCCATATTTTTTTTTATCTAGAGCATCTTCGATCGCAATTACAATCTCATCCTCTGCATCTCGAATATATTTCTGGATCGTCAATTTAATCTTTAATTCATCTTCTAACTTCATACCGCTTTCTCCCTTGATATACAATGAAATTCGTCACAAATCCTCACCTGTCCAAAGCCCTCCATGGTTCGATCGCCGATTCCTCGGTTTTCTAAATCAGTCAAGGCATTTATCCAAGCTGGTTCATGATCTTTATCAACACTAAATAAGTACACCGAACCTCGATCGGTAATTAACTCAGTATCTTTCATTAACCCCCAGGCGCTATTCCAGCCAGAACGATAATCATAACTGCTATAAGCTACTTCTAGTTTTAGCTCACCGGGCAAATTGCTCACCGCAGCTTGCAGCATGTTAACTGAAATCACTGTCGATCGCTGCCATTGCTCGCTGAGAATAGCATCAGATTGCAACCCAATGGTGAAAAAGGTTCGCTTAGTGGTGGGGTTAGCTTTGGATCGATCGAACATCTGCCAAAGCTTCCAACGACCCTGCAACATTTCATTGAAAGCTTTCCATCGATCGCCTACACCAAGCTCAGGATCAGGAGGCTGTAACTGTAAGGATACTTTTCCCAAACCGCGTGAGGCTGAGCCACCCAATCGAATGTTGCTGGCATTATGCTCTAAATATTGATGAAAATCTTCAGCGGCCAATTCCTTCGATTCATCTACTAAAATACTGCCACAGAAGACCATCGACACGTCATCATTTTCTTTGCTTTTGGCTTCGTTCAAAACCTGGGTACTGTAAAGAATTTTATCTTCAGCGGTTGCCCGCTTACGATTAATGCCCACACGGGTTAGCAGCCTGGTACTCGCTGAATGAGAATAATATATGCCGTTAAGGCAACTATAGAAACCTTTGAATGGGTCTACTCTACCAGCATCTTTGGGGCAACTTGGATCATAGACTTGCCCCTGTTGCTCGGCACAATAGCGATCAATCAAAGAATCAAATACTCCGCTGCCTTTACCGTCATCCTCTGGTTTATCTTTAATCTTGAACCCAGGGCTTCCCTTTGCACTCAGTGCTGTAGCTGGTAGCACTCGCACATCAGGATTAACTTTGAGAGTCTTGTTTGTGAGTGCAGGATAGGCATTTTGAAAAATTGCACCACCATCAACGAAAAGAGCTTTAAAGTCACCATCTGGCTCATAGTTATCTCCCTGGTTGCCGCTCTGTCTAATCATTAGACCGGCAATCGCCCCACGAATTACAGTGCCAGGAATGTAGGTTTCCACTTCGCTAATGGAGCCACCAGGCTTTTGACGGCCAATCGCCAGCGCTGAATGTGCAGTTATTTGAACTTTAATTTTTTTCATGATTTTGCTCCTCCTAAAGACACCCAAGCTTCTGGAGAGATTGGTGGAATCTCCTCCAACTCCCAATTTAGCCACCCCAGCCCTGCCGATTTGCTGCCACCCAAGGCATTAATATGTCTCAAACCTGCACAAATCAATGCCGTAGCATAGCTGGGCGGATCGATCAGATGAATGCTGCCAGTAAATCTTAGCTGAGTATTTGGTGGTGAAGTTTCTAGATAAAACAGTTTTTTGTCTTCAGCAGTACGACGACGGCGATTGATCGTTACACCGGGGCGAAGCACTTCTGTTGGTAAATCTTTAGACGAAATTTTACATACTAAATCGTCAACAAGTAAACAGGATGACTGAGAGGCATCACCAAAAATAGAGCTGATAATGCAGTGCTTTGAGAGTTCCGTTTTGTTTGGTACTGTGTAGTCACCAACCATGTTTCGCGGATTTGGCGATCGACTAACACACCAACCCAAGCCCCGCGCAATTTTTTCACACTCATGGCGAAGCCTGCCCTTGAGATGAGAACCCGGAATAATCAGGTTTCCGACGGCGTTACGCACGATCGGCTTATCTGACAAAGAACCTGACGATCCGCCAGCGCCGATCGATAGGGCTGAATCGATTATAGCTGTTATTGAGTATGTCCCTACTGTCGATTGCTGTTGCTGGATTAGTGCTGCTAATTTCATACTTCCTCGCTAAAGTCGTAGAGATCAACTAAATCTCGCCAAATAGTTTCGTACCCAGATTCTTCTAAATCACTCTCAGTTTTAGTGTAGTGCATCCATGGAGCTAAATTACCATCATTTGTTTTGGCTTTACACCAGTTATTCTCAAAACCCTTCAATACTTTACCGTTGTCAGCTAGCCGGACACGGAAGTAACGATAGTTTAAAATCGCAGTGCGTTTACCTCGCTCTAATAAGCTCCGAATCTGGTAAAGCTGCGATTTGGGAAAATCGACTTCTTTGAGATTTTTCAACACATCCAACAATCCACCTAACTCATGCAAAGTATATGGAGCAGCATGAAATTTTAGTTTCTGACCGCCAATGGTTTTAGTTAGACCTTCCTGACGAAACTCTTTGATATTAGATGAAATCATTGTTACCGCCTTCAGTACCATAAAATCTACGGTGCCACCATGATAACCGAGTTTTTTAAGCTGCTTGGCTTTTTCTTTAGCAGATTTAAGCAGTTGCTCAGTCAGATCAGTTGCATAGTAGATGGGCGTAGCATCTGCGGTAATTAGCATTCCCGTTGACATACTTAAGCTGCTCACAGATGGCTTGGCATCTGCAAAATAGCGATGAATTTGATGTTCTTTAGGCTGGTTGACAGAATATTTGCCGTTGCCATTTTCAGCTAAATAAACTTCAAATTGATCACCCAATGTTTTGGCGATCGCTAGAGCCTTGTCGGCAGGGACAACTAACATTACATCATCGCCGCCGATCGTAATAATTTCAAATGGATGAATCAATTTTTCGTTGCGGTCTTGGTGCTCTGGATCTGTTAAATTATGAAGCTTATGGGGACGAAGATGTTCAAATAGTGCTTGATACACAGACTGTTCTGTGGCTTTGAAAATATCTTGGCTAAATTCTTGATACTCTCCGGGAGTTTGGATTTTCTGGATATATCCGCCCATATTATTACCATCAGCATAGATATAACCAACAAATCCTTTGCTAGCGTTACCAATCTCAATAAGCGATCGAGCTGCGCTCACGTTGCTACGATCTTGCTCTCGAAAATATTCCTTTTCATAACTATGCTGTTCAAGAAACTTCTCATATCTTGAAACCCATGTTTCAATTTTAATTTCTTGATCTAGCGGCCATTTCAGATTTAGTTCCTGATACCAATTTACAAGAGTATCGCGCTCGGCAATCTTGGTTTTTTGCCCCACAAGACGTTTTCTAGCGATTGATTCAGAATACCAAGGCTCACCGGGTAAAACTTTAACCTGAGCAATTGCTGATCGTCGATCGCCTTCATCCCGCTGCAAGTAAGGATGTGTCTCGAACATCACTGGGAACTGCCGACTGGGACGACCATCTGTGACATTGCCGCTACGGCGCTTATTGAATAGTGCAGCAAGCTTGCTGGTTAGCTCATTAAAGCTTTTTCGCTCCTGAAATGCTTCCAACAGCTTTTCTTTGCTCTCTGGATTACTACAAGAAAGATAACCAGATATGAAAGCTTTGTAATTTTTATCTTGATAAGCTGTTTGGTAATCATTAAACCAGAAGGTTTTTGTATTAATTTCGTCAGGCAATAATCCCAATCTGATTTCGAGAGGTTTAAAAATTTCGCCTACTGCACAGGAGTTAGCCGTTAGGGTTTCGTGAGTGTAGCGCTTCTCGATCGCGTTGGCTAGTTGATTAGTGACCACTTCAGGACAAAAAGCCAAGATATTGCCGCCGGTAGAATAAATGATCAATTCTGGAATTAGTGCCTCGGCTAGTCCTTTAAGTTGGAGATCGTCATCAAGCCAAGCACTCCTAATGTTTTTACAGTAGTCTTTGGCTCCTTGACATTCAGGGAAATAATCGTTATCAGGATCTTCATCAGCATGAAAGAATGCCGGGAGATCGACTAAGTTGATGTTGTCTAGTAATGCTGATGCCCCACGAATTTCTTGCAGTTTGGGAGATTCAAAGACATATTGCTTGATTTTGGTTGCTCCGCCATAGACCAAACCAATACGGTTACTCCATAGCAAAGGGTGCTTTTGTATTAACGATTGCAAGTCGGCGATCGTCTCAGGATGCAGCAAGTTTTCGCTCATCAAGGAGCTTACTGCTTGCACAATTTTTTGTAGATCTTCCCCACAGGCCAATCCATTGTTAAAGTGATCGCGGAGGGCAGCTAGTTGGGCTTCTCGGTCATTTTCAGGCGAATAGGCCAGACACCAGGCGATCGCTATCTGTAAACGACGTTGAATTCGATCATCTTTCCTAGTATTCATAAGCAAAACAATCTGGCTATGCACTATTGATTGGGAAGATAAAGGCGGAACGCCCTATCTGAAAATTAGATTAACATGGAGTTGAACAAATTGCCCCTTTCCTTCGGTAAACTAGTGTTAATTTTCAAAGACCTTACTTATGGCCAAGCGATCGAAGATTATTGAAGCTCTCAAATCACCAGAGAAGTACCCTGGATTATTTTTGTTCGTAATCACCATTGCGATCGCCGTTGCCGGAAATGGCATCTCTAACCTGCTGCTAGACAACGTTTGCACTTTTTTAGCCGAAAAAGCACCCAATCCCTTGGGCAAAGCAGGCTGGCAAATAATCTTGATCTTGGCCATTTTACTAATATTGGCACTGAGCATCACCAACATTTTTGGCTATATTCAACGGCTATTTGGCAAAAGACTTCCCTACTCCAGCAAAGTAAAACCCCTTGCCCCCACTGAAAGCTGCAAAGGCTTAATTGTCTTTATGAGCAAAACCCCACCCACCAAAGCCTCAGCGGCAGAAACAGCCATTTTGCACCACTGGCGCAAACCATCTCGCACCATCAGCCACTGCTGGATTATTTGTGGTGGCCAAGAATCTTTAGACTGTGCCTCTTTGATGCTCAGAGAGCGGTTATCGGAGCAAGATAAATCTATCGAGTTCTTTTGGGGCGATCGAACATACCCTAACCCCGAAGACGATCAGCAGGCTTTATCGCTGCTGCTGACGATCAATCAAATTGATGACCCCAACTGTATTCGGCAACTTATTGAGGCCATTTACAACGAGGCAACAGAAAAATTTGGGTTGACGGAAAATGAGATTTTTATTGATTATACTGCTGGAACTAAATCGATGACTGCGGGGGCAATATTGGCCGGGGCTAACCCCGATCGTCGGTTGCAATATATTCGCAGCCAGTATGACGACAAAGGACAATTTATACCGGGGACTGAGGAAGTGATGGAAGTAGATATTTCTTATCGTATCCAGCCGATCGGTGGTCGATCGATGTGAATAACCTCTGACAAATTGGTATGATAAAAAAGTCATACCTAAATTTTAAAGCTATGAAGCAAAAAATCGCCATCACGATCGATTAGCGACTGCTGACTTTTATTGACTTGAATGCCATAGTATTTCATCAATCTTCACAGATTAATTGTCCGTCCAATATTTTCGCTTTTAATAAACTTCATCGTGAGTACCCATAGATTCTAAAAGAATTGCTCGTTCTTCTTCATACTCGACAAATTTGAATATGATTCTCAGATCGTAGCCCGCGCTGCAAGCATAAGAGTCTTTCAGATCTCCTTTCAATTTGTGGGTTCTCAATGAGGAATCAAATGGGTCTGAGCCTAGTAGTTCTAAAGTTTCTTGAATATTCGCAGCTAATTCGGGCTGTTTTTTGATAATCTTTTTAGCATTTCTGATGAAGGCACTAGATCGCAGTAAAACAAAATTCACGAAAGAATTTCCTCCATAATTTGTTCTGGAGTAAGAGGTTTGCATTCACCTTGGGCAAATTCTTGTTGTGCTTCGGCAACATCTTTAATCAATTCGGCTCTTCTCCTGTCGCGTAAACGGTTTTTTAAAATGTGAACGAGATCTTCTTGCTCTTCGATCGGCAGTTGCTCGGCTGCTTCTATTAAGTCCGAAAAAGTTGATTGGGTCATGGTTTTGTCTGTTGATGGTTGCCTTGATTGTATCATTGACACCCGATCGACCGCCAAGATACCAATTCACTCAAACCAAAAAGCTCAGAGCTGCTTGAGAGCGACTTGAACTTCTCGATCGACCTAAAGCACAAGGCTTTTCATGGAAACACATTGGCCAGAAGTCCGACTTCTGAGCATCAGCCTTCAACCAAGAAGTCGGACTTCTGGTTGATTTCAATGAATTTGTGTCGATCGCCGGTTGCAATATATCCGCAGTCAGTATGACGACAAATAACCCGCATAAATCGCAATACTGGATATCTAATAAGTATTGGGATTGCGACAATACGGGATGGTATTTCAGAGCCAAAGAAGTAAAGTCGCTTAAGTTAGTCGAACATGATAAAACGCCAATCATTAGGCATGTTAAGGTTCGAGGTGATAAGTCACCCCACGATGGCGATTGGATATACTGGGGGTCAAGAATGGGGCAACACCCTGAAACAAACAAGAGAGTAGCAATGCTTCTCAAGAAACAAAAAGGTAAATGTACAGAATGTGGACTGTACTTTAGGGAAGGAGATGCTGGTTTATTGGGAATGATCAAGCTTAGTGGTGCAGAAAACTTTTCGGTATTGGATTACACATATAGTAGTGATTTGATCTTTCAAAAAGAGAAAACACTAACTTTTGAAAATTCAACTTGCTTCTCTAACTTTTCTCGTTTTTTGCGTGACGCACAAGCTGGACGTATTTTACACCACGGTATTGGAACTAGTCTAGGCAGCTTCAAAGCGTTATAGCATATTCGTTTCACCTCTCTTATTCCTAGTTGCAAAAGGCTTAGCCCCCTATCCCAATGCTAATCTAGCACGCCTCGCTTTTCTGTTTCTATGTAACTGCTCAGTCCCTAGATTTAGTTTGCAAATGTGCTGTAGCGCTATATATAGCGGTCAGTATTTCCATCCGAAAGAATGAAATTCTGTCTATTCTCAATAAGGAGAGTAAATCGAATCTTATTGAGAATGCATTTTTTAGCATGTCAGCTCAAACACTTGTGGGAAGCCAAAAAAAGTTTTTTATAACAGCCTGAGCAGTTACGTTTCTATCACTATTAACCCCATTCTTATTGCCAGCAGTTGAGCAATTTCTAACATCATCAGCAAGTTGCCCAAAGCCTTGGCATCTCTTATCTTCGACTTCAATATGTCAAAAGTACCAGATTTATAATCCTTGAAATGTGGTTCAACTCCTCCAAACCTTTCCCCATACAGCTTGAATGTTTGCAGAGAA
>JAAFHZ010000118.1 GCA_013297675.1 Synechococcales cyanobacterium bin59.metabat.ball.084 | reverse complement strand
GCTCAGTTGTCGGCGACGCGCAATCCGGCGGGTCAACCTTTAACTGTGGCTCAGAAAAAATCTTTGCGGCCATTGTTTGGAAATTTGGTCGATCGGGTGCAGGTTAACTACAGTTCGCTGCTGATGGATCGCTGGTCAAATGGTGAACAGGTGGTGCATGTGGGGGATGTAGACTCAGCAGCGCAGACTTATTGCGATCGGGTGTATATCAAAGACGCTTATCAGCCCACCAACCGGGGTCAGCTTTTTCTGTTGGCTCATGAGCTAACTCATGCTGCTCAATGTGAGCGCTTGGGCGGGGCGAATCAGTTTGGCTACCAGTATTTTCGGTCTTACTATGAGGCTGGACAGCAATATGCCAAAAATCCCCTGGAAAAAGAAGCTAGATTGATCGCGGCAAAACTGGTAATTAAGACCTAAGCGACGGCTTGCAGAGCCTGTGCTGCGGTTAAATTTAGCTCTGGAAAAATCGTTGATATCAACTGATCGGCATTTTTAAATTCTTGTTCTTCATAAAATCCATCCACCAACTCTAAAATTGTGACCTGAGCAGCTAGCGGATCAACCACCCAGTATTCGGCAACGCCTCTGGCCGCATATTCCGATCGCTTGTAGCGATAGTCTCTTTTTTCTTGCCCTTTACTCACTACTTCCACTAGTAGTAAAGGCGCTGACATATCCATCGAAACCATTGCTCTTGTTGCCCCCGCGAGTTCTTTAGCACCTTCTTCTGACAGCACCGATAAATCTGGCAGTCTTACTCCAACGCGCGTACTATTTACTGCAACTTCTAAGCCAATTCGTAAGCGATAACTAGGAATACCCAATCCCAAGAACAGCGCAAACAAAAATGAAGCAATGCGTTGGTTGATATCACTTTCGGCAGGCATAAGCATCATTTCTCCATTTTCGAGTTCATAGCGCTGCTCAGATCCGTCATCGTAAGCCAAGAAATCAGCTAAAGTCATTCTGGATGTTGCAACAGTCATAAACACCTCGGTTCTCAATACAAATAAAATATTAACATTTTCTGTTTCTACAAGCATCAAGCATCCGTCGAGAAATACCCTTGTACTAAAAGATCCTTACCGATCGATCTAAAACTCACCCGCTCTAAATCCAAAGCTCCAGTCATTTGCTGAATCCCTAAATCGCCCACTGGCTGCGGAGCACGAATGCCACCCACAATCTTGGGCGCTACAAATGCCAAAACTTTTTGCACTGCTCCCTGCTGAATTGCGGCTGCTGCCAAAGTGCCGCCGCATTCCCACAACACCGAAAGACATCCTCGATCGAACAATGCTTGCATCACTACAGCAGGGCTAGGATTTGCAGTCAATAGAACTTCTACGCCCTGCAACTGGAGCTTGGCCTGTAGCTCTGGGTTGGCTTCTAGACCAGTCACTACTAAAGTCTTTGCTAATGTAGTGTCCCAAAGATGCGCAGCAGCAGGCAAATTAAAGCTCGGGCTGAGGACTACCCGCAATGGATTTGGTCGATCGGCCTGATGACTAGTTAAAAATGGATTATCTTGACGCACCGTGTTGCCACCAGTGATGATCGCATCACAGGTCGATCGCAAATGATGCACGTATTCACGAGATTCGGCGCTACTCACCCAGGCACTATGACCACTATCGGTAGCAATTTTGCCATCCAAAGTCATGGCATATTTTAAAATACCCAAAGGCTGTTGCTGGAGCATCCGATAGGCAAAAGCTTCATTTAATTCTTCACAAGCAGCAGATTCAACCCCCGTGACCACTTCGATCCCGGCCTGACGCAGCTTCTCTAAACCGCTGCCAGCCACCAAGGGATTAGGATCTACCATGCCTACTACCACTCGCCTGATCCCCGCAGCAATCACCGCATCACTACAGGGCGGAGTTCTACCATAGTGGTTACAGGGTTCTAAGCTGACATAAATAGTTGCACCTTTGGCCAATTCACCAGCTTGGCGCAGAGCAAAAACTTCGGCGTGGGGCTGACCAGCACCAGGATGAAAGCCCTCGCCCACAATCGCCCCGTTTTTGACCACTACCGCACCTACCATCGGATTGGGCGCAGTACAGCCCTCACCACGCCGAGCCAGAGCGATACAGCGCTGCATCATCTCTTGGTCTAGGGGAAGGTCGTTCACAAAAAATTGTCCAGAATTAAAATAAAGGCAGCACCCGGATTTGAACCGGGGGTGGAGGTTTTGCAGACCTCTGCCTTACCACTTGGCGATGCTGCCGCCGAGGACTAAGTATAACAAGTTTTGGTGAATTTGGCTAACTTTTGGCCAGGAATTTTGTGCGGGGGACAATTGCAGCTAAAATTCGATCGCACTAAATCCAGCCTGAGTAAACCATCATGACCAGAGAAATTGTTACGACCAGCCAAGCCCCAGCTCCGGTTGGGCCTTATAACCAGGCGATCGCCGCCAGTGGCAAAATGCTGTTTGTCTCGGGGCAAATAGCGATCGATCCCAGCACCAATCAATTAGCCCACAGTGGCGATGTGGTGCAGCAGACCGAGTTGGTGATGGCCAATTTGGCGGCAATTTTACAGCAGGCCGGGGCTAATTGGCATGACGTGGTGAAAACTGGGGTGTTTTTAAAAGACATGAACGACTTTGCGGCCATGAATGAAGTCTATGGGAAGTATTTCAATGCCGATACCGCACCGGCTAGAGCCTGCGTTGAAGTGGCGCGGCTGCCCAAAGATGTGTTGGTAGAAATTGATTGTATTGCCGTAATTCCTCATGCCTGAGTATTCGCTGGTCATTCCGATCTATAACGAGGCTGCCAACATCCCGGAGCTGTATCGGCGGCTCAGTGCAGTGATGGATCAGTTGGAGGTGCCAGGAGAATTGATTTTGGTGAATGATGGCAGCAGCGATCGCACTATTGATTTGCTGCGAGATCTATCTCAGCAAGATCGACGGGTGGGCTATGTGAGCCTAGCTCGCAATTTTGGTCATCAAATCGCGGTGACGGCTGGATTACAGCAAACTAAAGGCCAAGCAATTATTGTTTTAGATGCCGATCTCCAAGATCCGCCCGAACTGATTCCTGAGATGCTGCGATTATGGCGCACGGGTTTTCAGGTAGTCTATGCCCAGCGTACTCGTCGCCACAAAGAGAAATGGTTAAAGAAACTCTTGGCGTTTGTTTTTTATCGGTTGCTAAAGATTTTGGCTGATGTGGATATCCCCACTGATACCGGAGATTTTTGTTTGATGGATCGGCAGGTGGTGGACTTGTTAAATGCCATGCCCGAAAGAAATCGCTATTTGCGCGGGCTGCGATCGTGGGTGGGTTTTCGACAGACGGCACTGCTGTTCGATCGAGAGCCGAGGTTTGCCGGAGAGGTAAAATATACTTTGGCAAAATCTTTGGCGCTGGCCTTAAATGGGTTGGCTTCTTTTTCTCAGGTGCCGCTAAGACTGTCGATTTATTTGGGGTTGTTTTCGGCGGCTTTGTCGATCGGGATGGCGGGGCTGGTGTTTTATTGGCGGTTAGTAACTCCTCGATCGCCTTTGAATGGTACGGCTACAATTGCGATCGCCATATTTTTTTTGGGGGCGGTGCAGCTATTTAGTATTGGTATTTTGGGTGAATATATTGGGCGAATTTATGAGGAAGTTAAAGGACGACCGCTCTATACAATATCTGAGATCAAGCAATCTACAGATGTTTGATGGTTTAACTTCTCATAGTACTCTGTAGTTAGTTTTTATTAAATTTTCAGCCCCATGGCGATCGCCAAAAACGGTAAAATCAGAAGCACCTTAAAAAATATCCGAACTCATGAAAAGAGAAAACTTTGCGACTGGCTCTAAATGGGAACCGATCATCGGTTATTCCCGCGCGGTGAAAATCGGCAACCAAATCTCGGTATCTGGCACGACCGGCAGTGATGCCGATGGCAATCTAGCCGACAATGTTTATGAACAAACTCGTCAGACCCTGCAAAATATTGAAGCGGCTTTGGCCAAAGCCGGAGCTAGCATGAAAGATGTCGTGCGTACTCGGATGTATATGGCCAACATCAGCGAATGGGAGCAAGCGGGCAAAGCCCATGGTGAGTTTTTCGGTGAAATTCGTCCGGCTACTA
The DNA here is from genome assembly GCA_013297675.1 of Synechococcales cyanobacterium bin59.metabat.ball.084. Taxonomy (GTDB): domain Bacteria; phylum Cyanobacteriota; class Cyanobacteriia; order Cyanobacteriales; family Chamaesiphonaceae; genus JAAFHZ01. The sequence continues at coordinate 10,119 of JAAFHZ010000118.1, read as the reverse complement.
CAATGGTAGAAGTCAGTCGGCTCATTGACCCAAAAATGCTGATCGAAATCGAGGTTGATGCTGTGATTACAGCAGATTAGAAATAAACGATCGACAAACCCCTGTAGCTGTTACCTTAAAACCTCGCAGGGGTGATTCTTCGCTGAGACAGCGCTGACCACGCAGATAGCGACAGTTGCCACAACAGCGCAAATCTTCAGCAATTTTTTCGGGGTAGCTGAGTAATTGACGGGCTGAAACTCCCCGCAAAATTAGCTCCTCTCCTTGCCAGCGGGCTTCTACCAAGCCGGTATCAGCAAAGTGCTGCCAGCGCGGATCATCGGCAACGGTGGCCGGGAGCGAGATGTGGATAAGTTGACTGCCTGCGGCTAACTCGCCTTCGTAGGTAGATTCGGTGGGGGGTGGAGCGTGTAAAAAAGTATCCCCGATCGGCAGCTCCACCAAATTGCCCACTGAGGGTAAATGTAATTGATAGCGACTATGTAACTCTTCTAACCCAGTCAAATCTGCTAAATAAGTGGGAGAACCATGCACGAAGAGGACGTGCTGAGGGCGAATATTGTGAATGAGCTGAGCAGTTCCAGCTCCATCAGAATGTTCGCTGAGAAAATAGCTTTGGGTTCTTAAACCTAACTTTGTCGAGGATTCTAGATCTTGGGGTGGAACCAATAGCAAAGCTGTGGCTAGAGATGGCAGTTGTGCTATTGCTGTCAGGTCAGTAATCAAAAATATCCCAGATGCTGGAGTTGGTGGCCAATGATTTACTCTTGGCCAACCCCGATCGTCCCAAAATAATGATCGATCGCGGGCAAAATTTTGAATGTTATTAGGAAGTTCTGGTAAGCATTGAATAAATCGATCGCACAGATCTGCAATATGCTTATCTACCCAGATCTCCAAGCGTTGCCCAGCCATCTGGCCACGCAATAGCAGCAAAATTTCTTGAGCTTGACCTAGTTCTGGCACTAGCCAATAAATAGTGTTGTGTTCTATAAGTAAAGCATTGACTTGTTGTACCAGGGCGTTTTCTTGTTGACGACGATGGGCGTAACGGGTGGTACCATAGCTACCTTCCACAATCAAAACATCGGGACGACTGCCCCGCAAATCGTTCAGCGATAAGCCTTCGGTAAGCCTGGTATTGGAAATAAAGAAATCTCCGGTATACAGCAAGGTATAACTACGATCGGAGCCTTGGTATGTAAACAAAATTGCGGCTGCTCCGGGCAGGTGGCCTGCCGGAAAGATGCGGGCATAAAGTCCTGGATATAGTTCAGTCCCCAAAGGCGATCGTTCACCTAAGGAATTCTGCCAAGGCAAAATGATCAGACTGTCTAGCCCCAATAAAATGGCGGTGGCAGAGCTGCTATATAGAGGCAGTTGGGGCAGGGCAGTATGTAAAGCTTCTAAACCTTGGCTGTGGTGTCGATGGGCATGACTGCACCAAACACCGTCTATTTCTAGCTCTAGCAGGTTACTAATATCCCTGAGTCCACAGTCTAGCAAGATGCGATAGACTCCAATTTGTACCAGCAAGCACACACCTTCATCGCCTTGGCCGGTTGCCAAGGCCAAGCAAGATAGCTCGGCGTTGCTGGCAATCATAGCTTAATGGGCAGAACCGTTGCCATGGTAGTCGTCGGAGTCGTAGAAGCCGTTTTTGGTGCCAAAAAATAGGCAGCAAGAGATAAAGATTACGGCGAGGGCGGGCAGGATTGTTTTGATATCCATGGTTTGTTGCTTAATATAGACTCGCTTTGATTATGGCAAAGCTGGCTGAGAACGACAATTTTGCTTAGGATTGCTTAAACATTGGGAGATTATTTCAGATTTGGGGGCTGATGTTTGGTGGTGAGGACAATTTTTATTTGATGTTTTACTGCGGCCAAGATTTTGAATAAGCCTGCCATTTTATGGGGTGGGTGGAAAAAACTGGGGATGTTTTGCGGCGAATTCTAATAAAATCTTCTGGTGAACAGGGCCGATCGGGCGAGATTCTTGGGCTATGTCAGAATAGTGCAAGCCGGTAGCGATCTGGGCGGGGGTGAGCAGGCCAAAATCCCAGCCTTCTTGGAGCTGGAGTTGCTCGATCGGGACTGTCAAGGGGGCATGAAAAACATGGCGGTGAACTATCTCATCACCATAAATGCCAAATTTTTGGAAGTCTGGGGGTAGCTCATAGGTGATTTCTTCGGCAATTTCGCGCACCACAGCAATTTCAGGGGTTTCTCCAGCTTCGATATGACCACCAAATAAGCCCCACAGTCCGGGATATAAAATGGTGGGAATGTTGTCGCGAAGCTGCATCAGAAGCTTGCCTTCACGATAAAGCAGGCAAATCGCTACTTGGTTGGGTTGGGGCATGGTAGAAGTTTAGGAGATTTGGGTTTGATTCTACCATGGGCGATTGGGATTGAGCGCTAAAGAATCTAGTATTCTCTGGCCACAATTAAAATGGTGGCAGCACCAGTAATTAAATTAGGTAATCACAAGAAGCCTTAATCGCTTTTTGAAGCTCTTGAGGGAGTTGCTGATCTGCAATGATTCAAGTTAAAATTTTATGGATGCAGGGGATAGTAGTTAGCTTGTGGCCAGATGGCATTAATTTCGTTGGCTTGGTCTTCAGCATGGAATTTTTCCCACTCGATACCATTAACATCTACATCTTTGCTAAAAGCGATCGCATCAGGATCTTCCCAGCCCAAATGGCGCAAGACTCCAGCGGCTTCTCCGGTCTGCCGGATGGAGAAATTAACAGTGTCCGATCGCCAAAGAGCATATTCACCATCGATCATGCTGCAAGGTTTACAGCCTAATCGTTGAGAATAATCTGCCACAGAGGCAGCAATATCCTGGACAGAAATAGCGATATGAATCCTTTTCATGGTGCTTCCTTGGTTTGAGGCGGGCTTTGATATTGATAATATCCATTATCCTACTGCTGAACATTACATGATGGCAGAAAAAGCTCGGCTGTTTGCAGCGGAAATTTTTGTTAGGTACCGGCGATCGAGTTTTGGTGGAAGCTAGCCCTGTAGATAAAATTTGGGGAATTGGTCTAGCCGCTGATCATCCAGATGCGATGTTTCCTCAGAAATGGCCGGGTTTAAATTTGTTAGGAATCGCTTTAATGGAGGTGCGGAAAAAAATAATGCAGACAGAAAGAGACGGTGGTTGTTAACAACCATCGTCTCACAATTTCTTATTGGTATTTATGATTTTACCGGCGTAGGTTTACGCGAGCATCAATACAGTGTCAATAATATGAATAACGCCATTATCAGCAGCAACATCGGGAGTTACTACAGTAGAATCATTAATCTTCACGCCTTTGGAAGCATCGATTTTAACTTCAGATCCTTCTACGGTTTTGGCAGATTTTAGTTTAACTACATCAGCCGCCATTACCTTACCGGCAACAACATGGTAAGTCAAGATTTTGGTGAGCTTAGGAATGTCTTTTAGTAATGCATCAACGGTACCAGCAGGCAGCTTAGCAAAGGCCGCATCAGTAGGTGCAAAAACAGTAAAAGGGCCAGCGCCTTTTAAAGTGTCAATGAGTCCAGCAGCGGTTAATGCTGCCGCAAGGGTGGTAAAAGAACCAGCCGCTACAGCGGTGTCAACGATATCAGCCATGTTTATTTACCTGGTTTATTTTTTGAAGCTTCTACAACATAACGTACTTTCAAAAAAAAGCGGGAAGTTTCAAAAAAATAAATTATTGTTGAGTATAAAAACTCATTTCCGTAATATCGACGGTAATCAACACTATACTTTTTAAAATGTGTTTTTTGCAACAAACCTCACTTTTTCTTGTCTAGTTATATCAGCACTACACTCGGGATACAGATCAGCATATTTTAGCCTTTTGATGTCAATACCTTAGCTACAATATTTTTTAAAATATGTGGCAATAGCTTTGGCCCCGGTAGAAACACTATTCCTAATTGCTGCATCAATCCTAAAGCATCGCCTTGTCCCCAGTGCTCCACAATTTTGCCATCTGCAAGGCGATCGATATGCATCACCGCCAAACTAATTCGCTTCTCTGTGGGTGGTAAACCCTGAAAGCTCCCAGAATGTAGTGCGGTAAAAGTCCCGCAGGTGACTACTTGATCTTCGGATACTATCACCCGGTCAAAGGAATGCTGACCTTCACTAAAAGCTAGGTAAAATGACAAACCAAATTCCTTAAACTCTTCCCCATTCAAAGGCGCTGGCATTCCTGCCATGTGTGCTACAAAGTTGGGAGCGAGTAATTCTAAAGCTTCATCCATTTTTCGATCGTCAAAAGCTTTGTAGAATTGCAGAATCAAGTCTTTATTAAGTTCTCTAGACATACGATTGATCAAACTAAGGTAACAGATCTTCCATAGCGGCTCCTACTACTCGATGATCGGAGTCTTGGCGTAGCTCAAGCAACGCTGCCTTCGCCGCAGGATTATCAAAGTGCTTTAATACATAGGCTACCCGGCGACGGAGCATAAAAAAGCTATGGTCTTTCAAACTTAAAATATGATCGAGGGCTGCGATCGATCGATCACTGTTGACAAAACTGGCCAAAGCATTAATAGAATCATCCTGGACTGAAATATCTTCTCCCTTAACGCCACAGACCGCTACTTCAAACAGTTCTTCGGGGCAAGACATCTCCATCAGCGCCGCTAAAATACTGCGGCGGAGCAACCAATGATCATCCTGAAGAAATGCCTGCATCAAATGGGGTGCTGCTACCGCTCCAAAGAGTGACAGAGAATTTGCTGCTTCTGCTCGCACATTGGGCGTGTTATCGAGCTTAATAATTTGCAGCAGCGCCGCAAACGATTCGGCTGTTTGCTGACTTCCTAGCTCCCGCGCCACAAAAGAGCGCACTAAAAACTCTGGATCTTGAACATGTCTGCGTAAAATCGGCACGGCCACTTCTGGCGGATAAGCCTTCAAAGCAGCGATCGCCTTGGTCCGATAGTTAAAATCGCTGTTGAGCAGGTCGGTTTCGATTTGCTGGAGATCCATGAAAAATAGGTAGCGTCTTTAATGTATTAACCAAAATTCTAACTTAGTTAGCAGCAACCAAGGAAACCTCTAATTTTTACGTTTAGACATTAGCTGCTGGAGATCAGTCAAAACTTCGCTCAGAACAATCGGGCTTACCTCCGCCAATTTGAGCAGCTTAGTTTTTTCTTGATTGCCCGATCTTCCCGCCGGATAATCCCAGCCGTTCCATTCTCCGGCCACAAAACAACAGCCATCGATCGACTCTACAACATCTAAGTCCATTAAACTAACAAATACTTGCTGATAATCTCCTACCACTGCTGTCACCTGCGCCGCCGCAAAGTGTTTAGCATGTGCCGAATAGTTGCCATGGTCATGTAAACCACTGCGCTTCCAGCCTAAAGCTTCTAAAGTTCGCACCAGTGCAACCACCGGAATTTCGATATCTTTAAATTTGGTGATTTCCGCTGCCTCCATTTCACTTGGTTCTAAAGTATAAACTGGGCGACCAAGTTGCTGAAAAGGCTGAATGATATTGTAGTTACTAAATATTTTGCCCCACAGCCTGCTCTCTTGTTGCGGAATCCCCAGGGGATGCACAATACCCACTTTGCTTTCCTGATCTAGTTTGTAAATTTCGTCGCTACTATCAACATAGCTCTGATCTGCGGTCAGCCTAAATGTTTGGAGCAACTGACCACCAGCACTATAGTTTGCCCATAAAATGCGCTGCGCCAAAATCAACATTAAAGGATGATGAACTATCAACCGCTCAAAATCGGGAGCAGACCAGCGCCGATCGTTGACCATCACTTGTTCTAGACGCAGTGTTTGAATTTTGACCACCTCAGCAAGCTGTTTTTTTAGCAGTTGCCAAGCGGCGATCGCCTCGGCAGCTTTCATGGCATCATCTTTACTACTGGGCGGGGGTAAATCGGTTTTGAGCTGATGATCAGCATCCTTAACCATCGGTTTCAAATTATCCGCCAAGGCCAGATAAAACTGTCGATCGCCAAAATCAAAAACCTTACTACCATGTTGATCTAAACCACAATCTGGCACAATTCGATCTTCTAACTCATCGCGACTCATGCGGCGATCGACAGCGATCGACTCCATACATTGTTTTGCCTGGGTTTTGATGCCTTGAAACTTGACCTTTTGGGCAATGCCATTGATCTGCATTAATGCTGCATCGGTGCCAATTTCTCGCAGACAGCTCAAACCAGCCACCGCGCGGGCGTGTTGGTTTTCCCCTGGCCAGTGACGAATTAGGGGAGCTAGCTTCAGCGCAGAAGTATCGTTACCTAGCCAGCCTACGGCTAACAATGCCCAGTTTTCTTTGCTGGGTGCTCCAGCGGTTAGCCAAGCTGTAAATAGCTGCCAACCAAAGTTGTCTAGGCTTACTGGATCACAGAGAAGTTTTAGATCACCGATCGCCGGGTGTGGCTCTGGTTTGCTTTGTTTCAATGCGGTCAAAACAGACTGAATTTGCTCAGAATTTAGGCAATTGTCACCAATAACAATCGATGGTAAATCGCCGGGACTAATCCAAGCAATTTTGGCAGCTTGGGGTAATGATGCAGCCAGACTTTTGGGTAAGCTGCTGTTTTGATGAGTGACTGTTTCCATTTACTATCTTAATAGGCCATGATAATTACAATTGTTAACCGTCAATATAAAATTACTTGAGCAGATTACTAATTTGCTCAAAGTATCTTTAAGTGGGTTCGATTTCAGGGTAGCAGTTTTAAGCGGGACAAAATAGCATGTCAATTAATACAGTAAAGTGTTAGTGAACTTGCAGCATCAAGCCTGCACCTCCAAATACCAGAGTCTTTGGCAATGAGCAACCAGCTATTATTGAGAACGATCGAAAAATTACTGCTTTCCAATAGTCTCACAAGGCTGAATGATATTCAGATAGTAGTGCTAGAAAAAACCCTACTGGGAGCATCTTATTCGCAAATAGCCGATCAATCTACCTATACCGTAGAGTATTTACGGGAAGTAGGCTCTAAGCTGTGGCAGACTATTTCGGAACTGCTAGGTGAACCGGTGAGCAAAAAAAATCTTCGATCGGTATTAGAGCGCTATCAGCAGTCCGCAGTTTTAGCAGAGTTAGAGCGCAAGTATTTTTGGGGTGAGGCGATCGATGTTTCTATTTTTTATGGGCGGGTACAGGAACTCCAAACCTTAGAAAAATGGATCGTGCAAGATCGCTGTCGGCTAATCGAAATTCTGGCGATCGGGGGAATGGGTAAAACGGCTTTGGCGGTTAAGTTAGCTCAGCAGATGCCAGCAGAGTTTGATTTTGTGGTGTGGCGATCACTGCGCAACGCTCCTCCGCTGGCCGATGTTTTGGCAGAGGTGATTGCTGTAGTTTCTCATCAGCAAGAAATTGAGCTAATGGTAGAAACAACTACACATATTTCGCGGCTTCTGCATTATTTACAGGAGCATCGCTGCTTACTGATTTTGGATAATGTGGAGTCGATTTTGTTGAGTGGCAGCCCTCAGCAGTATTTAGCAGGCTATGAGGGCTATGGAGAGTTGTTGCGGCGGCTGGGGGAGTCGGTACATCAAAGCTGCATATTATTGACTAGCCGTGAGCAGGTGGCCGAAGTGGCCAGTTTTGCCGGAAATAATTTGCCGGTGCGGATATTGCCATTGGGTGGTTTGTCGATCGAAGATGGAGCAGCAGTTTTAGGTGATAAAAGCTTGGTGGTAGCTAATGAAGACAGTCAACGGTTAGTGGATTTGTATGATGGAAATCCATTGGCGCTAAAGATTGTTTCTACTTCGGTTTTAGAGTTGTTTGATGGCAAAGTGGCAGAATTTTTGAGCCAAGGTACTAAGGTTATTAACGGCATTAGGTTGTTGTTAGAGCAGCAATTCGATCGGCTATCAGTGATAGAGCAGCAAATTATGTTTTGGTTGGCGATTAATCGAGAGTGGGTATCAGTGAAAGATCTACAATCAGATTTATTTCCGATGGTTTCGACTGGCCAATTGTTAGAATCATTAGAATATTTACAGGGTCGATCGCTGATTGAAAAGAAGCAGGGAAAATTTACCCAGCAGCCAGTAGTGATGGAGTACGTAATCGAGCTGCTGTTAGGGGCCGTGCGGCAAGAAATTTGTGATGGGTTGCCACAGTTGCTATTGGGATATGCTCTAATGAAAGCACAGGCGAAGGAATATATCCGAGAAAGTCAGATTCGGATAATTGTGCGGCCTCTATTGGCAATGCTAGAGTCAGACTTGGGTGAGAAAGCATCGATCATCATGGTTCTAAAACAAATCTTACCCTTGCTTTCAACTGATTCATTTATGTCCAGAAGTTATGGGGCGGGCAATTGTTTAAACTTGCTAAATCAATTGGCTGCCGATTTAACTGGGTTAGATTTGAGCGGTTTGAGTATTCGTCAAGCTGATTTACGAAACATGGCGCTGCATCAGGTTAATTTTGCCCATGCTAACTTAGCAACTTCATTATTTGCAGAATCGATCGGTGATGTTTTTAAAGTGGCAATTAGTGCAGATGGTTTACTTGTTGCGAAAGGAGGGAGTGACGGGAAAATTAAAATTTGGCAGATAGATAGCTGTCAAAATATTCTTAGTATCAAAGCTCACGATAGTTCTGTTGTTGGCTTAGTTTTCACTGCCAATAGTAAAAAACTGATTAGCTCCAGTTTTGATGGTTCGATCAAAACTTGGGATCTAGAAAGTGGATATTGTTTACAGACATTATACTTACAAGCTCCTGCTTACCGAATTGCTCTAAATCAGCATGGTACTATTTTGGCTAGTGGTAGTAGTTCTGGGGATGTTTTATTGTGGGATTTGACAACGGGGCAAATCTTGAAAAGGCTGGTTGGCCATGTTTTAACTGTTGTAGATCTATCCTTTCAGCCCCAAGGGCAGTTGCTGGCCAGTAGTAGTATTGATACCACTATTAAAATTTGGAACCTGGAGACAGGAGATTGTGTAAAGACCCTGACCGGACATACTAAAGTCGTTTCATCGGTGAATTTTAATGCTCTTGGTACCCAAGTGGCAAGTGGTGGCATCGATAAAGCTATTAAAATTTGGGATGTGGAATCTGGGAAATGTTTGCAAACTCTAGAAAAACACACCAAAACAGTTATTGATGTACTGTTTGCGCCCCATAGTCAGCAAATAATTAGCGGCAGTCAAGATTCGACCATCAGAATTTGGGATGAAGTCACGCCTGGTAACTGGCAATGCACCAGAGTATTACAGGGACATGAGAATATTATTTGGTCGATCGACCTGAATGCTACCGGCCAAATTTTGCTCAGTAGCGATCAAGCCGGTGTATTAAAAGTCTGGGATGTAGAATTAGGGAAATGTCTTAAAACTATTGGCGGTATATCTAGAGTTTTTAGATCTTTAGCTTTTCACCCGCATCAAAACTTGCTGGCCAGCAGTAGCGAAGATCGGCAAATTCAGCTCTGGGATCTTGCTACTCATCAGTGCTTGAGTACAATAGTCGCTGACCAAATTGCTGTTTGGCAAGTTGCATTTTCATCTGACGGCGACGTATTAGCTAGCTGTGGGATGGATGGGATAGTCAAGATTTGGGATATGACTAATCAGGCTAACTTTCAGGCATATCATCGACTCACTCAACAAATTTTGCGACCGGTTTTTGCGATCGCTTTTCATCCTCATCAAGAGATTTTAGCCACGGGCAGCGTTGATAATATCTCTCTTTGGAATTATCGTTCTGGTCAGCTATTAAAAAAGTTAGATCGATCGGGATTAGGGCGTATCGCTTTTCATCCAACAGGCCAGCAATTGGCAGCAGCTAACCACAATCCTCGTATCAGTGTTTGGAATTTAGCAGCGGGAGACGAGCATCAATCATCTTGCGAACGCTTATTCCAGGGTCATAAAAGTGAAAATTGGACGGTGGCTTTTCATCCTCATGGCTGCTTGCTGGCCAGTGGTGGCGAAGATCAAGAAATTCGCGTTTGGCAGATAGAAACAGGTGAATGTCACTATGTTTTGTGCGGGCACTCTGCACCCGTAACTTGTTTAGCATTTAGTCCAGATGGAAACTATTTGGCCAGCAGTAGCAAAGACCGCACGATTCGC
>JAAFHZ010000117.1 GCA_013297675.1 Synechococcales cyanobacterium bin59.metabat.ball.084 | reverse complement strand
CATTAATATCCAACACAGGGCGGTGGGTCATCTCGTCCTTAAAGCTCAGGTAATGCCCGATGCAATAGCAGGGTTCACTGAGAAGCCCGCGCTCTATGCGTTAGCATGAGCGTCGGGAGTATGTCACACAAGACTGGTGGCAACTTGGTACTGTGAGTTGATTGGGCTGTAAGCCAGAAAGAGTAAGCCATTCCGCTTCCGAGGGGTGAGCGAAGTCGAACCCCGATCCTTGAAATTGATATAGTACGCTTTTTTGTAAATTCCCTGAATTCTTTTTTGGGTAAAGCTTTCGGGGATTTTTTTTTTCGATCGATCTAGCTAAATGGCTGAAACCCTTACTGGCTATTGATTCTAGAGACGTACTTAATAGACATAATAAGATTTCTGGAACTGTTGCTTAGAGAGGGTTTACAAGTGCTTACCCATGTTTTATCATCATAAGGTCATGTTATTTTGACATAAGTAGAATACCTGTACCTAGTACATTTTCAGCCAAATCTACCCCATGATTCCTAAAAAAAGACAGGCTCAAAAACCCCAGCGGTTAACGATAGAATTAGAATGTACCGAGGATCAGTATCCGGTCATTGGTATTCGTTCTAGGACTAAGTTCAAAAATTTCTCTATGTTGTACCAACTCGCTTCCGAGGAAATAGCAAAGGACAAGAACATGGGTGGGCCTGCCTGCCGCGTGTTGTTCTTTTTGCTGGGTAGGATGGACTATGAGGGTTCGGTGCAGATGTCTCAAGGAGACATCGGTAAAATCATTGGTATGCAGCAATCTAGTGTGGCTAGAGCAATTAAGGTTTTGATAGAGGCGGGAGTGATTCGAGTTGAGGGTAAGCCGGGTCAAACGGCTACTTATACTTTGAATCCCCATTATGGGAGTCGGGGCAAGGCTAGCAATGTAGTTCAGATGCAAAGAGCATGGGATGGCGATCGATGAGTGGTTCTTTTTCTATGATGAATCCATCATTTGCTGAGGAGTTATCGAAAGATAAGCGCTTTGGTGGCGGCGAGTTTCGAGTATTTTATTTCCTGATCGGCAAAATGGACTTAAGTGGGTCGGTGCAGATGTCTCAAGGAGATATTGGTAAGGAAATCAATATGAAACAGTCGGCTGTTTGTCGAGCAATGAAGGTTTGGGTGGAGTCTGGGGTTATCCGTGCTGCGGGGAAACGGGGACAGACCGCTACCTATACGTTCAACCCCTATTTTGTGTTTCGAGGTAATTCTAGTAATGTGGCCCAAATTCAACGTAAATGGGATGATGATCAATGAGTAATTCTTTTTGTATGGTAAATCGGTCTTTTCTTGCTGAACTGGCAAAGGATAGAAGATTTGGTGGGGCTGAGTTTCGAGTGTTGTACGCTTTGCTTGGTCTAATTGGCGCTGAAGGCTCGGTGCAAATTTCTCAGGCTGACATTGGCAAAATGATTGGGATGAAACAGCAGAGTGTTTTTGTGGCAATGAAGACGCTGATTGAGGCCGATGTTCTTCGATCAAGCGGGAAGCATGGGCAAACTTCAAATTACATTTTAAATCCTTATTACGTCAGCCATGGTGAATCTGTTCACATGACTAAATTACAGAAAAATTGGGATGTTGCCAGGGCTTAACCTTTAGTAAAGCCCTGGCAACTTAGATTTACTTGTTTCCTTTACCAATTAGTTTGATGGCATTCCATAACTCAATGTCTATGCGGCCAGACCAGAGACAGTAAAGGATTCCGAGTGTGAACACACCAAAGATTATGCAAAAAGGTACTGCAAAAGGTGTAATTAATTTTTCCATGTCGTAAGATGTTGGTTGTATAATTTGTTCGGCACAGTTTGAGAAAGCAAAAGCAGATAAGCTGTGCTTTTTCATGTTTGTGATTAATGATACAGACAATAAAAAGATAATTATGTACAACGTGAACATCCGAAATGTTTAAAAATGCCAAATCATGTCTCTAGCATTTGATAATGTATCACTTTATACTAACTTGAATTTCAAAATATAAAATTTATCTGACAGCAAAGTCACTTTACTAAACCAATTGAGTAAGTGGGGCGGCGTAATCATTTACAGTATCGAAATCATCTGAAACCTAGATGGTGGGCACTGCCCACCCTGAATCCTTCTTATGTCAGTCGTGGTATGACTAGCCGCGTGGTTGAGGCATAGTGAAATGTGACGGAGCCTTATTGATATTTCAATAAAGCCCCGCGACCGTATATTTACTTACCCCCTTTCCCAGTTAGTTTTATGAAATCCCATAACTCGATGTCTATGCGGCCAGACCAAAGGCAGTATAGAATTCCGAGCGTGAACACGCCAAAAATGATGCAGAAAGGTACTGCAAGAGATGCAATTGATTTTTCCATGTCGTAAGATGTTGGTTGTATAATCTAATCGGCACAGTTTGAAGAAGCAAAAGCAGATAGGCTGTGCTTTTTCGTGTCTGTACTGTATCTTAAGATACAGCGTTTAAATATATAAAAGAAGTGTACTATGTTTCATTTTTACGTAGTACTAAAGTACTAAAAAGCTAACTTTCTTTAACTGTTGATTTTTGAATTAATCTACATTGCTTTCCACAATGGAGTTAAACTCTTCTAGTTGTGATGAGTCTGACATCACCTCTTCTGGAACTTTAATACTTTCCTCGATATTGCGATTAAATTCTCGATTAAATACCACTTCAAAAGATGACGCAAACTCTTCACTCTTAATAAACTCTCTAAAAATTGGCCATGTTCCATAAGAATCTTCTTTTATAAGATCAGACTTGGATCCTATTTTTTCTACTATTTGTGCTGCTTCAATAAACTTATCATCTAGTACTAATTGAGCTAATTTGAATTCATCTTTAACTGCTGTAAAATCAATTTTATCCAGTATTAACTTCATTTCTTTTGTTTTCCCCATCCACTTATAAGCTTGGGCTTTATTGAGTTTAGAATTCATTTTACTTATCTCAGATGTACTTTTACCATAGAAATTTGTTTCACTATACGTTAATATTTCAATTGCTAAATTGTATTCTCCAACCAAGATCAATTCAAAACATAGTTGTGCTATTACGTCATCTGCTGATCCTTGCTCCTTTGGCTTTAATTGCCTCCACATCTTTTGAGTTAATACTATTCCAATTTTTAATAACTCTTTATAACTATTGTGAAAATAGTCGTTATCTACATCTAAAATTGTATTCAAATCACAATTTTCAGTTAATTGAATTCCCTTTTCTTTACATACAGAAATATACTGACGTGATACTTTTCCATCGCAGTGAACGAATACATTTCTCCGCTCTGTGACTTCTATAAAATTTACCCATCCTGGAATTTTACATAGATCTTTTAAGTTAAACTTCTTTTGAATATAATTAAGTTGCTCAGAGTGATTTTCTCTTAATACATTTTCAACCTCTTTTTCTATCAAGTATTCTCTAGCTTCATCCACGGTGGAAAATTTAGACAGTTCAGATAGTGTAAGTGACCTACTAGATGAATCTAATATTTTAGGTTGTATACGAAATGCTAGCTTAATCAACTCTGCTAATAAATTATCAAATTCACTTACCAGAGAGATTATTAGATTTCTTCTCATTACATAGCTTGCATGCTCTATCGCATTCATTTCCTCTTGCATATAATGAAATGTGCTTATGTCTTTTTCTGGAATAGAAAATTTTAGTTTAACTGAGTCTCCATTAACATCTTCTGTTATACCAACATTGTTACTTTTTGACCATTCAAATAATTCTTGAATTTTGTATGTCAGCTCAGCATTTCTAGATTTATTAATCATGCTTATGGCTGTTCCTAAACATGTAATTCGATATCTAAATCCTTTAAAAATCGATAAAAATTCGATACTACTTTCTTCGTTTTCTTTCTCAGGATGTGCGTTGGATAAAGCTTTTGTTTGTTTTTTAGTAGCCATTGATTAGATTTTTATATTTTCTTTGCTAATAGCATGACTTAGAACTTGAAAGTTAAAATTTACATTTCATTTATTTGAAGCCTAAATTTCATATCTTAATATTAACATTTGAACAGCATAGAAGACTTGTTGTCTCATATTTTTAAACCAAGTCAGCAAGAACGATCGAAGCCTTACCCTGTAACCCCTGGCGATTATCATCATAGATCATCAGCGTATCCAGCCGAGAGTGCCGACTCAACCGCTGCGCCGTCCGCACATCCCCATTACTAGCATCCAAAAAAGTAGTAATCGAACTATGCCGCACCTTATGGGGCGACATCCTCTTACCCACCAACGGATTCACCTCCCCATCCCCCCGGTCACTCAGCGAAGCCGCCGCTACCAACCGCGCCACCGATCGACCAGACAAACGTTTACCAAACGTATTCGTATCCACCGCAATAAACAAAGGCTCATCCCCCGCCCCATCCCGCACAGCAAGCCACTCCCGCAGCGCCATCACCGTATTTGGAGCCAAATCGATAGCTCCGCTTGCGCCAAAGGCGATCGAACACTTCTGCAACTTCCCCTTCCCCACAATCCATAGCTGCCCATTCCTAAAATCCCCACATTCGCCGCCACCAGCTCACCTCGGCGTAAAGCATTGTCCCAAAGCAACCGCAAAATCGCATAGTCCCGCTTCTCCTTAAAAGTTGATCGATCCACCGTTGCCATCAAGAAAAGGGTGGGCGTGAGTCAAAGAACCCATGATGTAACCAGGCTGCTCTCGCATGATGCTGTGGTCACGGCTTTGATCGAGTGCATACTCAGTAACCCGCCGAACGTATTGGGATTGGGCAAACATTGAATTGTACCCAGCTTTGCTGATGTTGATACCCGGTGCAGTTACCGATCGATCTTGACCAGCCCAAGGATAAACAGCGCCGAATAAGGTTTTGTGGATTTCTAGGACGTGTTTGTATTCGATGAAATCAATCTTAGCCAGTGCTGTCATTGCTCGATCGCCTTTGGCGCAAGCGAAGCTATCGACATTGGCTTTAAACGAAGCATGTTCTAGAGCCTTAACTTGCTGAATGTCTTTGAAGCCAAGGAAATTGCGAAGATATCCTTGGCTATCAAAGTCACCAAAAGGGTCGAAGGTCACACTTCGCGCTCCTGTAAATATCGGCCATGAAGAATGGTGTTGTCTTTACCAGTCAAAATACCCGCACGATCTAGTTCGACTAAAATCAACTGTGTTTCGTCAAGTTCAACCTCGCCATCAGAGAGTTCTGATACTTTGTCGCACCATTCATCTAGCTCAGAGTGATGATGTATGACCTCGTGCTGGTTTGCAAGTTGGTGGATTGTTTGTTTGGCAGTTAACCGGGAAGTGATTTGGATAGCGGTCATCGTCAACATCTCCTTGTGGTATTTTGTGGTTGGGGCTGAGTCTGTCTAGAGTTAAATAATGTTCAGAGAAATAAGTTGGGCGATACTTTAAACATTTCGCTTAAGACTTTGGCTTGAGCCATGCTAATTGCTCGTGTGCCGTTAACTATTTCGGTTACAACTTCATCGGAACCGAGCTTACCTATTAAGTCTGATTTTTGAACACCACTGGCTTCTAGTATATGTTGGAGGACTTCATGAGGAGGTGATGTAGGAATAGGGTAGTGCTGAGTTTCATAAGCTTCTATCAACATCACTAGAAGTTGATAGATAGACCTTTCTTCTGGAGTTTTATGACGATTAAAGGTCAGTTTTTCAGCAATCACTAACGCCTGATCATACTCTGCTTCATTTTCGATGACTTTAGGCGAAATTTCGGCTAGTAAGTGACTATAGGTTTGGGGGTTAAAAGTAAGGGTCATTTTTCCACTTATCCTTGTCGTATTCGGCGTGAGTTAAAAAATATTTGAAGTAAACTGTTTGATCTGCGTAGTCAATTCCCACAATTAAACGGTAATTATTTCCTTTGATGTTGAAAACTACGAAATTCCCTACTGCATCAGTGTCTCGGTAGATTTGACGAATATCTGCTAGGGATTGCCAATCTGACTTTTTGACGGTTGTGTACCAATCCTCGATTTGTTTGATGGCATCTGGATATTGAGCTGCTATGGTTCGCAGGTTGCGAATAGAGATTAGATGCATGGGATCTTGTTGAGTAAGCAGCTAGCAACAATTATAAGCTTGATTAATCTCAGTAGTCTTTCAGAGTTTTTGTAATAGTCCCATCAGTTTACGTTTGCGCTCATGGGTTCGGAGCAATTGGTGATAGTAAGCTGACCATTCTGGCTGTCTTTCTGACTGCTGATAAGCAGCCTTTGTTTTTCCTAGCCACTCAACTGCATGTTGATAAGCATCCGATTTACCCCGATTCATAATCTCTTCAGCTCGATGGCGAGTATTTTCAATTACCCAATCAGGGTTCTGGGAAATGGCTATATCTATAACTCGGTGAATCAAAGGAGCATGATAGTAGCCAAGGTCAGTGACTGTTGCAATAGCTCGATCGATCTCACCCTCATGTAAAAAGATATCTACTTTCGTTTGTAATAAATCCCAAGATTGAAGCTGTGCAAGGACTTGTAAGAGAGTTGGACGAAGAACAGCCCAACTCTCTCCCGCTAAATCTTCGATCTTTTGGTAATCTTGGAAGGAAGGCTTGGCCTTAAATGCTGTAATCCTGGCGGTGAGAGCGATTTGCGGATTACTCAGTGATTCAGCAAGGTTGCTCGTCCAAATTGCCAAGTTATAAAGTGGAGTGCCTTCTAAAGTCAGCCCAGTTTTGGCGATCTCTAATGCCTGTTCTGCTGATCCCTGCTCTAGAAGAGCTTTTGCTAGAGAAAATGCTTGATCTACTGTGTACATCTGGGTTGTAGCAACAGTCATCACCTCTTCTACTCGTCCTAATTGTGCCAGCATTGTCAAATATTGTTCTGTCTTTCCTTCGGCTTCTGCCAGATATAGGTACTCCAAATCCCGTCCCTGTCGCTGCAAAATCTCTAGGCGAATCGAGGCTAGCTCATCGGCGAAGTTAGGCGCTTCTCCTTCCCATGCACCCAATTTGGTGATTTCACCGTCCAGCACTCTGAGTAAAGGTGGATAAATCCAGCCCTGCTGTAGGGCTTCTATGCTCATGGGTAAATCCTGTCCCCAGGCATCTTGCCATTTCTGAAGTTGCGATCGCAGTTGTTTTTGGCGATCTGTGGTCATTTCGGTGATCAGAATGGCTTGAGTCCAGGCGTAATCGATCGCTGCGACGATTTCATCACTATCGGCTCCATATTCATCGACATCCTCCCAATCATCTACACAGCCTTGGGTAATACCTTCCAGCACTGCGATCGCATTTTCTCCATCATCCTGCCGAAAAAAAATCTCGGCCTCGGCTACGAGTTCTAATAAGTCTTCAGTTAAAGGATCTTCTTCATAGCCGTCTTCCCAAGAACGGACAGCATTGCGAAACAACTGTTTCACTTGGCGGCGAAAGACTGTGGGATCGATCGTGCGATTGCTTGTTTTGGGCTTTGTGGAGGAGGCTTGAGCAGTTGTGCTTGGGACTGCGGTGATTAGGTTAACTTGGAAATCGAAATCGTCAATTAAATCGGGTCGATCGGCGATCAGTTCTCGGAATACTTGTTTGGCTTGGCTGAGGTCTAATCGATCGAGCAGTTGCTCCAAGGATTGGCGGGTTTCAATCGTTTCTGGTTCATGAATACAAGCCAGTAAGACGGCGACAATGTGTTTGCACCAGCCATCTAAGTCGTAGGGACAGGTACAGCGAGCAGCAGTGACCTTTCCGGCATCAAATTGCGTTGTCACTCGGTAAGGTATGGTTTCTGTGCCTTCTACTTCTGCATGAAGTAAGTTGCCACGTTGGGTTAGGGCAGCTACGGCATCTGCTTGGTAATAACTTTCACCTTTGGCAAAGGATTTAGTGGTGGAATTGCGTTGGATGGTGGCGCGATCAACTAGGATGGTTTCACAGTAATCAGCAGGTGGCTTAATATCAGTCATAAAACCTGAGAAATTCAATATGTGAGAGGATGAGAAATCAGCGATTCTTGAGGCTGTTCATGATACGGCTAAGGGGTTGCATAGGGCTGGGGTAATTGATAAGGTTACGTTTCGTGAGTTTGATCGATTGTGTTTGATGCCGATAGCTTCGCTTGCACCGTTAGGTTATTGAGTCTCTGGAGCTTGAGAAAATTAAGCAAATTCGGGAGGCTGCTAATGTTAGATAGTTTGATCCAGCAAATTTCCTAGAGCCTTAGTAGCTTTGCCTTGTAACCCCTGGCGATTGTCATCATAGATCATTAACGTCCTAGGATCTTTGTGTCTGGAGAGTGATTGCGCCGATCGCATATCTCCTTCGCTAACATCTAAGAAAGCTGTGATTGCACTGTGGCGCACCCGATGGGGTGAAATTTTGACCCCGGCGGCATCAGCATAGCCCTGAAGAATACGGAAAATATCGGTGCCAGCCAACCGGCGACCATTACAGCTTAGAAATAGGGCATCATCCCGTTCGCGCAGCGTCCCCGAAGGGGAATCGGTCTCGTCTTTAGGTTGGAAGTAAAGCCCTTCGCGGATTGCGACCCAATGATCTAAAGCATTTTCTAGTTGGGGGTTGAGGTCGATCGACTGCCGATCGAATTGACCCTTACTTTTCACCATGAGCCTTGCTGGTAAATAGCTGTCGATATCGAGGGATACCACTTCTTCCCGGCGTAGCGCCAAATCCCATAGCAGCCGCAGGATGGCATAGTCTCTGATGCCCAGGTCAGTAGATCGATCGACTAAGGCCAGGATTGATCGATAGTCATCTACTGAAACCCCGCGAGTATCTTTGTAGCTCTGGCTTTTGAGAGATTTGATTTCATTTAGGGAAAAACTGCAAGCATCTTGTCTGCCAGCGTATTCCACCAGAGATTTCAGAGCAGAAATCCGCTGATTGATGGTACCCGTGGCTTTGCCTTCGTTGAGTAGGCGTTGTCGCCACTCCAGCACCAACAGAATGGCTTCTCTTTTGGTGCTGGCCAGGAATTTTTGGAGGAAAGTTGTAGGCGATCGATCCGGTGCCATTGATCGGCAGAAGTAATTGATCGACTTGCCGTATTCTTGGCGGGTGCGGGGTTTTAGTTGGAGTCGTAGAAATTCTTCCCAGAGGGTTTCTTGGGAGTGGTTGGGGGCTTCAATGTTTTCTAGCGTCAGTGTGGCGATCTGCACCAGGGTGGGATCAGGAATTCTGACTAGCTGGGGGCTAGGAATTTGCTTCATATTGGGGAGTTAAGCTTTTTCAACATGGTTACACTCCTTGGTAGCCCTTGCTTTAAGAGAATTTCAGTGTATTCATCAAAGGTTTTAGGAGGATTTTTTAGGCGTTGTCTGACTACTTCAGCTTCTCCAGCCACAATCAACGGCTGCAACTCAATCAGGTCAGCAATAAAATCATCTGGGTGCTTTGCTTCGATTCCATAGGGATTGAGCGCAGAATCAGGAAAGTCTTTGAGATTGAATGTGACAATAATTTTAGCGTTAGAATTGATAGCAGCCGCCAGAACATGTCGATCGTCCAGGTCAGGCAGTTGTAAAGATGGAATCAGCCATTCATAGCCTGTGACCAGACAATCACGGACTTTGGAATTCATTAACCCCTTGGTTCTCTCCAGTTGCTCTCTGGCAAGATCCTGGCGATTTTTAAGAACGTTGCGAATCCATTCCTCATGAATTTGATCAGTCCATTTGGCTTGAAAGATGTCAGCAAGAGCAAGTTGTACCAGTAAGTCACGCAGTGGCGCTGGAAAAAGGACACAGGCATCAAACAAGGCAATAAGGTCAGAGTCCACTAATCGTATCCCATACCTAATTCTTGAGCTTGAGCCACCAATTCATCAAGGACTGCCGATCTTTCAGTATCTATGCGCTCTTTGTAGGCAATTACATCCTTGAAACAGATGCGACGATGCCTTCCAATTTTGTGAAAGGGCATTTCGCCAGCTTCCAGCAGTTTGATCAGAAATGGCCGTGATACTTTTAAGAGATCTGCGGCTTCTTGGGTGGTGAGTTCAGCGTGAATGGGAACGATGCTGACACCATTGCCTTGGGACATCTGAATCAAAATATCCACTAACAAGCGATATGCCGTAGCGGGTATTGTTGCATCTCTCTCGCTGCCGTCCTCTTCGATAAATTTGAGCCGGTGAGCAGTGTTACTAATATGAGCTGCTAACACCTTGCTACTTTCCTTAGAAAGCTTTGCATCATCGTCAGTAGGGACGTAAGTGGAGTTAATGAGAGTGGTCACAACAGTAAACCTCTAGGAGTACTAATTTTATCCTTATTATTCAATAATAGAGGACTTATTCGCAATAGTCGAAATGCAAATGCCGTGTTGATATCTTTATAGGGGTTTAAACTCGCTCATAGAAAAGGTTTGAAGCCAATTTTAACTAGCAGCCGGGAATTCCCCCACCATAGCTGTAATCAGCTTGGTGGCGGGATGAGAGGCAAGTGAGATGACGATTGCAGTCGAGCCGCACAACGCAAAGCGTTTGGGGTTTGAGACTGTATGAGGAAACGAGCAAATCCATTGACAATATAGAACTCTTGATCTATGATTTTATTCAGATACTTTGATAGCCCCTAAATGCATAAAGCTTACAAGTTCCGAATCTATCCGAATGCCCAACAGCAACAGTATTTTGCTGGTGCCTTTGGTTGTTGTCGGTGGTTCTGGAATTATAGTTTAAATCTTTGTCAAGTAACCTACAAGGAAACCGGCAAAGGGCTAAATAGAGCAGCTATTCAAGGTATGTTGCCAGCCCTAAAAGTTGAATACCCTTGGTTGAAAAAGGGAGCTTATTCTCAAAGCTTGCAGGTAACAGCACTAAATCTATCAACTGCTTTCAAAAACTTTTTTGAGCAGCGAGGTGGATTTCCTAGTTTCAAATCTAAGCATGATCGACAATCTGTTAGCTATCCGCAGAATGTAACAGTTCTGGATAATACTATAAAATTTCCGATTATTGGTGAGATAAAAGCTAAGATTCATCGTAAATATGATGGTGAAGTCAAGACTGTAACGGTATCCCAAAATCGGGATGGTTCTTACTTTGCATCTGTGTTGGTTGATGATGGAATAGATACTCCAGAGGTAAATACCGAAGGTAAGGCTATTGGATTAGATGTGGGTTTAACTGACTTTTTGGTCACATCTGACGGCTCTAAGCATAAGCATCCTAGAGCAACTGCTAAATATGCTAAAAACTTGAAGCGCAAGCAACAAAAGCTGAGCAGAAAAGTAAAAGGTAGTAACCGACGGAGTAAAGCCCGAAAGTTAGTAGCCAAGGTAAATTCCAAAATCAAAAGAGTGCGTGAAGACTTTCTACACAAACTATCCCGCAAGATAGTAAATGAAAACCAAGTAATTGTAGTAGAGAATCTAAACATCAAAGGAATGGTCAGAAATCATTGTCTAGCTAAAGCTATCTCTGATGCTGGCTGGGGAATGTTTACAACAATGCTCAAGTACAAAGCTGAATTGATCGGCAAGGTCTATTTAGAGATTGACAGATTCTTTCCTAGTTCTAAGACTTGTAATCATTGCTTGTTCAAAGTTTCTGACATGAATTTGACAATACGCGAATGGAAATGTCTTCAGTGTGAGGCTGTGAATGATAGGGATATCAATGCGGCTAAGAACATTAGAGACGAAGGCTTGCGGTTTTTGGCGTTGGGAATCAGCGCTACTGCCAGTGGACGCAATGTAAGTCAACCCGGAAGAATCTCGGTTCTCTCGGATGCTGTTGCGGTCGAAGCTGGAAGCTCCCACCATAGCTGTACTCAGCTTGGTGGTGAGTAATTCACAATCCTTATGTCGGTTTTTGGTTCCAATGTTTTTTACTCATGCAAGGAAGATGAGCATAGAATCAGCTAGCAGCAAGGCTTTAAAGGCTATCTTGCAGGTTTTTGGGCGTATCCTGTAGCGCCTTCTCAGACTCATATTTGCAGTGCAATCGATCGAAAGAGGCTGAAATATGCACTAACACTGACTCAGCTTCTAGAATAAGAACAATTTTACTATTATAAAACTTTCGCATAGATGCATTTGCGTACATACTATTAGAATCAGATAAAAATCAGGCTAATTCTTCCCTTGTGATACAATTTTGAGTACAAACCAATGCCATCGGCACTTTGGAGGCTTTGACGTGATAGCAGCAAGAGAACATTCTCCTAGATTTACCCCCGAAGAGTACTTCGCTTGGGAAGAGCAGCAACTTGAACGCCACGAGTACATTGATGGTGAAGTCTATGCCATGAGCGGTGGGAGCATCATTCATAGCCAAATTTCCTCGAACTTCAATCGTCTTTTAGGAAACCACTTGCAAGGAAGTGGCTGTAGAACCCTTAATTCTGATGCCAGAGTGAACATTTTGGCATCGTCTCATTATGTTTACCCTGATGTGAGCGTCACCTGTGATGAGAGAGATAAGACTACTCCTCAGTACATCACCTATCCCTGTCTGGTTGTCGAAGTACTTTCCTCCTCGACAGAAGCCTATGATCGAGGCAACAAGTTCAAGCTCTATCGGCGGAATCCTTGTCTCCAAGAATATGTCTTGGTTAGTGCTGAGACGATGGCGATCGAGCTATTCCGCAAGGTTGATAACAACTGGAGTCTGATTGACTATGAGCCTGGGAGTATGGTGGAGCTGGCCAGTGTCAAGTTGACGTTTCCGATCGAGCAGGTTTATGAGGATGTTGAATTTCCTCCAGAAAGTGTCGTTGAAAGTTAAGTAGATGGCCAGACCTAAAACCCCTGAGAAGTGTATCCGCTGTGCTTTGTTGAGTGCTGATACGGCGAAGAGTACTCATGATTGCTGGGTATCGGAGACTTGCCCGAGTAAACGGCATTACATCAAGAACCGCGATCGGATTAGCCAGAGCCGGAAGAAGCAGCGGATCGAGGTAGTACATCAAGTTGTGGTGCCGGAGGTGGTCTATGGCAATTTGTTGATTTGGCGGGAGCTGCGCCAGGATTCGCCGATTCATGCGATCGGGGCGGATATTTGGGATGGTGAGAGGCGGTTGGCGGTGGTTACGCCGGTTCATTGTGCGGGGTGGTTGCCGAGTCAGGTTCATGCCTATGTGCAGAGAACTTTGAATCTTCTGGAGAATGAGTATGGGTTCCAAAAATTCGCCGGTCAAATCATTGAACACCCGGAGCAATGCCCCATCCGGCCATGTCCCCTCCATACGTCAGCTCTGTCTTTGGGATCTGTTGGCGGAAGCGACTAGGGTGCCGTTGGATGCTCAGTTGTGGATGCTTTTTAAGGATTTGGATGAGGCGATCGCGGCTTTACCGATTGAGCAACAGATTTTTGTGGCTGGTGAGGGGTTGGCGCGGGTCGGGGAAATTGTTGGTTTGCGGGCTGAGATTCATCTTCAGGAGATCAATTATTTGTTGCACCCGGAGCAGGAGCCGGTGATGGCTTTGGATGTGTTCGATCGGTATGTGCGTCAAAGTATGGTGGTGGATTTGGAGCAGTTTTGTGCGGCTCCTGAGTTGCCGGAGGTGGAGCGGGGTTATGTGCGGGCGGTGGAGCCGATGAGTGAGGAGGAGGTGAGGGCTGTGGTTGTGGCGGCGATTCATGATGAGGAGCTGGAGTCGCCGTTTGCTCTGGCTCATGATGAGGATATTGGTGGTTGGAGTGCGAGGATTGAGGATTGTTTGGTGGCCTGTGGGGGATCTATGGGGTTTTGGTCGATCGTTGAGGTTACGGGATTGGCTCCGGTGGAGGTTTTGTTGGGGTTGTTGCTGGGGGGATTGTCGATCGACTTTGGCGCTGATGGGGATACAAAAGAAAATTTTTATCACAAAGCTGTGATTATCCCATTATAGCGATTTCGTCTTAAATGAAATGCTTTTGTGTGGCTATAAGTCACTTTGAGTATAAATCACACCACACTCAAAACGTAACCGCTATAACGATTTTATGAAATCTTGTTGTTTCCAGATGCATTATTTGGTTGAGCTTCCACTATCTTTCATCGCTAAAATAATCGGAATGATGAACGCATATTCACTCAATATTTGGCTCGGTGGATGACCCATATCCCTTCTCCCAGCAGGCTCCTCACTTTTAGGCTGCCCTTTACCCTGAGCAGAGATAGGAAGGAAGGAAGAAAACCTCACGAAAGTTTTGTTCAATTGTATCAATTAAACCATGTAAGTGTCCGATAGTCTACGGAAGAAGTAGAGTTCTGGTGGTTGGAGTCAAATCACTCTCAACAGTGGGAATTAGTGATGGATATTTCGTACCAAGAC
>JAAFHZ010000116.1 GCA_013297675.1 Synechococcales cyanobacterium bin59.metabat.ball.084 | reverse complement strand
CGTATTTACGAACACAAGTATTCGAGAGTATTGGGATGAAGATTTAAAGCTCTTGGTTGACCGCGATATTAACGCTGGTATCAATATCAAGAGAGTGGGGCTGGACATGTTCCCCACTATAAAACGCCGTCAAGGTAACATCGAAATAGTTGGTTCTATTACCGATGTTACCTCTAAGGAAGTCGTACAGATCCTGCGGGGTCTCTGACGAGAAGCCCACACCTACCCGAAAGGGAGGTGTTGGGAGATGTCACACTAATTGAGAATCAACGCGGGCAAAATTTGGCGACCAACCACAAATAGAAGCTATTCTGGCTCGAATAGCTGGGCTGGACGAGACACAGTTGAACGTGAAGGAATCCATCAGCGGATTGCGATAGGGATGATCTATTTGAATTTGGAATTGTTGCCAGATTACAACCGATCGATCACCAGAAGAAAGGCAAATCTATTAAAATTCAGGAAAGACCCATCATTTCCTCGATCACATGCTAGACATCGCCGATCTCTCCAGCACCGCCACCACCATTGCCAACAAGCTCGGCATCAGCAAGTTTGATATTTATGGCTCCACCGTAGATGAAACCAGTGTTCAAGTTGATCGCGGTGTGACCAAACAAGTCAAAGCCTCCAATCGATCGGGCGTAACAGTGCGCGTCTGGAACCCCGAAAACACCGTCGGCACCACCAGCACCACTGACCTAGACCCTAGCGGCCTAGAGTTAGCCCTCAAAACCGCCTATGAAGCCAGCTTCTTTGGCATTACTCAACATGCCCCAGACTTCAGCCCAGCGGCTACCGAAGTAATCTCCCCGGTAGAAGTGCCGATTGCCCCCGCTGCCTCTGTGCCAGAATTAGTAGCTAGTCTAGTCGCCGCCGAAACCAAATTATTAGCTGCCCATGAAGCGATCGAAAGCGTGCCTTACAACGGACTCAGCCAACGCCAAGTAGAACATTTTTATCTCAACAGCCAAGGAGCGCAGCGCCACGAAACTCGGGCTTATACTTCGCTGTATCTGT
Organism: Synechococcales cyanobacterium bin59.metabat.ball.084; assembly: GCA_013297675.1. GTDB lineage: Bacteria > Cyanobacteriota > Cyanobacteriia > Cyanobacteriales > Chamaesiphonaceae > JAAFHZ01. The sequence continues at coordinate 13,334 of JAAFHZ010000116.1, read as the reverse complement.
ATACCAAAACCGAGCAGCCCGATAAAAAGCCCCGCAGCGCCGGAGCTTACGAAATGAGTACTAGCTTTGCTCAACTCAACGCCGAAAAGTGCGTGGCCGAGGCTGCCGAAAAAACCATTAGTCACTTAAACTATCGATCGATTCCGACCGGCAAATACACCGTGGTTTTTTCTGGCGAAGCCTTCCTGAGCTTGTTAGGGGCTTTCTCGAATATCTTCAACGCCCAAAGTATCTTAGATAAACAAAGCTTGTCCCAGCCTGATTCGATCGGTCAGACTATTGCTTCACCGCTGCTGTCGATCGCCGATGATGCTCACCATCCCCACCGGATTGGCGGCGAAACCTTTGATGGCGAAGGGACTCCCACCCGCAAAGTAATGATGTTAGATAAAGGGGTAATTAGCAGCTTTATTCACAGTGCGGGCACTGCCAAACGGATGAAAGCCGAACTTACCGGTCACGCCAATATGGGTTCTAAAGTGACGGTATCGCCCCACTTCTATGAAGTATTTGCTAGTGATGTGCCCCCAACCCAAACCTATAGTTTAGATACTGCCGAAAACGTCATTTTGATCGACGATCTACAGGCTCTCCACGCCGGAGTTCAATCTCTGCAAGGATCTTTCTCTTTGCCTTTTGATGGCTGGTTGGTCAACAAAGGCGAGAAAGTCAGCATCGATGCGGCCACCGTAGCTGGAGATTTTCTTACTATTCTTAAGGATATTATCTATGTAGAACCTAACCCCGAAAAGACTCCTGGCGGCGTATGTCCTCGCATTTGGATTCAGGGCTTGTCTGTTACTGGAGAATAGTTAGCGGTTAGGAGTGCCGTTAAGCAAACTAAAACGCACTCCTACTTGACTATCGCCATTTGGCAAAGCAGCTACCGACTGATAACCAGTGCTGCCAGCGCCGTTAGTATAATAGAGTTCTATACCATAAGTAGAGTTGCCACTAGGAAAGAGCTGTCTGACACCTATGTTATAGACTGGTGTACTACCACTCACGGCCAAAGTATTACCCGCAACCAATTGATTGGCACCAATTAAACTCGGCGAAATGCCACCAAAAATCTGGGTGTTATCTGAAGCTTGCCAAGTAGCACCCACAGATAACGCCAACACGCGCGGTACCCCCTGGAACTGCGCTGGAATCACTAACTTTGGCGTAGCGTGAAGAGTCAATTTATCTCCGGGCAACCGATATGAGAAAGGCGTTTCACCGTACAGACTATAGCCCAACTGTAAATCGGCACCATCCACTCGGACTAAGCCCAAACCGAGAGCACCATTCAAACCAGCTTGTCCCCGATCGGGGAAAATCCCCCAGCGGGCAAACACACCAGTCTCGATCGGCATTTCTCGGCGATTGCTATTGCTGTGAGTAACAGCAACTTCAAAATCGTCGGCTAAGCCAAAGCGCACCGATGGACTAACCTGACGTTGACTAGCCACACCCACTTGATAGAGCACACTGCTACCAGGCAATGTAGTACTAGGAAAACCAGTGGGACTATTCCAAAAAGCGCTTTTATCAGGATAATTTGTCCGAGATTCACCGCCTAAGGCTCCAGCAAAATCTGGTAGATAAGTCACGTTTAATCCCACACCATAATCTCCACCAGGTTGGGCTAACAGGTTAGTAGGTGAGGCAGTAGTAGGGCTAAAGCGGTTGGTTACATAAAGTCCTAAAGCCGTGCGGTTGTTAGGAGCATATTGTAAACCAGCATTCCATACTGGTCTGGCACCTAGCAGACTGCCATTGTTCGATTGTTCGATCGTGTTTCTACCAGCCACAATTTGCGTAAAATCAGCGGATAGCTGGAGGTTGGGGGTGAGGCTATAACTAGCTCCTACCCCAACTCCTGCCACAGTCCCATAATAATTTAAGCCCTGCCCATCAAACCCGATGCCAGCATTTCTGAGAGCGTTGGAGTCGCCTTGCAGCTCTGAAATAGCCAACTTACTAGGAAAAATACTCAGACGAGGATTGAAGTGCAGCGATAGTTGGTCAGTGGCTTGATAAGAAATTGGTAATCCTAATCCCCAAACCACTGAGTTATTGGGAGCAAGGATGCGATCGACACCCGCTCCACCAGCAGCAGGTTGAGAATATTCAATGCTGCGCTGTGGTCGGAAAAATAGCGCCGCAAAAGGAGCCGGAAACTCAGCTCCAGCCACAACTGCTCCTTGCAAGTTAGATTGATTGTAAAAGCGCCACTTGGCTTGGATCGGAATACTATTATTAATAATCTGTAGCTGGCTGTTCGGGCGAATTAAATTGGCAAAGATGGTGTCGTCTTTGCCTGCTAAACTCACGCCAATTTGCACGTCTTTGCTTAGTCCATAGACCAAATCAAGTGCCGCATCATTACTCCGATTAATCTGTCCGCCAGTACCACCTCTAAAGTCGTTGGGGTTATTGAAAGAAGTGCCACCAAACTGCAACAGCAAATTACCTTGGCCGATCGGCTTAGCTGTATCCCAGCCAAATAAGCGAAATGGACTGTCTCTTAGTGGTGATTTCTGGGAGGGTGGAATGGCAAATTCGGGGGGTGAAGTTCTCTCTGGTGCTGAGGTGTCCGCTGGAGGATCAATAGCTGGTGGAGCCGACTGTCCTATTACCTTACTGGCTGGGGTGCTCGCCACTGGTACTAGTTTTGGCCGCAAATCTTGCCGCCGACCGATCGGCTCCCGCAGTTTTGGCTGGGGCAATATTAAGCTGTCGAAAATTGTAGGTTGAGAAACGATTTGCAGTAATTGATTGCTGTAATTTTGCTTGATCTCAAATGCCTTGAGATGCTGATCAAAGCTAATATCACGAGGGATAATTGGCTGCAAGTGGTTGAGGCTACTCTGCGCATCAAAACTTTTACTATCTAATAGGTATGGCGAAGGGTTAGTGGGAAACTCGATACGAGCTTTCATCCAATCAGGAAAAACTTCATTATTCGTTGGTTTTTCGGCTTGAGCTGAAAGTTGATTAGTCATCAGCGTGCCGATCGGAACTACCAAAAATGACCAGAAAACCTGAAGAGATGTTTGCACTCGCATGGAAGGGGATATTAGATACAGTAAGACCGCTGTCCTAGTAAAAACTTAGGTACCAGCTAACTGGCTTTTTATCAAAGTTTATCTCTAGGTGTAAGTTAATCCACATCCTACAACGAATTTAACTTTACCGTGCGTTACTCAGGGCACATAAACACAATTTTTTTACCACCAAAAATATTTCAGTGATATTAAAATGGCTTTCCCGAAGGGAAAAAATCATCTAGAGTTAAAGAAGATACCTCCACACCCGATCAGCTATGCACTTAAGCGATATTACTCATCCCAACCAACTTCACGGCTTGTCGGTGCGTGAGCTAGAACAAATCGGTCGAGAAATTCGAGAAAAGCACCTAGAAACCGTCTCTACAATTGGTGGCCATTTAGGGCCAGGGTTAGGAGTCGTAGAATTGACGATCGCCCTTTATCAAACCTTGGATTTAGATCAAGACAAAGTAGTTTGGGATGTAGGACATCAGGCTTATCCCCATAAATTATTGACTGGTAGATACCGCAATTTTGATACTCTGCGCCAAAAAGGTGGCATTGCAGGGTATTTGAAGCGCTGTGAAAGCAAATTTGACCATTTTGGGGCTGGACATGCCTCTACTAGCATTTCAGCCGCTTTGGGCATGGCGATCGCCCGTGACTTAAAGGGCGAAAACTTTAAATGCGTAGCCGTAATCGGCGATGGAGCCTTGACCGGCGGCATGGCCTTAGAAGCTATTAACCATGCGGGACATTTAAAGAAAACTAATTTGCTGGTGGTGCTGAACGACAATGAAATGTCGATTTCTCCCAATGTCGGGGCAATTCCTCGCTATTTGAATAAGCTGCGAGTAACACCCGAAATCCAGTCGATGACTGACAATATTCAAGGACAAATCAAAAGCTTACCGTTTGTGGGTGAGGTGATTTCGCCAGAACTCGATCGGGTGAAAGAAGGCATGAAGCGCTTAGCTGTGCCCAAAGTTGGCGCTGTATTTGAAGAGCTAGGTTTTACCTACATGGGACCAGTGGACGGTCATAATATTGCCGAGTTGATTGCCACCTTTAAATCGGCACATAAACATCAAGGCCCCGTACTGGTTCACGTTGCTACCACCAAAGGCAAAGGCTACGAAATTGCCGAGAAAGATCAGGTGGGATACCACGCCCAAACTCCTTTTAACCTGACTACTGGGAAGGCAATACCCTCTAACAAACCCAAGCCCCCCGGCTATTCTAAGGTCTTTGCCCACACCTTAATTGGCTTGGCGCAGCACAACCCGAAGATTGTGGCGATTACCGCTGCTATGGCTACAGGGACTGGTTTGGATAAATTCCAGGCTAAACTGCCCAAGCAATATGTAGACGTGGGCATTGCCGAACAACATGCCGTCACATTGGCGGCAGGGCTAGCGACGGAAGGAATGCGTCCGGTGGCGGTAATTTACTCTACGTTTTTACAGCGGGCTTTTGACCAAATTGTTCATGATGTCTGCATTCAAAATCTGCCGGTATTTTTCTGTATGGATCGGGCAGGAATTGTGGGTGCTGATGGTCCCACCCATCAAGGAATGTATGACATTGCCTACCTGCGCTTCATTCCCAATATCGTGGTGATGGCACCTAAGGATGAAGGCGAGTTACAGCAGATGGTGGCTACTGGGGTGGCCTATACCGATGGCCCGATCGCCATGCGCTATCCTCGGGGAGAAGGCTATGGTGTGCCGTTACTAGAAGAAGGCTGGGAAACTCTGCCGATCGGTAAGGGTGAAATTTTGCGCCAGGGTGATGATGTGCTGATGGTGGCCTATGGCTCGATGGTGCATCCGACTCTCCAGGCAGCGCAGTTGCTGAGTGAGCATGGCATTGAGGCTACGGTGATCAATGCCCGGTTTGTGAAGCCTCTAGATACTGAGCTGATCTTGCCCCTGGTGGAGAAGATCAAGAAAGTGGTGACGATCGAAGAGGGCTGTTTGCAAGGCGGCTTTGGTTCGGCTGTGACTGAAGCAATTGTGGATGCCCGGATTATGGCGGAGATCGATCGAATTGGGGTGCCAGATCTACTGGTAGAACATGCTTCTCCTAATGAGTCTCTAGCTAGCTTGGGTTTAACTAGCCCGCAGATCGCCGATCGGGTGCGCACTACTTTCTTTGCTGATAGTAATGCCAAAACTTTGAGTAGCGCTATCTAAACCTGATTTGGAAATGTGTAGGGCAATTAGCCTATTTTAGCGCCGAAAGCTTCATTTATGGAGAAGATCCAAAATTTTGCTACGCTAAGACTCATGGGCAAATCACAGATTACTGCCGAAAATTATTATGAACTTACCATCAATGCCAGTCCGATCGCTGGAGTTGATGAAGTAGGGCGCGGGGCACTGTTTGGGCCAGTGGTCGCAGCCGCTGTTATTTTACCCATCTATGCACCATTGATCACTGCTGGAGTCAAAGACAGCAAAAAGCTCAGCGCCGCTCGCCGCACCGAATTAGCTAAGCTGATTCAAGAAACTGCCCAGAGCTTTCATATTGGCCTTGCCACCGTAGCCGAAATTGCCACCCTCAATATTCGTAGTGCCACATTATTAGCTATGACCAGAGCCATCCAGGGACTCTCCATGCCACCAGCCCTCTGCTTGGTCGATGGCCGCGATCGAATTCCTCATACTCACATTGACCAAGTGACGTTGATTCAAGGAGATGACCGCTCGGTTTCGATCGCTGCTGCTAGTATTCTGGCCAAGGTGTACCGCGATGATTTGATCTGTCAACTCGCTGAGCAATACCCTGCATACGGACTCGATCAGCACAAAGGCTATGGCACCAGCCAACATCGCCAAGCTCTGATTGAGCATGGAGCCACTCCAGAACATCGCCAAAAATTCTTACAAAAGATTTTGAGCTAATTTAAAAGTGACTTATAAACCTGATAGTGTTCAGCAGCGCAGCGATCCCAAGAAAAACGCTGAACATTTTGTTTGCCCAATTCCACTAGCTCTGCCGATCGAGCAGAGTCATACAAAACATTTTTTAGCCCTTGGGCGATCGAATCCACATCGTAAGGATCAAACAACTCCGCAGCATTTGCCACTGTCTCGGGAAAACAGCTAACATTGCTACAGGCCACCGGACAACCGGCGGCCATTGCTTCTAAGGGCGGATAGCCAAAGCCTTCATACAAGGAAGGATATACAAACAATGCGGCCTGTTGATATAGCCCCACTAACTTGGCATCGCTGCCCGTCTGCCAAATCACACTTTCGCGGGGCAAGCCCAGTCGATCGATGAGGGCTATTTCTTGCTCTGTGAATGCAGTGGCTCCAAAACAGCAGATGTCAAAATCTTGCCGGAAAGCCGGAAAGCTGGCATAAGCCTGAAGTAATCGATCAAAATTTTTGTACCAGCGCCGCTCTCCTACCACCAATAGATAGGGCTTAACTCCAATAGGCGGTGCGACTGGCACTGAAGTAGTCAAACCATAGCCATGATAAATCACCGTTATTTTGGCTGGGTCAATTTGACAAAATTCGACCAAATCCCTTTTACTGCATTCCGAAGGACAGATAATACTATTTACATTAGCCACCATAGCGGCTTTGGCAGAAATAATCTGAGCTTTATCGTACTTAGCTGATTCAGGAAAACGTTCGTGAATCATGTCGTACACGGTCAGTACTTTAATGCTATTTCTGACTGGTAGCTGGGGATGATAATAGGTGTAGTGCAAAATATCTGGAGGCTGGGCATTTAGATAATATCCAGACCATTGACGATTGATGAGGCTACCAATTTTGTTAAGTACTTTGTTTGAACCTCGTTGTCTACCAATAGTGAGATGCTGATAGTCTTTCTCTAAATATCCGTTGACATGTAAACCAGCAGCAAACTGTGCTTCGCTATCAGAGAAACCATCGATACGACTTGCCAATTCACAGAAATAGCGGGAAATACCACCATATCGCTGCCAATTGAACACTTGATAGTCATAAACAACACGCATAAGTGATACACAACTTCAGAATATTACTTGTGACCAACAATTCAACCAGACCCTACAGTAAAACCGCTGAGAATGATGCTTACTAAACAGCAATCTGTGCAACCGGTGAACGCAGTAGCCTTTCTGGCTGCAAATCCATTAATAGTATCGAATCATTCTTAGCAATGATTTTATTGGAGAAGTTCATAAATGGTGATTTTGCAGGAGCTTTGGTAGTATAAAAAAGACCGATGCCAGCAATCAATAAACTAATTGTCTCTTGGTGGTAGCTCATATCTACACCGGCAGCATCTAGCTCACAGACGTTGGTACCCCAGTTCAAAATATCGACTAAAAGATGAGGATCTGTTAAGCAAAAGCTCGACAGAGCTACATCTTTCACTGCTTGAATTACTGCTTGTCGAGTATCCACATCATTGGCTAGGATAGCCTGCTTAATTTGGGCTAAAGAATGAGCTAAAACTGTAGAGTCGAAAGGAATAAGCGGAGCAGTTACAGTATTGCTAGCGGCATCAACTTTGCCGTTTACTCCCTCTAAAACGTTTAACATGGGCAATACTTCTCTTTTGCCACTGAGATCTAACTGACCCATAAAAACATGGCGTTCATAGCCCGGTGGCAAACCCTTAAAGTAGATCGGAATATTTTTGCCCGACTGCACAATCTTGTGCAGTGCTACATCTAAGGTATTTACTGGCCAACCAATATCGCGTACCGATAATATTTCGGTAGTGCCCTGCCGCAGGGTAGTAAGAGACTTCAGCAGTAAGTTGACTGATTCTTCAATATTTTGAGCATAAATATGTCGATCGGGTGCGTGCAGACTCACTAAACCTTGGGCTACACGGGTATCTAGCTCGGCACTAATAGGGCTGTTTTCTACTACGTGGGTAAAGCGCACAATACCAAATTGGCAGTTGCTAGATCTTGCTCGATCGCTGAATAGCCACTCAGCTATTTTTTTGGAACCAGCATAAATATCTGGAGTAAAATAGCGAGAGGCTTTACCGGTGGAGGAGAAGACACAGCCTGCTACTTGATATTTTTCACAGCATTCAATAATGTTGGCAGAACCAAAGAGGTTGGTGCTAACTGTTTCGTGAATCTGAGTTTCAGCTAACCCTGGCAAACGCTGTGCTGCCAAATGGAAAACAATTTGAGGCTTTTCTTCTTTAAAAACAGCTTGCATTTGTGCAACATTGCGCACATCACATTTGTAATAGGTCACTGGAATGCGATAATCGGCAGCAGTATTATCAATAGCCACCATCTGATTTTGGTCGTCAGTCACATCTACAGCGACTATTTTTTTCACACCTAGCTGTTGTAGCTTGGCGATTAGATTTGTGGCTACAAAACCTCTACCGCCGGTAACTAAGATGGTTTTGTTCTTTAAAATATCAGCGATTTTCGCTTTGTCGATCTTTACTTGCCGGTCGTAAACTTCTGCAAATGGATCGGTCTGTAAACGATCACGACCAGAAACATCTATTAATTGTTGAGTTAATAAGCTTAAATGATCCAGCAATTCTGGGCTTGTTGGGTCTGGAGAACCCATGGGGACTGCGTTCCAAATCGACTGTAAAATATCACTTTTACGCAATGACACTAGCAACACCTATGATGTTTTTGTAGTTTTAGGAAGGTTGTTGCTTAGCCGTTTAGTTCAGATAGGTAAAATCCCAATTTGAAAAGCCTACACCACATTCCCTAATTTTTGTGAATACCCCACATCTTAGGTCAATGGATCTTGAACGCAATCCGCCAATTGTCTAAATCTATACAAAGCTACTCATGCAATTGACTAGACGGAGAATATTGCTGAAATTCGCTAGTTTACCGAGCCGCTATCAAATACTTTGCCAATAATTTCTTCTACGGGTGGGTCAGTAACGGCTAGATCAGAAACCGGTAGTTCGGCCAGGATTTTGGCCACGGTGTTGGTCAGGTGACGGCGATCGATCGACAATCTCACCTGATAATCTGTCAGGTCTACTACTTCGCCATAAACAGAGAGCTGTTCTTTGGTCAAACTGGTGGAGAGTTCGAGGCGTACTTCTCGATAGGGAGCAAAGCGTTCTAGTAGATCGTTGAGCATTCCATCATAGACAAGGCTACCGTCGTGAATCAGCAGGACTCGATCACAGAGGGCGGTAATGTCAGCCATGTAGTGGCTGGTGAGCATGATGGTGGCTTGGTAGCGCTGGTTATATTCCCGCAGGAAGTTGCGAACGTTTACTTGGGCATTGACATCCAGGCCGAGGGTAGGTTCATCAAGAAATAAGACTTGGGGGCGATGCAGGAGGGCGGCGAGAATTTCGACTTTCATCCGTTCGCCCAGGGAGAGTTTGCGGACGGCCTGGGTGAGTTTGCCGCTGAGGGTGAGCATTTCGGTGAGTTCGCCGACTCGGTGATGGAATTCAGCATCACTAATGCCGTAGACGGCGGCGTTAATGCGCAGGGAATCCATGGCGGGGAGATCCCAGATGAGCTGTTGTTTTTGGCCAAGGATGAGGGTGATTTGCTTAAGAAAGGCTGGTTCACGGTGGGCGGGGGTGCTATTGGCGACGCGCAATTGGCCGCTGGAGGGATGAATCAGGCCGGTGAGCATTTTGAGGGTGGTGGTTTTTCCGGCTCCGTTGGCTCCTAAGAAACCGACGATTTCTCCGGGTTCGATCGAAAATGAGACATTTTGAACGGCAGGAATATTTTTATATTGCCGTTGCCAGAAGTGACTGAGAGTACCTTTAATTCCGGCTGTTTTGTTGGCGACTTTATAAATCTTGGAGAGATTTTCGACCTGAATGATGGGCATAACATGTGGGTTTCAGAGAGTTGCACCTTGCCTAGAGTTTAGCGCAGTTTTATTCCAGACCAAAAAGAAGCGATCAGCCTGTATGGGCGATCGCTTTTCAAATTAAGGCTTAATTACTTAGACTCCAGAAAATGAACTAGTCTAGGATACCAGATCCATTGGTAAAGTTTCCTTGATTAGTTGGTAAAGTGCCAGTGTAACCAGTAACATTAATTACTAAGTCAGTAGTAGCATTGAAAATTGCATCACCGTCATCAATTACTATGTAAGTTCCTACGATTGCTGCGTTAGAAGCAACAACCACAGCCGCACCACCAGCAATTAATGCTTCGCCATCACCATTAGCATTGCCATAAACATATTCGGCCAAGCTAGTTAAATCAGAGGCAACGCTGTTGTCAGCAGCACGACTGAAGCTATCTACAGTCGCTGCCACACCAGCAGGAGTAAAGATTTCGAGCTGATCAGTGCCAAACTCTAGGTCTGTAATGTGATCGGTCGCAGTAACCGTAGACTGAGTAAACAAGAAGCTGAAAACATCTACACCGGCTCCGCCGCTGATTGTGTCAGCGCCAGCACCACCATCGATCGTATCATCTCCATCACCGCCATACAGACCATCATTGCCGCCACCACCACTAATTGCATTATTGCCTACTGCATAGCCAATGATGGTATTGTCTCCATCATTGCCAATGCCATTAGTGTTACCTACCAGATATAGGTTTTCGACATTTGCTGCCAGAGTGTAATTCACTGCTGTCCAAACAGTGTCAATTCCTTCGCCAGCATTTTCTATAATGACGGTGCCAGAGTTGTAAACACCGTAAACGTCATCACCGGCACCACCAGCAAAGGTATCAAGGCCAGCACTGTCGCCAGAACCATCTAAAACATCATTGTCGGCACCACCGTCTAGGTAATCAGAGCCTGACCCACCTATCAGGTAATCATTACCTTCTCCGCCATACAAGACATCGTTGCCAGCACCACCATTAATGACATTATTGCCAATGCTATAACCAAAAATGATGTTATCTCCATCATTGCCAATCCCATTAGTGTTACCTACCAGATATAGGTTTTCGACATTTGCTGCCAGGGTGTAATCGACCGCTGTCCAAACAGTGTCAATTCCTTCGCCAGCATTTTCTATAATGACGGTGCCAGAGTTGTAAACACCGTAAACGTCATCACCGGCACCACCAGCAAAGGTATCAAGGCCAGCACTGTCACCAGCACCATCTAAAACATCATTACCAAGCCCGCCAATGAGGTAGTCATTACCAGTACCGCCAATGAGGTAGTCATTGCCGTCTTTGCCATTGATCGTTTCGTTAGCACTAGTACCACTTATTGTTACACCGGCATCGATCGAACCATTAATGGTGACGTTAACAACCTGAGAGACCCCAGTGATGGTGTTGAAGGTGTAAGTATCATTCAAGCTATTGGCTGCACCAAGATGTTGAACTAATGGGTTGTTGTTGTCTAAGTTGTACTGCCAAGTGCCATTGCTGAGAATAGTGAACTTGCCATAGACACCATTTTGATTGGCAACTGGAGTAAAGAGTGGACCGCTCACATCCACATCGGTGGCAACTAAGCTACCAAGGAAACTGATGCTAGTGTCTTCAGTTACGGTGCCAATGGTGGTACCAGTAATAATGGTGGGGTTATCTACAGTAATACTGGTGAGAGCGTCTACAGGATTAATGGTGGTACGAAGAGTCACGCTGTTGGCAGCGTTACTGACACTAGATGTTCTACCACTTACTGCACCGGTACTGACGTTAAATAAATCACCCGTGACAACTGGATTACCAGCCAGGTTCCGTGCGCCGGGTTCAACTACTCGGGCGACGATCGGGCTGGGTGTACCGTTAAAGTTGGCAGCAGGCACGAAGCGTATCTTGGTAGCAGTATCTAGGAATAGTGCGCCGCTAGTAGAAACTGCGTTGATTGCTTGCCAACCGTTATCGGCATCAAACCACTGCCAAGTACCTTGATTGGGGTTAGGAGTTACGGTAGTAATTGCTACACCTACAAAAGGATTAGCTGCGGGGTTGTCTTTAGCATCACTGAAGGCTGCACTAAACAGACTACCGACTGTTTGACCAAGAATGTTTGCTTCGTTGGTATCTTCATCGATCGCGGCCAAGGTGACACTGTTTGTTGTGACAGTAGGTGCATCGTTGACTGGAAGGATATTGAAACTGCTAGACGCATTGTGGATACCACCCGAGATGTCTACAACATTATAGGCCAAGTTCACTGTACCGTTATAGTCGGGGTTAGTGGGTACGAAGGTATAGGTGTTACCAACTAAGTTGAAGATGCCTTGTGGTGAGGTCAAGTTAGCGATCGACAGCGTAGCTGTTTGACCATTATCGACATCACTAAATCCTTGCAGCAGTTGAGCTTTGGTAATGGTATAAACGGCATTTTCATTGATAGTGGGCTGGGTATAAGTCGATGAACCAGTTGGGACATCATTGGTACCTGTGACTGTAATTGTCAAAGTACCTACATCGGTAACATCACCATCGCTTACTTGATAGTTGACGACTACATCTAAAGTCTCACCTTCGGCTAGGCTTTGATATGCGGCAACTGTTGGGTCAAAGGTGTAGCTGCCATCTGCCAACAAGGCGAATCCGGCTGGTGCTGTCTCTCCTGCTCCTAACAATATTGAGTATGCTGCTGTGGCACCATTATCAACATCACTAGCATTCAGATTTCCACTAATCACCGCATCATCTTCAATTGCTGCATCTATTACTGCATTGGCTACTGGTGCATCATTGGTACCTGTAACTGTAATTGTCAAGGTGCTTGCATCGGTAGCAATGCCATCGCTTACTTGGTAGTTAATAACTACATCCAAAGTCTCACCTTCGGCTAGGCTTTGGTATGCTGCAACCGTTGGGTCGAAGGTGTAGCTGCCATCTGCTAACAAAGTAAATCCGGCTGGGGCTACTTCGCCTGCTCCTAACAATATTGAGTATGCTGCTGTCGCATTATTATCAACATCACTGGAAGTCAGGTTGCCGCTGATTACCGCATCGTCTTCGATCGCTGCATTTGTTGCTGTATTAGCGACTGGTGCATCGTTGGTGCCTGTGACTGTAATTGTCAAGGTGCTTGTGCTGGTATCAATGCCATCGCTTACTTGGTAGTTGACGATTACATCTAAGGTCTCACCTTCGGCGAGGTTTTGATAGGCTGCAACAGTTGGGTCAAAGGTGTAGCTGCCATCTTCCAACAGGTTAAATCCGGCTGGGGCTGCTTCTCCTAACAATATTGAGTATGTTGCTGTGGCACCATTATCAACATCACTGGAAGTCAGGTTGCCACTGATTACCACATCGTCTTCGATCGCTGCGTTTTCTAGGGCATTTGCCACTGGTGCATCGTTGGTGCCTGTGACTGTAATTGTCAAGGTGCTTTGGTCTGTTGCTAAGCCATCGCTTACTTCGTAGTT
>JAAFHZ010000115.1 GCA_013297675.1 Synechococcales cyanobacterium bin59.metabat.ball.084 | reverse complement strand
TGTTTCAATCCCTGAAAGGGATTCGGGGGCATTGTTACTGATATCAAGTCAAAAGTTTCCTTGGTTCGATAATGGAGTTTCAATCCCTGAAAGGGATTCGGGGGCATTGTTACCTGTGACTAGACTTTGCTGCCGTCCAAGGATATGTTTGCAAAGTTTCAATCCCTGAAAGGGATTCGGGGGCATTGTTACAAATTTGTGGATATGTATACGTCATGCAGTCACTTGTGTTTCAATCCCTGAAAGGGATTCGGGGGCATTGTTACCTTGTCGGTAAAATCCTTGGCGGATTTCAGTTTTTGTTTCAATCCCTGAAAGGGATTCGGGGGCATTGTTACCCCAGGATCTTGGAGACATTGATATATATCGTTTTTAAGGTACGTTTGCGCGGCTAAGCCAACAAAAGCAAATATATCACAAAAAGTCCCCTTTGGCCAACAGAGCAAAAAGTCCAAAAACCTTTCCCCTCAAGAGTTCCAAGACTTGCGCGGCTCAAAATTTGTCTTAACAAGGCTCAAACCATTGCCAGTATTACCATCCAGCCGATATTTCTCCATGCACTTTTTCAACACCCACCCACCCGCGCAAAAATAAAATTTCTGGACAGCTTAATGCTCTTGACCCCCATCACCAAACCTAATCAACTAACCAGCACCATTGTTACACAGTTTCGATCGGGCAGAAAAGTTGCCCTGCACAATCCTAAAGCATCAGATCCAAAAAATGTGTATCCAAGCTAAAATGAGAACTCCACAAAGCCAAACAATCATCTCAGGCGACAAGCATGGTCAGCACTCCTCCCGTCAAACTCGCAAAAGTAGAAGCCCTCAAACAGCGCAGCAACTACCTGCGAGAACCTTTGGCCACCGAATTGCAGCAAGATACCACCCACTTCACCGAAGACGCAATTCAGATTCTGAAATATCACGGTTCCTACCAGCAAGATAATCGGGACAACCGGGTAAAAGGCCAAGAAAAAGACTATCAAATGATGCTCCGCACCCGCAATCCGGGCGGCTTCATTCCTCCACAGCTCTACTTGGCAATGGATGAACTTGCCAGCGAATACGGCAACGAAACCATGCGGATTACTACCCGCCAAGGCTTCCAGCTCCATGGCATTCTAAAAAAGAACCTCAAAGCCACTATCCAAAAGATGGTGAAAAATCTCGGCTCGACTTTGGGAGCCTGCGGCGATGTGAATCGCAACATTATGACTCCCCCAGCACCCTTTAAGAACCTGCCGGAGTATGGGTACTGCTGGGAATATGCCGATAAGATCGCCGATTTATTGGCTCCTCAAACCGGCGCATACTACGAAATTTGGCTGGATGGTGAAAAATCAGTCAGCGGTGAAGCCCCCGAAGTTGCTAAAGCTAGATCGAGCAACGGCAACGGCACCATTTTCCATGAAGGCGAAGAGCCAATCTATGGCACCCAGTATTTGCCCCGCAAATTTAAAATTGCCATCACGGTACCTGGTGACAACTCAGTAGATTTATTTTCTCAAGATATAGGCTTGGTAGTAATCACCAATGCTCAGGGAGAACTCCAAGGCTTCAATGTCTATGCTGGCGGTGGCTTAGGTCGCACCCACAACAAAGAAGAGACTTTTGCCCGTATCGCCGACCCGATCGGCTACGTGGCCAAAGATGATATCTATACTTTAATCAAGGCGATTGTTTCGACTCAGCGGGATTACGGCGATCGAGAAAACCGTCGTCATTCTCGCATGAAGTATTTAATTAACGATTGGGGTGTGGAGAAATTTACCGCCCAAGTAGAAAAATATCTGGGCAAAAAAATTGAGCCGTTGAAGAAGCTGCCCAAGTTTAAGTACTTGGACTTTTTAGGCTGGCACGAGCAGGGCGATGGCAAGCTGTTTTTGGGGATTTCGATCGAGAATGGACGGGTGCATGACACTGCTACCCTCAAACTGCGGACGGCTCTCCGGGAAGTAATTCAAAAGTATCAGTTGCCCATGCGCTTGACCCCGCATCAGAATGCGCTGATTCATGATATTGACCCGGCAGATCAAGAGGCGATCGATAAAATTCTCACTGCTGCCAACGTGGTCACAGACCCTAACAAAATTGACAGCATTTTGCGGATGTCAATGGCTTGCCCTGCGATGCCGACTTGTGGTTTGGCGGTGACAGAATCGGAGCGAGCTTTGCCGGGAGTGAATGCTCGGATTCGATCGGTGCTCAAAGAAGTTGGTTTGCCTAAGCTAAAAATGGTGGTCAGAATGACCGGTTGCCCCAATGGTTGCGCTCGGCCTTATTTGGCAGAGTTGGCTTTTGTGGGTAGTTTCCCGGAGTCTTATCAAGTATGGCTGGGTGGCGCACCCAATCAAACTCGGTTGGCGCAGCCTTATACCGAAAGAATGCACATCAATGATTTGGAGTCTTTCTTGAAACCGATTTTTGTTTTGTTTAAACAAGAGCGTAAGAAGTCAGAAAGCTTCGGTGATTTCTGCGATCGGCTAGGCTTCGAGAAAATCCGCGCTGCCGTTGGATATTAGTCAAACCCAGGCATAATATGGCTTTGATGGATGTCTCCGTAATTGATTACGGAGACATTTTTTTAGGCTAAAGCTGATAAATAATCAAGCTATACTGAAAGTTATAATCCTTGAACTGCTTAGTAGGTATTCAATGACTCTTGCCCAATCTACTCCAATTCCATCAGCATCGGTTTACCCCAGCTTGGAAATATCTGCATATATGGAACGCCAAGGTACTTACTTCGACCAAATGAAGGAAGTATTACTCGAACAATATGAAAATCAATATATTTGGTTAGAAGAGGGAGCGATCAAAGATTTTGATGTTAGTCACGAAGCTTTAGTGTTACGTATTTATGGAGCGGGTGAGCCAAAACCACTATTTATCAAGAAAGTTGTAGCAATAGAGCCTAGCCTAATTGCTCGATCGCCAAAACAGTGGACTGTACTTGTACTACCAAATTGAGTTTAAATCCAGCACAAATCCCGGTAATACTTCTTCTCCATTGACTGTTGCTGGAGACTGTAGTAATTCCATAGATCGATCGGCACGATAGATTTCCACCTGTTGATCTTGGGGATTAAGCAAAAATCCTAGTTGCACGCCGTTAGCCATATATTCCAACATTTTTTCCTGTAGCTCAGACAAACTATCAGTAAGAGAACGAAGTTCAATGACAAAATCTGGTGCCAGTGGGGGATATTTTCCTTGCTCCTTAGGACTAAGCGCATTCCAGCGAGAAAGTTCAACCCAGGCTGCATCAGGTGATCTTTTCGCTCCGTTGGGCAGTATAAAGATCGTAGAAGAACTGAAAACTTCCCCCCGCTGGGCTTGGCGATTCCAAATACTTAAATCTGTAATCAGGCTTGCTTCCTGCTTTCCACTTTCTCCGCCGACTGGCACCATAATTACTAAAACTCCTGCGGCAGTTGATTCAAAGGATAGCTCGGGATTAGATAAACAAAGTTGAGAAAACTGTTCATCAGTTAGTTTCAGAGTACTGAGATTAATCGGCAGTGACTCTAGGACAAGGGGCTGTGCAACTGTCATATTTCAAAATTCACTCCAAAATACAGATCATTAATTGCTACTGTAACACCAACGCTTTTTAACTCAATTTCGTCCCCCGCACTGTAGGGATAATAAAGCCACATGCGTCCTTCACCTCGTCGATAGCAGTCCACCCCAACCCGCTCTGAGCTGATTAATAAATATTCTTGTAAAGTAGTAATACCTTGATAATCAGCAAATTTATCAGTCCGATCTTTATCAGCAGTACCAGGTGAAAGTACTTCCACGATTAGTGAAGGAAATTGAATGAACTTGCGGGCGTTTAAGTCTTGGGGGTGACAGCTCATCAGCAAATCTGGATAGTAATAAAGACCATCATTATTTACTAGCAGCTTAACATCTGCCAGATTAATCCGACAGCCATTCGCTCTAACATTGGGTAGTAATAAAGTTAAAAGGTTTATTGCGATATCATTGTGGGGCACCGTGCCACCAGTCATCGCTACCACATCACCATAGACATATTCATATCGCTGTTCTTGCCGAGGCTCCCAATCTAGATATTCTGCGACAGTCATTCTGGGTAGTGGGGCAATAGAGGTCATTAAATTACTCCTGGCAATCCAACCAATACAAAATCATGAATTATTCTTCATGTAGCGAAGTCACCTTGCCTCTAAAGACAATGTAATTATAAATATTATAAAACAACATAATCGGAATCAAGAAACCAATAAAAATAATCATGAAAGTCAAAGCGCTCGGTGAAGCAGCGGCCTGATAGATCGTGATACTGGGTGGAATTACATAGGGGAAAATGATTAACCCCAAACCCAAAAAAGACATCAAAAACAATAAAATCGTCCAGACAAACGGCGCAGTTTCCTGCTTACGGCTCAAACTGCGCAACAGCAAACCCACCAACCCAAAACCCACTAACGGAATCGCCCCAAACACATACAGCAAAGGCAGATCAAAGAGATGATCGCGGGCTTGGGCATAAAAAATCGGTGTACTCACCGTAATAAACACCGCCCCCACCAGCGTAGTGATCGCCGCCAGCTTTGCCGTTTTATAGTGGGTAGCTTGCAGCTCATCCGTCGTCTTCATAATTAAATAAGTCGAACCAATCAGCACATATCCTTGAATGAGAGTAAGAGCAACGATGATCGATCGCCAGCTCAGCCAATCCCACATCCCCCCAGTAAAATGCCCCAAACCATCCACCGCAATGCCCTCAAACACCGAACCCAAAGCAAACCCCTGACCCAGCGCCGCCAGAAAACTGCCCACCCCAAAAGCTAAGTTCCAGATAGTCTTCTTATCAGAATTCTCTCGAAACTCAAAAGCCACCGCCCGCAAAATCAGCCCAAAAATCATGGCACTCGCCGGAATATACAGCGCATTCAAAATCGTCGCATAAGCCAGCGGAAACGCCCCAAACAGCGCCCCACCCATCAACACTAGCCAGGTTTCGTTAGCATCCCACACATTGCCTAGGCTGGTCATTAAAATACTGCGCCGCTCCTCGCTAGAAGAAGTCAGAGACAGAATGCCCACCCCCAAATCAAAGCCATCTAGGGTGATATACAAAAACAAAAACAGACCTAAAATTGCAAACCACACTTGCGGCAAAAAATGCTGGAGAGCTTCCATAATTTACTCCGATTGGTTTACTTCAATTAATTTACAGGACGAGAATCAAGCTGATGCTCTACGATTGTGCTCGAATAGGGTGCCGCCAGCTCCAAATTTGGTCCCTTGCGAATAATTTTACTGGCAAAAAACAGCGTAATTACCAGCAGCGAACTATACAACACCGCAAAAGCCGTCAACGAAGTCAGCACCTGCGCTGCGGGCAAATGAGAAGCCATATCTGCCGTGCGCAGTTCACCATAAACCGTCCAAGGCTGACGACCTACACAGCGCACAATCCACCCCGATTCCACCGCGATATAGCCCAAGGGAGCCGCCAGCACCCAAGCCCGCAGTAGCCATTTTTGTTGGGCTAACTGATCAACGGCCAAGTTCCCGCGTAGCCATTGAATCAGACTTACCAGCATGATGCCTGCTAAGAAAAAGCCAATGCCGCTCATCATCCGAAACGAATAATAAATTAAGCCAATAGCATGTGGTCGATCGGCTGGTTTAAAAGCACTCAGACCCAACACCGGCTCCGATAACTTGGATTTAAACTCCAACACATATCCCAAACCCTGAGGCACCTTCAGCTCCCAATCATTCCGCTGGGCTTTGTCGTTTGGCAACGATACCAAACTCCAATCCGCCGTTGATCCGGCAGGAATTGTTTCCCACTGAGCCTCCATGGCTGCCAACTTAGTAGGCTGATAGTGACGCACCTGCTCGGCGCTGAGGTGTCCCATCACAATCTGTAAGGGTGTAACGGCTACTGCGACCGCGATCGCTACTTTAAAAGACAGCGTAAAAAATTCCTGATGGCGCTTCTGTAAAATATACCAGGCGCTAATGCCGCCAATCACAAACAGCGAAGTTTCTAGGGTAGCTAAGAACATGTGCAAAATGCTGTTCAGAGCAAAAGGATTCATAATTGCCTGAAAATAATCACTAACTACAAACTTTCCTTTAATAAAATCGCCCCCCGCCGGAGTCTGGAGCCAAGAATTGGCCACCAAAATCCACACTGTAGAAAGATTGGCTCCAAAACCCACCATGATCGTCGCTAAATAGTGAATCACTGGCGGTACCCGATCCCAACCAAACAGCATGATTCCTAAAAATCCAGCCTCTAAGGCAAATGCCATGGAAGCCTCAAAGCCCAAAATACTACCAAAGAAGTCTCCCACCGCCTCCGAAAACGGTGCCCAGTTAGTGCCAAACTGAAACTCCATCGGCAAACCAGAGGCCACCCCAATGCCAAAGTTCAGCACATAGAGCTTCGCCCAGAAGCGGGCATGGTGGTAATAGCTAATATTCTTGGTCTTCAGCCACAGCCCCTCCACCACAATGAGATAAATAGACATGCCGGTGGTCAAAACTGGCCAGAGCATATGAAAGATAGCGGTAAGAGCAAACTGCATCCGTGATAAAACAACGGTATCGCCGAGAAAATCCATGTGGCACTCCTGTAATAAGGTCTTGAAAAGGTGCTTACAGGAACCATGCTAGCGAGAGATGGGGCTAATGGACGGCGGATCGATCGAATCTACACATTTGTTTGGGCTATTGTCGGCGACCCACTTTCATCACAAAATCGATGAGCGGTCTTAACTTATTGGGCACCACCGCCTCTCCAACGGTGACGCTATGTTTCTGATGATCATTCTCTACTACTATTTGATATTGAAATCGATCGGGTAAAGAATTTCCGGCAGTAATCAAGGCCGGATAATTAAAAAAATCAGCAGCTTCCACCAATTGGCATAGCTGCTCGGCTTCTGGGGGAGGAAGATTGACCACTTCTACCACCGTGGTTAATGGGATACCTGTAAAACCACCGCTACGTTCCAAAGAAACTTTTATTAATTTATTTTCCATTGCACCTGTTGGTATAAATGAGCCAAAAGTTATAAGGAAGATTCCTAAAGTTACTGCGCCGATCCGATGAAAGATGTTAAGGCTCATCACTGGTTCCTCCTTATAACTTAGCTGTTATTTTAGATAACGCCTACCTTTTGCCAAGCATTTTGGACGGCTATTTGCTCAGCGCTTCCTTCCCCAAAAAGCTCTTTGGCAACGCTGATCGTTGCAGCAGCGGCTCTTTTAAAATTGGATCTTTCGCGCAGCCGATCTCTCAGAGCAATATACCAAATTTTTCCAGCTTTTTCCCAGGCATTGCCACCCATGGCCATCGCTGCCAAATAAAAAGCATGATTAGGAATTCCAGAATTTATATGCACTCCGCCATTATCGGCATTTGTTTTGACGTAATTACTCATATGTGCTGGCTGGATATCTTTGCCAAGAATCGGGTCATTATAGGCAGTCCCAGGAGCTTTCATTGATCTTAAGCCAACTCCTTTAATCTTGGGTTTTAATAAACCTGCGCCAATAATCCAATCTGCTTTATTGACATCTTGTTTTAAAGCATACTGTTTTACCAGACTGCCGAAAACGTCTGAAAAAGACTCATTCAAAGCACCCGGTTGCCCATAGTACTCAAACCCTGCTTCGTACTGAGTAACTCCATGAGTTAGTTCATGGCCAATAATATCTAGAGATATTGTAAAACGCTCAAATAAATCATTATCGCCATCGCCATAAACCATCTGGCGGCCATCCCAAAAAGCATTGCCGTAGCTAGTGCTGTAGTGCACCGAAGAAACTAAGGGCAGTCCGCGATCATCGATCGAGTTCCGCTGATACACATCACGATAAAAATCATAAGTAGCGCCCGAACCATCATAGGCTTCGTCTACCGATTTATCGCCTGTAGCTGCTTGCCCCTCTCTTCTAACCAAGGTGCCAGGTAGATTAGTATTTCCTTTGAGGTCATACACAGAGCGATTCTTTTGACCGGATACTGCTGTAGTGGAACCTACAAAAGATTGCCGCTGCCCACGGAATTGTTCTGACATCCTTAAAGATTGCAATGCCCAGTCACGCTGATTTGCGCTACCATTTCTAACGATATTGTCAACCATATCTGGTGGCAATATGCAGTAAATTGAGCAGCGATGAGCATTGCCATTAATACAATTAGACTTTGCGTTCTTAATTCTAGACATGAGTATAACCTCTTCCCTTAAACGAATAGTTATTTAATCGTCAAAATTTCACAAGAACCGAACTTTAGAAAAATAATACATTGTATTTTTCAGGATTGCAATAGGTGCAAATTGTTTTTAATGGTAAATCAGAGTACACATTCTTAATTCTTATTATTTTGTTATTAAATGTCATAATTGATCGATCGAAAGACATATGGGCTTGTCCGAATGATTTTATGAATTCTTAAATTTCTATGAAATCACCAGGCAGACTAGTTGGCCTGCTCTCTACCAACCATCAACCATTATTGATGGTTGGCGTTAGAGTCCCACAATTCGGCTAACTTTGTCGCTATTCTTCTTGCTGCACCAGTCTCGCCCATCCGCAATCGCCCATTGCTGGCAATACTGGCTAACTTATTAACATTCCCCGCCAAGTCTTTGACGACCAAACCCACCGATTTTGGAGAATCAACCAAAATTACCGATTCGCCCAACAGATCACATTGACGCTCCGCAAACAGTCGAGTGAATTGTGGTCCGGCTCCGGGTATCACCAAAACTGGCTTTCCCAAACCTACAAACTGTTCTGTCGCTGTCCCGGCCATGGCCAAAGCCATATCACCCCAAGCCAAACAATGAACATATCGATCTACCGCCAAATGCAGCTTGAGATCATGGAGTTGCCAAGTGCCACCCCACTCCCCAAAACCTACAAATTGCCAAGCTTGCAGGCTTTTTTGCAGCTCTGCCACATCTAAAGAAGGCGTAATCCCGGCGATCGCCTCAATACTCCGATGCGGCAACATCTCGCCCAAATTTTCTAGTCCGGCCACCAACATCTGCCAATTTCGATAAGCCTCCGGTGGCCGAGAACCGGGCAAAATAGTTACCCGCAAATCTAACTCCCGATCCAGCAACCCGCTCACGCTTCGCCCTTCTTGCAGGCCATCCATCATCGGATTGCCCAGATCCCAAGCCGGAATCTGCAGCTCGTTTAATTTTTCGGCAGTAATTCGATCGCGCGGAAACACCCCCTGGCAACTTGGATGCTTCATCAGCCACCGCTCCCAAGGAAAATAAATCGAACCACTGCGTGCTTCCAAACTTTTTTGCCGATGGACTAAAGGCTGTTGATAACTATCTACCAAATAATACTCAGACTTAGCCGTTCCCACAAAGCCATAGGCTGCGCCACTATACCGCGCCATTAACAGCGGCACGATATCACCCACAGCCAAAATTTTACCCCCTGCTTTTGCCCAGCGCTGCACTGCTTGCCATTGGCCGATCGTCAGTTGCAGTAACCCCCCCTGTACATCGCGCCAAAGCTGTTGACCATCTTGGTTAAACCCCCCAGAAGGCATGGTTTTGACATCACCCCAAATAGGAACAGATAGATCTCGATAGGCTTGGCCTTTACCAACGATCGGCAACGCCACAATTTCTGCCGCCCGGCATTGCTGTTGCAGTTCTTGCAGAATCTTCGCGGCGATCACATCTTCGCCATGGCCATTGCTGAGAGAGAGTAATTTCACCAAAATGCTCCAAGGTTTTTTCCTAAACCGCTTGAGTGATCGGTTTTTATCCAATCTACGCACAAAAGTAGCGAAAAAGCTCGGTTTTTCGCTACATACTAAATTATATTCTAAATCTCAGCCAGTTTAATTGCTGCTGTTTTAAACAACTAAAAAATCACTCGTTGACAAAGCGCTTAAATTGCTGAATGTGGCCACCTTCTGAGCTGTAAATAGCCCAAGACTACCATCGCCATCAAAGAATAGTTCACCGGTAGTATTTTTGTAAATAAATCGCTGAGCGCTAGTAGTGGCAATGTTACCAGTACCAATCAATAGCTGTCCACTAAGCAACGCATTGCCAGCAGCAAGACCGCCACCATAGAGACTGGCAGCAATAGAAATCTTGTCCACACCAGTTGTAAAATCGCTCAAAGTATCAACTCCAGATCTGGGAGCATTTAAAACAAAAGTATCTACACCGGCACCACCATTCATCAGGTCATTGCCATTTCCTCCTTCTAAATAATCATTGCCAGCGCCGCCGTATAGGTAGTCATTGCCACCCAACCCGTAAAGTTTATCATCTCCATCTAAGCCCTGAATATAGTCAGCTTTGCTAGAGCCAGATAACTGATCGTTTACAGCACTGCCGCGAATCTCGTTGAAGCCACTTTTAACAGAAAGGACAAAGTTATCGGAAACTTGTGCACCAGCAGCATCACTGACTAGCACCTTGATTTCGATCGCCCCTACATTATTGAGAGTTGGTTGCCCAGTAAAAGTTTTAGTCACACTATTGAATTTGAGCCAGCTAGGCAGGGCTTCACCATTTGCCAAAGTAGCCGTATAAAGCAAGACATCACCTGCATCAACGTCCACAAAAGCACCAGTAGGCAGAGTGAAGTTCAGAGCAGTATTGATATTAATTGTTTGGTCACTAATCCCGGCAACTAAAATCGGGGCATCGTTAATGTTTTGTACAGTAAGACTAAAAGTATCTTCCGCAGTACTGCCTACTGCATCAGTAGCAACAACTTTGATCTCGATCGAACCCACCTGACTATTACCAGGAGTACCACTCAAAGTTTGAGTCGCCGCATCAAAGGTAAGCCAAGCAGGCAAAGCTGATCCATCAGCTAATTTAGCAGTGTAAGATAAAATATCTCCAGCATCGCTATCAGTAAAGGTTTTGGCTGCTAAAGTCCAGGTGAAAACGCTATCTTCATTCACCGCTACATCGGCCAAAGGATTGCTCAAAACAGGCGCAGTATTCAGCCTGTTAATTAAAGTTCCATTAATGGCATATTGACCAAGGCTACCATAGTCACTGTATCCATCTAGACCACTTTTCCCAACTCCATCAATTTGTAAGTAATAGCTACCAGCATTTAGGTAAAGGTTAGTAAAGCTAGCCGATAGTAAGTCAGCCGGATTGGATTCAGCGACCAAACTACCATCAGCACTGTAAATACCAGCCCATAAATCAATATTGCTGCCACGAGCATCTAGATATTTAACATCATAATTACCACTGCCGTCTGAAATATAGCTGCGCGAAGCGGCTGCAATGTTTAAAGAAATGTTACCAGCATCAGTACTAAAAGCAAAAACGTCTTTATCAGTATTTCGCTCAATCATCCCAAAGGCACTAATCTTGCCGCTGGAGTCGGCAGTTAAACTAGTAGCTGTGCTGTTGGAATTACCATAGTCATCTACTCGGTAGCCAAAACCATTTCTGGTTGTGATAATTGCTAAGTCATCTTCTGTGTTGTTAGCATACTGATATTCTCCTTTACTCCACTGGGTCAAACTTTTATTAAAAGGTGCTCCCAGCAAAGATCCCCAGCTAGTTTCACCGCTACCAAAGCCAGAGTGATAAGTTTTAGAGTCGTTAATAGTATCTAACGGGTTAGAGTCTACTTGACCATCATGATTTAATCCTAAACTATGACCAACTTCGTGGCTGGCGGTCATTGCTGCATTGTTTTCTCCTTTATTGAATGCAAACAAAGGCAGGTCTATAGAAGAATTAAAACTATTGAGGTACGCAACACCTCCGATCGAACCAAAAACAGCGGTGTTGTTAGCTAAGTTAATGTTCTGAGTCATTAAGGCTCTAATTCCCCAGCGCGTATCACCACTGCCAGATTTCTGCAAATCTGCAATGCTCGGAGCTTCGGTAGTAACATTTACCTCAAATGGGGCAAAATCTTCAGTAACTCTTTGCCAAATTCCTAAAATTGTTTGTAACTCACCGACGCTGAAGGATGCCGCATTACCATCTGTGTCAAAAGCTGGAGAAATAATTGTAGGGTGAGTAGCACTGTTCCAAGAAGTGTTTACCGTAGTATGACCATCAAAATCTAAATAGATAGTTTGTTTGGCATTGGGATTACTGTGCAGTTTAAAGAGATTGTTAAAGTCAAAAGAGCTAAAGTTCAGGGTCGAGTCTGGGGTAGCATTATTTGTGATAATTCCTGCTGTTGTCAGAGCTTCAGCATTAGAGACAGGGAAAAAGTCTTCATGATCTTCGTGCTCTTCTTCGTGGCTATTTGTGCTCTTAAACCCTACATTGGAAAATTTTTGTTGACTGATTGCTTCACGACCTACATTCCAAGGTAAAGAACTGCTGACGATCGAGGACAAAAGTTTGGGTGTTACGGCAGCAGAAAAATCTAAGCCTTGATTATTCAGTTTGATGATGCTAGTATCGATTGTTTTGTTTACGCCGATGGTGATATCGGATGGATCAGTTAAATGTAAAATTAAGTTATTCTGAGACGATTCTAATACATCTAAGGTGGAAATTTCTGGAACCAAAGTGGAGTTGATTTGTGGATTTGACATAAAAATGCTGCGGGGTTATGTTCTTTACTCCATGTTGCAAGAAAATCAACAAACTTAAAATAGTAAATGTACTGAAGTTGAGTTTTACTCTATGGGGTCTAAAATATGCTGTACGGAGGAAATGTCTATTCAGTGATTTATACCACTACTGATGATCATGTTTGACTAATATCACATAGGTCTAAGATCACAACGCTCCAAAATATCAATTACTCAAATTAGATCATCGCCTTTATTGACTAAAGAACAAATGATCGAGAAAAAACAGGGTTGATCTCAGCCAACCCTGTCAAGTATTAAGTTTTGTGGACAACAAATAATTTAACTAACTACTCAGCGATCGACTGCAACTTCTTCACCTGAGCCGATCGACTAGAAATATTAATACTAGCTACAAAGAAATCACCACCTGTTTGATAAAATACCACCTGCTGATCTTTGGTGGGGTTGTGGACTTTCAGAATCCGCTCCATCCCCGGCACCAACTCCTGATAATTACTGCCGTCCGCATCAGCGATCGCGATCGTCTTTTTATCTTTGCCGTCTACCGTTTTATCATTGTTGGTATCAGCATTCACCACCCGATAAAGAACAGACTTAATATTCTTGGGTTTAGCCACAGCATTTTCTTTCACCTGAGGCTCAGGCTTTCTGATGTCTTCTCCATACTGCTTCTCCTCCAAAATCACTGATTTATTATTGGGCAATAGCTTCCGTGAAGATAAGTCCTTCTGATTCACAAAAACGTAGTTATTCACCAACGCACCGCCACCCTTTGCTCCTTTGGTTCCACTATACTCATCACTAGCCGATAACAATGCTTCTGTCCGCCATTTACCTGAGTAATCGATATAGACCGGTGCGGCAAGATAGTCGGTACCACTAACAGCCACGAATTCGCCCAAAATATAATTCTTTTTTTCCTGAGCACCTTCAGCATTAGCTGGATGCGAAGAAACCAAGTTAGTTACTCCTGGATTTTTGATACCGCAACCAGCGCCAAATAGCAAACTGCATCCTAATATTCCCAACCAAAATTGTTTTCCGTTCATACTGCCTCGTTGTACACTACTCCCTCATTCAAGCTTAGTTATTTGAATTCGACAACTACTTTTACCAAAGTCCCGACTTTTCCCGACATCACCCCCCATTAGGCAATCAAAGACCCGACATCCCCGGACTGACAACCGATAGAGCTAGCCAGTAAGCTAAGCACAACAGCATCGCCACTAATTCACCCTGCCACCAACCAAGCCATGACCCAAATATCACTGAAATCAATTGCTACCCCGCAAAGCCTTCATGAATTTCCCTCGGAATTAAACCCCCAATTTTTACCAAAACATGTGGCTATCATCATGGATGGTAACGGACGCTGGGCGACCCAACGCAACATGCCCCGCACGATCGGCCATAGCCAAGGAGCTAGGACTTTAAAGAACTTACTGCGCTGTTGTAGTGACTGGGGCATGAGCGCACTGACAGTCTATGCCTTCTCCACTGAAAACTGGCAGCGTCCCCTTGACGAAGTAAACTTCTTGATGATGTTGTTTGAGCGGATGCTGCAACAAGAACTAGCCGAAATGCACATCAAAGGTGTAAAAATCAGCTTCCTCGGCGACTTAACCGCTCTCCCGATCACCTTAAACAAACTAGTTCAACAAGCGGTCGAACTCACTCGATACAATCGCGGCATTCAATTTAATGTGGCGATTAACTATGGCGGTCGTGCCGACATTACCAACGCCTGCCAAAAAATCGCCCAAGAAATCCAACGAGGCACTATGCAAATCACCGATATTACCGAAGTATCGATCGAGCAACACCTCTCCACCCAAGGCCAACCTGCCCCCGACTTAATGATTCGCACCAGCGGCGAAATGCGCCTCAGCAACTTCTTACTCTGGCAGCTAGCCTACACCGAGATGTATTTTA
>JAAFHZ010000114.1 GCA_013297675.1 Synechococcales cyanobacterium bin59.metabat.ball.084 | reverse complement strand
GGGTTAAATCTGATAGTAAAGTTAATTCATACTTGCTGGGCTGACTAGCCGCTAGCTCTACTACATATTGCATCAGTTGATCTTGATGGAACACTATGACTGTGAGACAATCAGATGCTTTGTAACAAGCCAATCGAACGGCCAATTGATCGGCAGTTACCCGATGCCCATCGATCGCTACCAATTCATCTCCCGGATCAATTCCGGCCAAGGCTGCGGGGGAACCTGTAGCTACAGTTTTGATTATCTCTCGCCCCTGTTCGGTCTTGACCACCGCCCCCCAATAGGGTGTAAGAGAATCCACTGCGGTTATTTTGAGGCCAAAAGGCTGAAGGTATTCATCGAAGGGTAGTTCGATCGAGCTATACAAATAATCTTGGTAAAAGTCTTGTAAATCTATGCCCGCGATATCTTGAATCAAAGATTCTAGCTCTCGATCGGTAAACCCCTTGCCCACCTGACCATAATCTCTCCACAGTTTCACCAACACATCATCAAAAGATTTTTCACTATTACTCAGCGCTCGAATCTTGAGATCTAGCAACAGTGCCACCATTGCACCTTTTAAGTAGTAAGACATCTGGGAATTACTGCTGTTGGCATCGGGGCGATAGAGCTTAATCCAAGCATCGAAGCTAGATTCGGTCACTGGCTGCACTAGGCGGCCTGGGGTCATTAAAAACCGGGAAATTTCCTTGGACATTTGAGAAAGCAAGGTCGATCGGCCATAAATCTCGGCGCGTCGAGGCATCAAAATATCGTAGTAACTAGTTACGCCTTCACTAAACCACAGGCTGGGTGTGTAGTTCTCTTGATTATAGTCAAACTTCTCTAAACCCTTGGGGAATATTCGCTTAACGTTCCACAAGTGGAAGAACTCATGGGCAACCAACTGCATAAACTGCTCATATTGCTCAGTTTTTTGTAGCTGCCAGCGGGGGTAGAGTAAAGAACAGCAATTTTTGTGTTCTAAGCCGCCATAGCCATTGGCGGATAGATGAAGCAGAAATAGATATCGATCGTAAGGCAATCCGCCAAAAATTTTGGCGGTAACGGTAACAATTTTGGTGATATCCGCTAGCCACTTGGTTACATCGATTCTGCCTTCGCCCCAGATCGCCAACTGATGCGGTTTCCCTAAAACTTCAAAGTCATAGACTTGGTGTTGGCCGATCTCAAAAGGACTATCAACTAACTCATCAAAGTTTTGGGCAATGAAAATATTGTTGTCACCGGGCAATGGCGTAGTTACTTGCCAGTTTGCTGGTGGGACAATTTCGATCTGGATTGGTTCATGGGTACGGTCGGGCACCAAAAACAGCAGTGCTGCCGGGTTAAAGTAGCCGTGGCTGGCATCTAAATGATTGGTGCGCACGGTCAGATCATTGGCAAATATGCGATAGCTAATAGTCAAATCACCGCTACCCTCCACGCACCAATGGTTTTTAGCTATTTTATAAGAACTTAAAGATTTGCTTTGGCCATCAACGGCCTGAAAATTTTGCAGATGCCGAGAATATTCTCTCACCATATAAGAGCCAGGTGTCCACACCGGCATTTGCAAATGAAGCTGAGGCTGTTGCCAGTCTTTAATTTGCAGTGTAACTTCAAAAAAATGGGTTTGGGGCTGAGGCATAGCCACCCGATAGAAAATTAATCGGTCTTCAAGGTCTTTTTTTTGTTGCATGCTTGATTTACGAGATCTAGATTCACGATGAAGATCAATATACGGGAACGGGGTCAAAAAGTCTCGCAGTGTTGGCAAGAAACTATCTCGGTCGTAGAGAGATTGGCTATTGTTCGGATTGGTCATCGGCGGGGGGAGATCAATCTAACCGGACACAGGAATAGGGATGTGATCAATGCGCCCCCTCAGAACCGATAATAATATTCCCCTCATCAGTATCCAACCATGGAAGAGTTTCGCGAGTTAGTCAAAAAAATTGGCAGCGGTCCCCATACCGGCAAAAGCCTCAGTCGATCGGAAGCGGCCCTAGCCATGAAAAAGATGCTGTTAGCAGAGGCCACTCCAGCACAAATCGGGGCTTTTTTGATTGCCCACCGCATTCGTCGCCCCACCGGAGCCGAAATGGCTGGCATGTTGGATAGCTGGGCAGAATTTGGCCCCAGCCTACAGCCGATCTCAGATGTGGCTCCTCGGGTGTTTGGTATTCCCTACGACGGTCGATCGCGCACCGTGCCCTTGGGGTTAGTGACAGGATTAATGTTGGCGGCCATGGAAATACCAGTGATTTTTCATGGAGGCGATCGAATGCCCACCAAGTACGGACTGCCCTTAGTAGATTTTTGGCAGCATTGGGGCATCAATTGGGGCAGTTTGGATCTAACTGAAGTGCAAAGAGTCTTTGCTGCCACCAACTTAGCTTTTGTCTACACTCCCCGCCACTTTCCCCTCGCCCAAAGTTTAGTCCAGTATCGCGAAGAAATCGGCAAACGACCCCCGATCGCCACCCTAGAACTACTTTGGACTCCCTATAAGGCAGCCAGCCATTTGATTTTTGGCTATGTGCATCCACCGACTGAAAAAACAGCCTTAGCGGCTTTAGAAATGCGCGGTACTTCATTGGCTACTACTACCGTCAAAGGTCTGGAGGGAAGCTGTGACTTGCCCCACGATCGCACGGTCATTGTAGGTACAGGTAAAGAAAGCAACTTGCGGCGAATCTTGCTACATCATCAAGACTACGAGGTAAGCAATCTCAATCCACCTCTGACTGACAATGTTTTTACCGATATTGATCAGCTATTACAAGGACAAACTAATGATTTACTAGAATCAGCGGTTTGGAACGGGGGCTTTTATCTTTGGCACTGTGGAGTGGTCAGTGACCTAGCCGCAGGGATGGCGAAGGCTCAAGAATTGTTAGCCAGCGGACGAGTACTGCAACAATTACAGTTAATTATCGCCAAAGTAGCGGGTTGAATAGTACCCGAATCTGCGCCAAATATCGTACTTTTCAGCCTAATCAATGACTCGAAAACAGCGCATAATAATAAACTATTATCCGGATGGGCATAATAGTTGAGTGAAGTCTATTGATAAGGTGTCAACCATTTACCTAGCTAGTGTAAAAACTGAGCGATTGGAGAACTTGACCAACAGAATAGAGCTATCTGGGTGCAAACTATGTCAGAGATTGTTGAAATTGGAGCCTTTCGGGTACCAGCCGCTGAATTGGCTGACATGCTGATTACCTATCAGATGCTGCCGAATTTGGTGCGAGAAATTGCGATCGATCGAGGTCTGGCCGAAATTAACTGTAATGATGCCGAAACCACCGAGGCGATCAAAACCTTTTATGGGCGGTTGCAGCTTAAGACCAATGAGCAGCTTCAAGAGTGGTTAGCTGCCCAAGGTTTAACTCGGGTACAGCTCGATAAAATCGCCGTGCGCCAACACAAAATTGAAAAGTTCAAACAAGAAACTTGGGGTCCGAAAGTAGAATCTTATTTTCTGAACCGCAAAAGCCAATTAGATAAAGTGATTTATTCCTTGATTCGCACCAAAGATATTGGCATGGCGCAAGAGCTATACTTCCGGTTACTAGAGGGCGAACAGAGCTTTGAAGACTTGGCCCGCCGCTACTCCGAAGGAGCCGAAGCTCAAACCGGCGGACTGATCGGACCGGTAGAAATCAGTACTCCTCATCCAGTGATTGGTAAATTATTATCTAGCCACCCCACCGGCCAAATCTGTCCACCGATTAAACTAGATCAGTGGTTTGTAATTGTACGGCCAGATAAATACATACCCTGTCAACTCGATGACCAAATGCGCCAGAAACTAGTGGCCGAAATGTTCCAGACCTGGCTGCAAGGAGAAATCGCTAAGGGACTAGCCGCCAAAGCTGAACCGTTGCCAGAAACCGAAGATGTCCCCATTCCTAGCTGAAACTCCAGAATCAGCTTCTACCGCTTCCTAAAATAAGTTTTTATCATGACATTTACTGCCAACGTCCAATCCAAGAAAATCCAAGATTTTTTTACTACTACCCCACCTTTTGCTCAGTTACCAGATCAGGCGATCGCCGATCTGACAGAAAATTCCCAATTTGTTCGCTATCGCATGGGGCAAACCGTGCTGATGCGGGAGCAAATGCCCGCCCAGATCACGATCATCTATACCGGTCAAATTCGGATGCTGGGCTATGATCCCCAGACTAAAATGCCGATTACGCTGCGGTTGATGGAAGTTGGCGAACTGGTCGGCTGGGCAGGGGTCTTGCGTGGCAAGTCTTGTGAAACGGCGATCGCTTCGGTAGATACGGTCTGTTTACAAATTCCGATCGCCTTTTTTCAAAAAATGGTGTCTAAGCACACCCAGCTAGAAGCAGCCTACGTTTACACCGCCCAGCTCATCGAAGTCTACGATTTGTTGGGTCAGGTGCTAGCCGAAAAAGCCAATAGCGATGCTCTCATGTCGGCCTGTGGAGCCAGTGACCTCAAAGAACTGGCTGTAATGCTGACTCCGATCGCCATTGTGCGTAACTTGGTACCGGGCAAGTCGCCCATGAAAGATCTAGATGCCAACCGCACTTGGCTAGTCAGCAGTGGAGTGGTAGAAGGCTACGAAGTCGGTAAAAATATTAGTCCCCGCGAAGAAGATGTTGGTCAAGATGTTGTCGTAGTCAAGCCAGAGATCGCCCGCTTGGTAGGAGTCCCCGCCCTAGAAGAAGCCGATCTCAGCGGCGATCTGACCAGCACTTTTTATAACCCCACAGCTTTTTCACCTACTGGCTTAGGTATTCCTTACGCACCAGACCAACCGATCGCCGGTGATATTGGCCCGGTAGAATCAGTGCGTGGCTCCCGAGGTAAATTGCCCTTTGTGAGCGGCAGGGGAGTACATGACAGCACTATGGCCTGCTTTAAAATGCTGGCAAAATACTTCCGCCTAACTTTTAAGCAAGATACGATCAACCGGATTTTAACCAACCAACTCCGCAATGGCAGCTCCCTCTCGCTGCAAACCTGTGGGGCGATCGCCGAAATGCAGGGCATGAATGCCCAAATGTTGCGGGTACCTACTGCCTCGATCGGCAAGTTAAATGTGCCAATTTTGATTCCTTGGGAAGATGCTTTTGCAATTATTTATGAAGTCAGTGAAAAAGAATATACCCTGGCCATCCCTGCGGTGGGTATCCGCCGCTTCAAGCCCACCACTTTTAACGATATGTGGGGCAGCAGCGGCGAAATTTTGCTCCTTCAGCCGCCCAAAGCCGCCAGCACCGAAAAATTTGGCTTAAGCTGGTTTATCCCGGCAGTGAAAAAGCACCGCAAAGTGCTGATCGAAGTTTTGGTTGCCTCGCTGTTTGTACAGTTGTTTGGCTTGGCTAATCCTTTGATGACCCAGCTCATTATCGATAAAGTATTGATCCAAAACAGTTCAGCCACCCTCAACACCTTTGGGGTGCTGTTGATTGCCATGGCAATCGTAGAGGCAATTTTGACGGCACTGCGGACTAATTTGTTTGTAGACACCACCAACCGCATCGATCTTTCCTTGGGTTCCGAGATTATTGATCACTTGCTGCGGCTGCCCCTGAGCTACTACGAAAAACGCCCAGTAGGAGAGCTGGCCACCCGTATTAACGAGCTAGAAAATATTCGCCAGTTTCTTACCGGTACGGCGCTGACGGTAGTGTTAGATGCCATTTTCTCGGTGGTGTATATTGTGGTGATGCTGTACTACAGCCCACTGTTAACTCTGGTAGCTTTGGCCACCCTGCCCGCTTTTGCAATTTTGACCTGGATTGTGTCGCCGATCGTCCGTAAGCAGTTGCGGGTGAAAGCAGAGCGCAACGCCGAAACCCAGTCTTACCTAGTAGAAGTAGTGGGCGGTATCCAAACTATCAAAGCCCAAAATATTGAGCTGCGCACCCGCTGGCAGTGGCAACAGCGCTATGCCCGCTATGTGAGTGCGGGGTTTAAGACGGCAACTACTTCTACCAATGCCGGAGCGGTGAGCGGCTTTTTAAACAAGTTTTCTAGCCTGTTGCTGCTGTGGGTGGGAGCTTTCTTAGTGTTAGATAGCAAGCTAACTTTAGGTCAGCTTATTGCTTTCCGGATTATTGCAGGCTACACCACGCAGCCCCTGTTACGACTGGTACAGCTCTGGCAGAGCTTCCAAGAAACTGCTCTGTCTCTAGAGCGCCTAGGCGACATTATCGATACCCCACAGGAAGTCACCGCAGAAGATCTGAATAATATTCCTTTACCAGCAATCGAAGGTGCCGTGAAGTTTGAAAATCTTAACTTTAGCTTTCCGGGCAGTCCTGCTTTACAGCTTAATAACGTGAACCTGGCTTTTGAACCGGGTCAGTTTGTCGGCATTGTGGGTTTGAGCGGCTCTGGTAAGAGCACTTTAATGAAGTTAGTGCCGCGACTTTATGCGCCAAAGAGCGGAAGGATATTAATTGATGGCTATGATATCAATAAGGTAGAGCTGTATTCACTGCGGCGACAAGTTGGAGTTGTACTGCAAGATACCTTGCTTTTCAATGGCACTATTCAAGAAAACATTGCTCTCACTAACCCAGAAGCAACTTCTGAACAGATCATTGAAGCCGCTAAGATCGCTGCTGCCCATGAATTTATTATGGGTCTACCCTCTGGCTACAATACCAAAGTTGGTGAACGCGGTTCGGCATTGTCTGGTGGTCAGCGTCAGCGGATTGCGATCGCCCGCACCGTATTACAAAACCCCCAGCTTTTGATCTTAGATGAAGCTACCAGTGCTTTAGACTATGACAGCGAACGCCAAGTTTGTGTAAACTTAGCATCGGCTTTTGAAGGTAGAACAGTGTTCTTTATTACCCACCGTCTCAGCACCATTCGATCGGCTGATACTATTGTGATGATGGATAAAGGATTGGTGGTAGAACAGGGCAATCACAATGACCTGATGGCGCTCAAAGGCCGCTATTACTGCCTATATCAACAGCAAGAGTTCCAAGCTTAAATTTCTAACCCCTTTTTTAATTACCTTCAGGAGCACCAATGGACAGCAGCAAGAAAATTGAAGATCGGCAGCCTGCTAGTGGCCAACTAGCTAGGGTTGAGCCAGCCGAACTTCGCCCGGCCAGACCCAATGCCAATTTGGCCAACCGGGATGAAAGCAGCTTGTTTACGGCCACTAACTTTGGTCAGTCGGTGGTGTTTCAACAGTCTCAAGTCTGGTCACGGGCGATCGTCTGGGGCATTATGGGTATTACCGCAGCCTTGGTAACTTGGGCTTGCTTTGCGCGGATCGAAGAAGCGGTGCCCGCCCAAGGCAAGCTAGAGCCAGTCAGCGATGTGAAAAAAGTCCAAGCTCCCATCAGCGGAGTGGTAAAGAAAGTATTTGTCAAAAATGGCGACAAGGTTAAAGCCGGTGACTTACTGGTGCAGCTAGAATCCACGGTGCCCGAATCTCAGCTCAGCTCTTTAGCTAGTACTAAAGCCGCTTTAGAAGAAGAAAACCGGTTCTATCGCAGTCAGCTTAATCCTGGTGCTGCTAAAACTACACCTACCACTAATATCAAGCCAGAAGTATTAGCTCTGACCAGAAGCCGCAATGCCCTAGCCGCTGAAAATCAACTTTTTCGGACAGAATTGGGCACTAGTGGTGGCACCTTGACTCCAGAACAACAAAGGCGATTGAGTACCAATATTGCCGAGTTGAATACCCGGTTAGCGGCGGGTCAGTTTGAAGTAGGTCAAGTGGAAAAACAAAAAAGCGAAAACCAGATCCGCCGTCAAGGGTTATCGAACCAAATTGCTGGTTACAAAGACAATATTCGCAGCATCGAATCTGCAATGCAAAGCGGTGGCGCTCGGTTGGCTGCTGAATTAGCCCAAGTCGATCGACAGTTAGGACAAAACCAGGCGCGGTTAGTTGCTGCTCAACAGGCGGTTCGCAGTAACACAGCGATCTTGAAAGATTTGGAGCCAGCATCTAGAGAAGGTGCCGTTGCTCGTGTTCAAGTATCTCGCCAAGAACAAGAAGTCAATACTCGGGTAAGTGAGTTAGAGCAACAAACCCAAGAAAGAGGCCGTCTTCAAGAGGAAAAACGGCGATTGCTTTCTACGAGCCGCATTGAAGCCCAAAATCAACAGCAGCGGATTCAAGAACAACAGCAATTAATCAATCAGCGCACTGCTGAAATTGCTCAAGCAGTTGAAGAATGGAATAGACTACAGCTCAGTGTTGGGCAAAGTAAAGCAAGACTCAGCCAGAACGTAGCAGGCAACCAAAAAGATCTCTATGCCCGCACTTCTGAAAACGACAAGCGCATTGCTGAAATCGATAGCCAAATCAACAAAATTATTGTTGAGAACGAAAAGAAAATCACCGAATTGGGCAGCCAGCTCACCCAGGCTAGCCAGAACCTGAAGTACCAAGAAATTCGCTCTCCTTCTGATGGAACGGTTTTTGAACTCAAGGCTTTTGCCGAAGGTTTGGTCAACAGTAATTCTCCCGATGCCATTGTGCAAATTGTCCCAGACAACAACTTGGTGGCCAAAATCTATATCACCAACAAAGATATTGGTTTTGTGAAAAAAGATCTGCCGGTAGATGTGCGGATTGATTCCTTCCCCTTCAGTGAGTTTGGCGATGTCAAAGGCACTCTAGAATGGATTGGCTCTGACGCTCTGCCTCCTGACCAGACCTTTAATTACTATCGTTTCCCAGCCAAAATCAAGCTCGATAAACAGTTCTTAAACATCAAACAAGGCGATACAGCTAAGGATATTCCGCTGCAAACCGGGATGAGTATTAATGCCAACATCAAACTGCGCGATCGAACAGTGATGAGCATCTTTACTGAGCAGTTTACTCGTCAGAGCGATGCGCTAAAAAATACTCGCTAATGGCATATCTAGGCTTCGATCCGGGTAAGGACAAATGCGGTGTGGCAGTGGTCGATCGAATGGGGGTGGCTTTATATCATGAAGTCATCCCCTCCGACACCTTGCTAGAGCAACTGCCTGCTCTCTGTACCCAATGGCAGGTATTACAAGTGGTGATGGGCGATCGCACCACGGCCAAACAATGGCAAAAAAAACTGACCCAAGCCTTACCCGCCATGCCGATCGACCTCATCGATGAGCATTACAGCACCCTAGCTGCCCGAGATTTATATTGGGAAATGTATCCACCCCAAGGCTTACAACGCCTGATACCTCAAGGGATGCGTTTGCCGCCTCGCCCGATCGATGACTTGGTGGCAATTATTTTAGTGCGTCGTTATTTGCAGCTATGCGCTTAAAATAGGTTGGTTGATGGTTGGAGTGCAAGTTTTGGCTGTAGACTACGACTTAGTAATTATTGGTAATACCTATGCGGCCAGAGTGGCTGCACAGCAAGCAGCAGAGCGGGCAAGAGTAGCTCTGGTGATGCCCCCTACACCGCTAGATACTGGCTCGCACTTTTATCCCCATGCCTTGTATCAGGCCAGTTTGCATGGGGCCAACCGCAGCCCGCATTATCCTTGGCAATATGCCGCCACTGCGATCAATCATTTGACCAGTGACATTGCTCTGCCTATGCTGGCGGCCAAAGGAGTCGATATTGTTGAAGAAACCGGCTCTTTTCAGCGCTTACCCAAACTATCTTTTAATACCGCTCGACGCAGCCTCCGAGGCCGCAAATATTTACTGGCCATGGGTTCTCAGCCCAGCAGCGATTACCCGATCACCGGTTTGGCAGCCACTGGTTATTTAACAGCGGCCAGTCTCTCTCAAGTTTTAAAAAGATTGGAAATCCCCCGCCGCTGGGCAATTATTGGGGATGAGGCGATCGGGGTAGAAATGGCTCAGGCGCTGCGCTGTTTGGGCTACGAAATCACCCTGATAGTGGCCGCCGATCGCATTTTGCCCCGCGAAGACCCGGATGCCGTGGCGGCGATTCAGTTTCAGCTCGAAGCTTCTGGAGTAAAGCTAATTACCAACGCCATTGTCTCGGAAGCCGGAAATCAGGATGGCAGTAAATATGTGATCGTCAATCGCCGGATTATCCACATCGAAGAAATCTTTGTGGCTGCACCAGAGCAGCCTTTGGTTGATTCTTTTGACTTGGTAGCAGCCAGGGTAGACTACGATGAGCTGGGGGTGAGGGTCGATGGCAAAATGGAAACCAGTAATCCAGCAGTTTATGCCTGTGGTAGCGTCTGTGGCATGGCACCGGGAGGATACTATGGTGAGCATTTGGCCGAATACGAAGCTCAGTTGGCGGTCAATAATGCTTTGTCTCGTAGAACCCGCTCAGCGAAGCTCGACCATATTCCCTGGACAATTTTTAGCTATCCTCAAATCGCCAGAATCGGGATTACTGAAGCGGTCGCACGAGAACGCTTCCAGCAACGCATGATGGTACTGCGCAGCTATTATCATGACAACGCCAAGGCGCTGTTAACTGAGCATGATCAGGGCTTTTTGAAGCTGATGGTGCGCCCCAATGGCTACCTAGTCGGTGCAACGGTAGTCGGTGAAGATGCCGCAGAGTTGGTGCAAATTTTGGCTTTAGCTGTCTGGCAAAAAGTCCACATCAATGCCTTGGCAGACTTTCCGGGTATTACCATTACCCATAGTCGGCTGTTGGTAGAAGCCGCCAGACAGTGGCGGCAGCCTAGTTTATGGGTAAGATCGATCGATCCTCTGCTGCAACTTTGGTCAGATACTCGGCGCACGGTTCGCGGTTGGATAATAAATGCCAAATCTCAGAGAAACAGCCCCCGGCGCTCGGTGAAGGTGACAGCCGAACTAGTACCCAATAAGGATGCGTTGGTCAAAACGCCCGTCGATCTCACCAGCAAATCTCTAGAGGGCAAAACCCCAGAAAACAAATCGATTAAATCTCCCTAGTCCGGGTGGTCAATGACAGCTCTTTTGCCGAGGATGTCAATGTGCTAAATTCTAGATGGTAAATTTTTATAACCAACTCTGAGGAAAAAGACGTGGCTAGATTGTTTTGGGGAAAAGTCTTGACTGTCGTAGCGGCGCTAAGCTGTGCCACTGTCTTGCCGATTAGTCCGAGTAGAGCTGACTTTACACTGTTTAGCGGCGTAGATCCCAAAGACCAACTGAGCTACAGCCTAGATTTTGGCAATCGATCGACCTCCGATCGCTACCGCCTGCGCTTATCTGGCAACAAAATGCCCCTGGGTGCAACCGAAATTAACATTGTTTACCCTGACTACTATCAAGGGCGGTTCGATGACAAACAGGTTGAAGTAAATGTAGGTGGTAAGTCAATTCCAGTGGCCAAAGCCAATTGGGACAAAGAAAAAAGAACTGTGCAAATTACTCTCGATCAGCGCCTGCAAACCAAACAGGAGGTCGAGATCGTCCTCAACAACGTCCAAAACCCCGATAGTGGTGGGATTTTTTACTTTGACTGTCAAATCAAGAGTAGTGCTGCTTTTCCTTTAGCCAGATATGCTGGCACTTGGATTTTGAGCATTAATTAATTTTAAACCGGTCAACAATCAACAAAATCTAGATGAGCAAAAAAAGATGAGCTAAGTGCCCATCTTTTTTTGCGAAACATACTGGAGCAAATTTTAGTCGTTCAGTAGTAGTTTCACCATCAAAACTGGGCAAGCTAACATTACGAAACAAAACCAGCTTTCATGATTCGGTTCGCCTCTTGGCGATATTCCACACCCAGTCTTTACGGTTATTTAACAACTGTAATGTGCTTAAGGTGGTAGCGTGCATACAGTCTTTCTGTTATGAGCGTCGCTTCACTTTCGCTGAAGGCGAATAAACTTTAAAACGCTGAAGGCGAATAAACTTTAAAACGCCGCAGGCGAATGACTTCTAAAAAAACCTAAACACCCGTTAAACCCCTAAGTAACATTGTTATCAAATTTATTTTTGGTGGCATATCTTACAGTCCAAATTTTGCTTGAGTTGAGTAGGATTGAGATCCCTTGTATGGCAACCACCCCCGATTTGTTAGCTGAATACCAAGATTTATCAACACGAGAAGCTTTAATAGTTTCTGATGATGACGAAGAAGAATTGGTCTTAGAAAAAGCCACCAACAGTATTGATCTAGACAATAGTATTGATCTAGATGAAGAAGAGGTACCCGAGGAATGGGTAGACCTGTTGGCCGATGATGAAGAAAATGAGGAGGCTATTCCTAAAGCTAAAATGTCTTACAGTAAAGACTTGGTGCGTCTTTACTTACAAGAAATTGGCAAGGTAAAATTACTAAACAGAGACGAAGAAGTTAGCGAATCTCAAGCAGTACAGCGCTATTTGCAAATAGTAGAACAACGAAATGCGGCGGCTATTGCTGTACAGTCTGGCGAAAGCAATGACGGTATCATTGAAATGTTTGTGCGCTTAATGACTATTAGAGAGCAAATGACCGCTCAACTGGGTCATCGACCTTCTCCAGAGCGCTGGGCAATGGCAGCCGGTATTGAAGTAGATATCCTGAAACCTCAGTTGGCCGTAGGTCGGCAACGGTGGGCCGAAATTTCGCAGGTTTCTTTGGTGGAGTTAGAAGAAATTCAAGCTCGGGGGATTCAAGCCAAAGAACACATGATTAAGGCCAATTTGCGCCTGGTCGTATCGGTAGCTAAAAAGTATCAGCACCGGGGTTTAGAACTCTTGGATTTAATTCAAGAAGGCACGATGGGTCTAGAGCGAGCAGTAGAAAAATTTGACCCCACTAAGGGCTATCGATTTAGCACCTACGCTTATTGGTGGATTCGTCAAGGTATTACTCGGGCTTTGGCCACTCAAAGCCGCAATATTCGCCTGCCGGTTCATATTACCGAAAAGCTAAACAAAATTCGCAAAGTGCAGCGCCAGCTTACTCAAGGCGGTATTCCACCGAAACTAGAAGAAGTGGCCAAGCATTTAGATATGACTCCAGCGCAGGTGCAAGAAGTCTTAATGCGAGTGCCCCGATCGATCTCTTTAGATGTCAAAGTGGGCAAAGACAAAGACACTGAGCTAGGTGATTTATTAGAAGCCGAGGAGGTTTCTCCTGAGCAGCTCTTGATGCGCGAGTCGCTACATGGTGAACTATTGCAGCTCTTAGCTGATCTCACTGAACGGGAACGGGAAGTAATTGGCCTGCGCTTTGGCTTGGGTCATGATGAATCCTATTCTTTGGCAGATATTGGCCGCATCTTAGATCTTTCCCGAGAAAGAGTGCGCCAAATAGAATCTAAGGCGCTACAAAAACTTCGTCAGCCCAAACGTCGCAACCGAGTGCGAGACTATTTAGATACTCTTAGTTAAATTTGGACTAGTCTAGCTTCCTCTGCCTGATTTTGTCACTGCCAATGGCTTTGCCATGCTGCTGGCGCAACTTGATAGTCACCCGATTGGGCGGCAACTTGTTGTGCCAGTTTTGGGTGATTAAAAAAAGCGATCGAACATCCCGGCGCTGGGTTAAATTTTCTGCAACCTAACCGCCGTTCTCAAAATCTGTCCAGCTAAAATCGCCGCACCAAAGCCATTATCAATATTTACCACGCCTACCCCAGCCGCACAAGAATTAATCATGGTTAGTAGTGGTGCTAACCCCTGGAAATGTGCCCCATAGCCTACACTAGTCGGCACCGCAATCACCGGACAATCGGCCAATCCAGCAACTACACTAGGCAAGGCTCCCTCCATCCCTGCAACTACAATTAGCACATCTGCTCGATCGATCACCATGCGATTATTCAACAACCTTTGAATCCCGGCCACTCCCACATCCCAGAGTTTTTCTACTTGAAAACCACAGAGCTGTGCCGTACAAGCAGCTTCTTCGGCCACCGGCAAATCTGCCGTTCCAGCAGTGAGAATTGCGATCGTACCAGGAGCAGTAATTGGAACCTCCAGCGGCTGGAGGGCGCTGATTCTGGCTGCGGGATAATATTGTAAATCAGGAATATGCAAACAGAGTTCTGCTTGAACTTCCGGCACAATTCTAGTGGCCATCACCACCGGATGCTCATCGCGCATGTGCTGCATAATTTTGACAATCTGAGTCACCGTTTTACCCTGCCCAAAAATTACTTCCGGGAAACCAGTACGGGCTTGGCGAGTGCGATCGATCTTGGCAAAGTCGCCGATCTGACTATAGCCTTGGAGTTTGACCTGGGCTAAATCGGGAGATATTTGGCCAGCAGCGACGGCCTGTAAGATTGCAGCGAGTGATTCATCCATATTTAGTTTTTAGCTAATCTTTTAATAGAACAAAAACACTGCCTTGATTGCCCCGACTGATCCGCATAGTTTCGTCTAAATAAGTGGTATCGAGCCAGCTATCGGTATTGGTGCTGTTGATCGGGAAGTCGATCGCCGCTAAACCTTTGCCGCTGTTGAGGCGATCGATCCAGGCAGTGGGCGATCGGTAATCTAGCATTTTTTTTAACCCGGCAATCGATCGCACAAAGTTTACTTGCACCCGCTGGGCGTTGACCGGGGCAAACTTAGCGACTACGCTAACCAGACTGCTCAAATAGGGCAAGCTATTGACCTCCGCAATATTGTAGACGCTAGCAGTATCGGTGCGGATGCTTTGGTAAATGTTGCCGAGCTGCGCCAGGGGAATCCGTCCCAGATTTAACAGGCTACTGCTGGTGGTGT
>JAAFHZ010000113.1 GCA_013297675.1 Synechococcales cyanobacterium bin59.metabat.ball.084 | reverse complement strand
CTCGATCGCTGCCGCCAATGAGCTGGGGATCGTGATGGTGTTTACCGGCGATCGACACTTTTTGCACTAATTGTGAGAGTGGCTGCTCAAACGGTTAAATCTGCCACAGAAAATGCCCGGAAACGTCAAACCTTGGTGTAGCAGGTCTTCTAGGTTGTTGTCAGCAAATTTACTGAAAAACTTATTATATCTTTATGATGCTTCAGTACTATTAAAACACGTCTTTTTGTCCTTTTTTGGCAAAATCTGGTTGGCCTGCCAATGCCCATAAAATGC
The DNA here is from genome assembly GCA_013297675.1 of Synechococcales cyanobacterium bin59.metabat.ball.084. GTDB lineage: Bacteria > Cyanobacteriota > Cyanobacteriia > Cyanobacteriales > Chamaesiphonaceae > JAAFHZ01. Next base: position 14,353 of record JAAFHZ010000113.1, on the reverse strand, counting down.
TGTAACTCTTAATAGCAATAGATTTGGGCTATTAGAAATAGCTGATCATTAAGGGACTCCCCAAAAGTTTGGTGTCCTATCACACCCTTAATAAAAAGTTATAGAACTAAGATAAAAACAGGTGATTTTTTGATGTGTTATGCATATAATTAGAGACACAAATCAGCAAATTGGCTGAAATAAATTTCTCCATTCATTAAGCAAGTCCTGGTGACAAAGGTAGGGTGGCATATGGTTACTCAGTTTTCGTGTGTTTCAAGAGTTTTTGCTTCCGTCGTTGCCCTCGTAATGATGAAAGGTTTCATGATGCCCGATGCACCCCAACAAAGTGCTTTGGCCACATCATCCCGCACCGAGCCTACTGTAGTACAGCCCAGTACGGAGAGTATTCGTCCCCTAGTTCAAGATTCAGAGTTTTTGGCTCTGGCTCCTCAGCCTTCTGCTAGCTTGTTGCTGTCTTCGGCTTTTGGTCAGTTGTTAAACAACTCCGATTTTGCTCGTCAGCATGGCTCAATTCCAGCTAACACCAAGCTGCTGAGCTTAGAAGTAAAACCAGACGGTGTACATGTAGACCTATCGGCAGAATTCGCCAAGGGCGGCGGTAGCGCTTCGATGATCAATCGAGTAACTCAAGTGGTTTACACCGCTACCAGCCTCAACCCCAACGCTGAAGTATATATTTCGATCGCCGGTCAAAAATTGGATGAAAACAATCCTTTAGCAGGTGAAGGTTTGATGGTTTCTTACCCCACCACCCGTCAGCAGTTGGCCGTAGATTTTGCTTACAAATATTAGTTCTTAAGTTGAGTTGGTTTAGTAGTGAGTTTTTCTGATGCCGATCCTCGTAAATGGGGATCGGTTTTTGCTAATGAATTAGAGCAATTGGCAACAAATATGCTATTAATAATATCTATTAATTTAAGGCATTCTACGTTTCAAAATTTTTCATCAATTCAGGGGAATAGGTTCGATGTTTAATCGTTTTACTAGAGGTACTGTCACAATCTCAGTTGCTACAGTCACTGGCTTGGTTCTTTCTACATTACCTGCCGTGCCAATGCAATCAGAACTACTGCAACCGCCGCCACGCTTGGGTGACACCGCAGCAATTCAGATTCGGGTAGATAACCCCCAAGTAAAACCCACGGTTAAAATTGGCGCTCAAACATATCCGGCCTACTTAGTGAGTGGCAATCGCTATCGCGCCTTTATTCCCTCTACTCCTCTAGAAAAACCGGGAGTGCGCAATGTCGAAATCACGGCTGATGGCAAAACTCAGCAGATCCCGGTAAACTTTGCCGATCGCCAGTTCAGAATTCAGCGAATTAATCTACCCCCCGGAAAAGCCGGAGTACAGGCAACTGAATATGAGCTAAAGCGAGTGGCCGCCCTCAAAGCCACCGTCTCACCAATAAAATTTTGGAATGGTGCTTTTCAAGCTCCCAGCAAAGCGCCCACCAGCACCCCCTTTGGCGTAAAGCGCTACTACAACGGCAAGTTTGCCAATGACTACTACCATCGGGGCTTAGATTACGCTGGTGCTGTGGGTTCTGCCGTAACGGCACCCGCTGCGGGCAAAGTGGTGATGGTCGGCTACGTCAAAGATGGTTTTAGAGTACATGGCAATGCGATCGGTGTAGATCATGGCCAAGGTGTCGTCAGTATTTTCATGCACCTCAGCCGCATTGATGTAACCGAAGGCATGATGGTACAGCCCGGAGATGTAATTGGTGCGATCGGTACAACCGGTGCCTCTACTGGTCCGCACCTCCATTGGGGCTTATACGTCAATGCGGTGGGTGTTGAGCCAGCCCAATGGCGACAAACATCTTTTGAGTAAATGCCCAATATATTTAATACTTTTCTGATCTAACTGGGTAAAATAAGATCGAACATCTCTTCTGGTCTCGTGACCGACCAAACATTCTAACCGATGAATATTAAGGAAATCGTAGACCAGGCTTTGCATGATGGCTATCTCACCCCGGCGATGGAAGCCGAGGTAGGGCGTATTTGCGACAGCGCTGCTGAGCTATCAGTAGAAGAATATATGGCACTCGATCGGCTGATGGGCGCTTTGCTCTCTGCCGAGGTTGTCACTGTTCCCCGCAAGCAGTTCATCAACGTAATGGAAGAACTGGTGCTTACCGAAGCGATTCGTCAGGTGGCCAAGGTAGAAATAAACCAAGCCGAAGCTGGTGAATCGGAGCCGCGCTTAGATGTGGGCGACGTGGCAGCATATGCCCTCAATCGCCTGCCTCCTCTGTATGCCACTTCCGAAGAAGGCGCTAAGTACCAGCGGGAAAGAGCCAAGGCTGAAATGCAAACTCTCATTCGCCAACAGGTCGAAGAAGGCATCGAACGGAACATCGATCGACCAGATTTCTTCCCCGAACGCCAAGCGATCGTCCGCCCCCTGCCCGGAAAAGAAATGGTAGATCAAGTGAGTTCCTTGCTGCAAGCTTATAGCCCCAATGAAACTGGCCAAACCAATGGCAAAGAAGAGCACAACTAGTTCTTGATCGGCTTAACCGTATAACCTGCTTTTTGCAGCAGAGCAATCACGCCTTCGGTACCAACTAGATGTGCAGCACCAAAACCAAAGAAAGTGGATTTCAATTTAGCCTCACGGGTGATAATTGGAATCCATTTGCGGTTGCGATTATCCAATAGCGAAGCATTGAACTTTTTAGCACTGGGGTCAGCCTTGGTGATTTTTTCTAGCTGCTGGAGATCTTCGTTGTTGTAGGCGGCAATTAGCTTGAGAAACTCTTGTCTATTTTTAGTAGGGTTGTTAATTGCATCCATTAGCATGGCGGCTTCTTCTTGCAAAGAAACTGTGTTGAATACCGCAAATTGATCTTTGACACTTTCTAGTCCTTTGATCTCCAGTTTTTTTTGCTTAGCCATTTTGACAATTACTTCTTCCCAGGAGTCTATGGGGCACTTTAAGCCACTGGGCGTGGCTAGAGAGGTCAAAATAAACGGTCGGGTGGTGCTAAAAAAGTCTAAGGGTAGCTTTAACTTGTCTGCAAAATATTTACGTGCTTGTCGGTATTGCTTGGGAGTCAACAGCTTTTGCAGGTTTTTACCTGGGGGCATTTGGGTGTTCTGACCAATTTGTTTCTGCAAAGTTGGATCATCAAAATCTAGTTCTAAGTAAACTTGTTGAGCTTTGGCAAAACTCTCTTGTCTTTTCGGCGAAAACTTCAGGCGATTTTTGCAGTTGATATGAATAGTGCCGAATAGATAAGAAGGCTGGCTCAGACCATTCCCGGTCAGCTCCCACATCAAAGATTTGTCGGTAATGGGGGCAGGCTGATCACTGGCGGCCATTCCAGGAGAAGCACAGATGGCGAAGAGGGTCAGAGCGAAGGGCAGTGCTTTGAACTGCCAAGCTATTTGAGGGATTTTTTGAAGACCGATTGTTCTGAGCGCGAGCATGTGAAAACCGCAATGTTGTTAAGGTGTTGCCGATATCTTTTACAATTGTCTACCACAAATCGCTACTGAGTCCATATCTTTGTTTTTTGCTGAATTTTCTAGCTCAATCAGTCTAGCTCAATCAGAATGAGGGTGATTGTGAAATCTCGGAGAGTTTGGGTTAAGATAGTACTCTAAATATTACAGACTTATCTTCATGAGCGACTTTGCCACCATTGCAAAACTTGGTGCAGATCCGGTTACGCATCTGCGGGAAAGAACCATTGCATGGCTACAAGAAAACGTCTCTGAGCACCGAGTGCAACATATTTTGGGTGTAGAAGCAACTGCTGTGGAGCTGGCACAGATGCATGGTTTAGATCTAGAAAAGGCCGCTTTAGCGGGCTTGATGCACGACCTCGCTAAATATTTCAAACCCCAAAGACTCTTAGAAATGGCCAAGGCCGAAGGGTTAGAATTAGATCCGGTGGATTTAGTTAACCCCCACCTGCTCCACGCTGACGTGGGAGCGATCGTGGCTCGGGATGATTTTCAGGTGACAGATACTGAAGTTTTAGGAGCGATCGCCGACCATACTTTAGGAAGACCAGGGATGTCTGCGTTAAGCTGTGTTGTATTCTTAGCTGATAGCTTAGAACCGGGGCGCGGCGATGAACCCATACTCCAAGAATTACGCCAGCATAGCCACCAAAATCTAATGACTGCCGTTTGGCACACCTGCGACTATGGCCTGCAACATCTAATTACTGCTCGAAAACAGATTCATCCCCGCACGATTCGGACGCGCAATTGGGCCATGAGTGAGTCTCTGAGTAAGTCTTTCGGTGCGACACCGGAAAAAGCCAGTAATTAATTTTCCAATTTTTGCTCTCCTAATTTTTTATCACAGCCCTATGCAAACAATTACCGCTCCCACTAGCTCTCAAATTTCTTTCACTAGCGAACAAGTCGCCATCCTCGCTGCCAAGGCTGCGGACGATCGCAAAGCTGGAGACATGGTGCTAATCAAAGTCTCGGAAGTTTCTTTTATCGCCGACTATCTATTGATTGTGACCGGTTTTTCTCGCGCTCAACTGCGGGCGATCTCTGAATCAGTGCAAGACGAAATCGAAAAAACCTATGGCATTTCACCGATGAGCACCGAAGGCGCATCTCATGGCGACTGGATTTTGGTCGATTATGGCGATGTAATCGTTCACATCATGTCCCCCGATGGCCGGGAATTCTATAACCTAGAAGCTTTCTGGGGTCACGGCGAAATGGTGGAGCTACCAGAATTCGAGTAATCTAGAGTGACTCTTCAACGCAGAAGATGATTGAGTTGTTTAACCCTAGAATTTTCATACAATTGTCTCAAGGTGTGCCGACCCGATCGATCTTCTCTAAAATCCGGGCTAAAATCGCACTAGTTTCTTTCCTCACAACCCATGAAATCTCTGGCGATCGTTGCAACACTTGCATTAGGCTCGATAATTCTCGGTCAAATCTCTCCGGTTTTTGCTCAAATTGGCATTGGTGAACAGATCGCCTACAAAACCAAAAAAGGTCAAGTAGTGGTCACTAAACTTAAACCCAAACAAAAAGTTGCAGTAAAATACCAAAACCAACAAGGCAAGCTGGGTAATCGCCATGTTAAAACCAACGCCTGTGGTGAAGCCATTGTCAGCAAAGCCGCTAAATTTCAATCCCTCACTGTAGATAATCAAGTAATTTCCCTCAGCAGCATTCCCACCAAAGAGCACGATCGTTGCAGACCCAATCAAGGTCTCATCACTCCCTATAATAAATAAGATTTTTAACTTCTAAGGAACTAAAAATTGCTCTAAACATCAACAGTCAAAAGCATTATTTCAGAATTTCAAGCATGAAAAAAAGATACCTAGCAATCATCGCCACCACCCTCTTAACCGTTAGCACGGCTAATGCTCAAAGCATCAACGCCTACAGAACAGCCCAAGGACAAGTGATTGTCACTGGACTCAAACCAGGCCGACTCAATGGAGTTGCCGCTAACACTGGCAAAGGATTCGGCGTAAGCAATATTACTTCGACAGCTTGCGGTGAGGTGATTATCAACAAAGCTGCCGATTTTCAATTTGTAATCGTCAACCGTCAAAAGATTAACCCTAAATCTTTGCCAGTCAAGGCTTATGCCGCCTGCACTAAAACTTTGCCAGCAGCACCCAAAACACCCATCAAACCGCGCTAGTAATGATGGCTAGATGCCAGTGTAGCTATCCAAAATCAGCTCTTGCAAAGTAGCCAAAATCTCAGTTTCACTGAAAGGCTTACCAAAGTAAGCCGCAGCACCCAGATTCATCGCAATCTTGCGGTGCTTTTGGCTGCTGCGAGAAGTGAGCATCAGCACCGGCACATGTTTGGCATAATCGATCGACTTCACGTTAGCTAAGAAGCCATAGCCATCCATCCGAGGCATTTCTAAATCGCAGATTACCGCTTGGGGAATTAAGCCCGCCTGGATTTTTTCTAGAGCATCTAAGCCGTCTTTTGCTTCTTCTACTCGATAGCCATTGCGTTCTAAGGTCATGGCAACAAAGCGACGCACGTTAATCGAGTCATCGACTACCAAGATCAAGTCTTGGTCATCTTGCACTGCTGGTAACTCCAATGGTGGTGCCAAAGCCAGATTTATATCTGAGCCAGCACTGCCGCGCCAGCGCACCAAGGCCAACGGATCTACCAGCGGAATTACTCGACCATCGCCCAGTACCCCGCAGCCCGAAATTCCATCGGGCATTTCTAATATCCCTTGGGGTTGGCGCACAGTTACTTCTTGCTCTTGCCAGAATCGATCGATCTCTAGCCCAAACAGTTGAGTTCCATCAGCTACTACCAAAATTGCTGGCTGATCGATTTTGGGATTACCTGACATGGTAGATGGTCGCAGGTTACTAGTGGCCTGAAAACAATCTTGCATGGCGATCAGTTTTACCGCAGCATCTTGCCACTGCAAATAGCGTTCACCATCTCGCTCCGAAATCTTTTCTGGATCAGGTAGCAGCATTTCTTCTACCCCGTTAACTGGGAAAGCGAAGAACATCTTATTGGCTTCTGCAATCATCACTTTCATCATCGACATAGTGAAAGGCACGGTGATAGTAAAAGTACTACCTTGGCCAGCCACTGTATCAATATGAATATTGCCCTTGGCTGAGCGAAGATTAGTACGTACCACGTCCATCCCTACACCGCGTCCCGACAAGTCAGTGACTTTAGCAGCGGTACTAAAACCAGGTTCAAAGATCAGTTCTAGCAATTCTTGGCGGCCACCGGCAACCAAAATTTCTTCATCGATGCCCATTTTCAGAGCTTTGGCACGGATTTTGTCTAGGTCAATGCCTTTGCCATCATCTTTAACTACAATAACAATCTGATTACCACGATAAAAAGCATTGATTTCGATTAAACCGACTGGCGGCTTGCCAGCAGCGATCCGTTCTGCCGCCGGTTCAATCCCATGATCAAAACAGTTACGCAGTAAGTGCATTAAAGGATCTTTCAATACTTCGATCGTGTGGCGTTCAATCAGTAGATTGCTCCCCTTCATTTTTAACTCTACTTCCTTGCCGTGCTCGATCGCCATTTCGCGCAACGCCCGAGGATAGCGGCCAATAATTTCACTTAGCGGCAGCATTCGCACAGTGGTAAAACGGGTCTGCATCTGCTTAGCAGTACGGTTAATATCCCGAGTTACGGTTTCAGTATCATTAAGCTGAATTTCAATATCGCTGACTTTTTCTTGAATTTGAACTACTGTTTCAATCACCGACTGGGAAAGCAAGTGGAAATCACCATAGCGATCCATTTCTAGTTGATCGAAATCAGTATTAGCATCGTTGTTTTCCACCGCTTTTTCGGCAACCTGTACCGAAATTCGATCATAGGCATTGCGCAGTTGAATACTGGCCGATTCCAAACTACCGACTTTTTCTAATAGCGCACCTAACAGCGTCCGAATACTAGATACTTGTAAGTTTAAACCACTGCGGCTGATATTTAATTCCCCAAATAAGTCACCGATTTCAGCCAGTCGTTCGACCCCTACCCGGATAGTTTGCTCGGGCAGGACGGGAGTGTTATCAAAGGTTTCTGGCTCTGGGCGAGTATGATGTTCTGGCTCAGCATAGTTATCTGCTGGATCTGGGATGGGTAAATGAATCTCCGCAGCAGCCAAGGCATCAAAGAAGTCATCGGCATCTACATTATTTTGGATCGCCGACCAATTCGTGGCGGCCACGCCAGAATTATCTATCCTAATTTTTTCTGGGCTAGTTGTTTCGATATTGTTAGGGTCACTAGTGTTTAAAGCATCAACATCTAAAGAGGCCAAGAGACTGTTAAGATTGCCGTTTAAACTCGACCAGTCAATTAGTGCTTCGGTTACTTCGCCAGTTTCAAAATCAGTAGATGCAGCCAAGAAATCGTTAGCATCGACATCGGTCTGCATCGTCAACCAATCGATCGCCATTTCGGTTGCTGGCGCAGATTCTCCTGGAGGAGCCTCGGCGATTGTTTCTAACAAATCAGCCATTTCTGGTGCAGCATTTGTTGGCAATGAACCGCTGGCCGCCAAGCCTGCTACTGATGGGGGGAGAGCTTCCGACAGATTAGATAGTTCTTCGATCGAGAACAGCTCTTCGATTGCACCAGTTGCTCCTAGAGAGCCAGCAACCAAATTATCACTAAAGAAGCCGTCGCTGACCAAGTTATCACTCTGATCTTCGGTGATGCTATCTCGTACCATAGCAGAGAAGAAGTCCAGTTCGCCAGATTCTTCACCACCAAGGGCAAGGCTAGCAAAATCTTGTTCGGCACTCAAATTGAGCGCTACTAATTCTAGTTCATCAGCACCAGCTACTGGCACCAAGGTGTCAATAAGTGCAAATTCCTGATTAGGAGTCAGCTCTGGTTCTGCTGCTACAACGCCAGGAATGGCGGCGATCGATGTTGGTAGATTATCGCGCTGATCAATTTGAACCAAAGACTGCGATCGCCGCCAAGCAGCCACGGCCATCTTGGTAATTGCCAAAAATTGCTCAGGTGCCGCAACTAATTTTTGCCCAATATCTTGACACAAAGATGCCATCGCGGGCAGCTCGATCATTTCGGCCAAACCGTTTAAGGTTTCGACAGTAATTTCTAATTCGCTGTGCAGCGTGGAATGATCACTAGATGCCAGAATATCTTCTAGGTGCTGGATGGCGGCATCTACTTCGGTTTCAAACAAATAAACAACAATATCGTCTTCTTCTTCATCGTCACTAAAAAATCCATCATCCGCCGCTTGGGGTTCGCCTAAGCGATCATAGAGTTTGGCGAGTAACGGTTCCACATCATCAGCAAACCAATCGGCAGGAATTTCGGTTCCTTGGCGATTGTAGTCAATTACCGTGCGGACTCGATCGACCACCGCTAGCAAATCTTTTTCTAGTTGCCCATCTACCTGATCACTTTTTTGACCATAGCGCAGCACCTTGAGAGAATCCTCTAGGCGGTGGCCAATGGCTGAGAGCTGCATGAAGTTCATCATGGCGGCTCCCCCCTTAATGGAGTGGGCAGCGCGCATTACGACATCAAGCTGTTTGCCTTTAACCTCGCCACTGCCAATTCCTAATAAACCCGTCTCGATTTGATCGACGTAGTCTTGGGCTTCTTCCAGAAACTGGAGACGCACCTGTTGTTCTTGCGCTGAAATAGACATCGCGGTGGGAAAAAATGGGGTGAGTAGATGCAAAATGGGAGAGGCTCCCTAAAGTTTATGGGGGAGGGGTCTCCCCCATAAACTGTTAATTATTGCTGGCGTTAACTTTAAACTTCCCAACTACGGCCTGCAATTCACGGGCAATTGCAACGGTAGCCTGCAAAGAATTTGATACCTGGGAAGAAGAAGTAGAGGTTTGAGCCGAAACTTCCGCCACTCCAGCCATTACTAGCTTCACCGACTCCGAAGATTTTACCTGTTCGATCGCTGACTCCGAGATAGATTGTAAGAAGGTATCGATTTCTTTGGATTGGTCGATAATTTCTTTCAAGCTCAGCTTGGTTTGTTCCACCGATTTGGTTCCTTCTACCACCTGGGCGGTACTCAGCTCCATCGCTTGGGTTACTTCACCAGTTTCGCGCTGAATAGTGCTAACAATTTTTTCGATTTCTTTGGTGGCCGCCGAAGACTGAGTTGCCAATTGGGCTACTTCTTCTGCTACCACCGCAAAACCACGGCCCTCTTCACCGGCTCTAGCCGCCTCAATACTGGCGTTAATTGCCAAGAGGTTGGTTTGGAGAGCAATTTGGTTAATCAAACCAACCGCTTTAGAAATCTGTTGGGAAGATTCACCCAAGCGTTTTACTTTTTTGGCAGTTTCAGCCACGGTTTCCCGCAGTTGGTTAATGTTCAGTACGGTGTTATCCATCGCTTGACCACCAGTTTCGGCAGTCGCAGAGGCGGCTGTTGCTACCACCGAGGCTTCTCGGGCGCTTTGGGCTACCGATTGAATCGAAATTGCCCCAGCTTCTACTTGACGGAGGGTTTGTTCAATTTTGTCAGCTTGTTCGTTAGCAGCCGTAGCTAGTAAGCGAATTTCTGATTCATTATCACCGATCGAAGTTGTTACCTGAGCGGTAGAAGTTTTTACTGTTTTTACAATGTCCCGCAGACTTTCAATAATCGAGTTAAAGAAGTCACCAACGATCGCAATTTCACCCTCGTTAATTTCCGATCGAACTGTCAAGTCACCGGTAGCGGCACCTTCAATTTCACTGAGCAACCGAATCAATTCTTGTTGACGGGAAACGTTTTCTGCCCGATCTTTGTCAGCGGCAAACTTGGTACGTTCCGAGCTAGAGTACACCAACATCGGGGTTACTAACTGGGCGGCCAATTCAACCATTACATCCGTTTCGCTGGCTGACCAATTGTGGAAATTTGTACAGTGGTGAGCCACCAACAAGGCGATCAGGTTGCCATTCTGGGCGATCGGCACTACTAAATTAGACTTGATATTTAATCTTTCAAACAGCTTGATATGCTCTTTGTGGTAGCCAGCTTCTAACACATTATAGTTGTCAACTACGTGGCCATGGGCGAATTCTTCACGGTTTTTGTAGGGAATGCAGTTATCAGAAATTCTTTCGTTCATGGCGCTAGAGATGCCCGGAGCTAATGCTTCAGCGGCAACATGTCCGCCCCAGTTAGGCAAGAAGCGATAAATCACCAGGCGATCGGCACCAATTATTTCACGAGATGCAATCAAGAATTCACCCAATGGCGCAACTAGCTGTTCTTCGCTTTGGGCTTGAGCAATTAAGGAAAGAAGCTGGGTTTTTTCTACCGTGTCGGACTGAGTAGCCAACAAAAGCTGTAACTGTCCAGCCATGTTGTTGATATTGCTCGAAAGTGCCCCGATTTCATCGTTAGATTGAGTAGTAATGCGTTCACCCAAGTTACCTTGACCAATTTTTTCTACCGCCTCAGCAGCTTCGATTAGCGGTGCACTAGTCTTGTTGGCGATATAGAGAGCGATCATGGCTATCAGCAAAGTGGTCGAGCCAGCACCTAACATTAATAAAAACAATAGGTTCTGCCGAGCCTGATAAGCCGCAATTGCATCATAAGTAGAAACTGCTACCAAGTTAAATGCTGGAGTATCGGGTAGTTTTTCAAAGGGCGCGACAGCCAATAATTCTTCCCGGTTAGTTAGGGGGTTTATATGATTAACAATGCCATCTTTTTGAGCTTTTTGAATATCTGCATCAATTTGTTTGTTTAAGTATTCTTTATTAGAACTCATAAATACTTGGCCGGTGCGAGTATCAAATAAGTGATAGGCACTTTCTTTACCGGACATGTTGCGCAGGGGAGCTTCTAGTCTGTCGATGGGTGCGCGGGTGCGAATTACACCCAAGATTTTGCCAGTAACAGGATCTTTCACAGGGGCGGCAAAGTGAATTACTACTTGCTGCAATGACTTAGACAGCTCTGGCTTAGAAACATATACTTGGCCAGTAGATATGGCCTTTTGAAAATACTCTCGATCGCTGTGGTTGTCCAGAGATTTACCCTTGCTTTGAACTACAACATTTCCTTTGAGGTCAAAAAAGGCAATGTTTTCATAAACCTGATAGTTGGTAATATATCCATCTAACTGCTTAACTTTATCTTCTTGGGGAATTAGTTTAGCAATTTTTTCATCGGCAAACATTGGCTGAGAAGCTAACACCTGCACATCACCGTAGCGCTCAAACAAAAAGCGGTTCATTTTATCAGCGATCCCAGCAGCTCTTTCTTGTTGAGATGCTTTGATTTGCTTGGTCGAAAAATCACTGATTTGCCACAAGCCCAAACCACCCACAATGGTTACAGGCAATACTCCCATTAAAATAGAAAAAGAAGTAAGCTTGGTTTTGATGCTGACAAAAGATTTGTTTTTGACAGTGGGGTTCATAAGCATTGTAGACTGTTGCATTATTCCAGAATCAGTATCCCGAGGAAAATCTAGCATCGAACTAGGTAGTAATCCACTATCTTCTGGTTGGTTGTCAACAGCTTGGGGCACATCTTTTTTCTTAGTCATGGTGATTCTCCTGCGGAGACAATACGTGAATGGGGGCTAGATACAAGCGAAAGCGGTTAGCAGGGCAAAAAAACAATCTTAAAATTTACGGCCAGAAATTCTATTTAGACAAAAGACATCTCAACCAAAAATTTACGCTGTAGGCCGATTAGGCAAAGTAGTAACTAGTGCCCTGGCGCTCAAAATCAACAGCGTTTCTCCTTCCGAAGGCAACCAGCCTTGTAGATAGGGCACTAACTCAGAGCTAAAATTGGCCAAAGGAGAAATAATTTCTTCGGGCATAAAACGCAGGACTCCAGAGATCTCTGGTACAGCAAAAGCCACTACCTGCCGATCGATTTCTAATAGCACGATGTTTACATTCGATCGACGCAGATCTACTGGGGGATAGCCCAGGATCTTCGGCAGGTCTAGCGCCCACAGTACTCGGCTGCGGTGAGCCAACAGCCCAATTACATAACTAGGCATATTGGGCAAAGGGGTCAGGCGATCGATATTGACCACGAGGGCAGCGCGAGCGGCTTGCATCGCCACTGCTGCTACTGCGTTAGGGGCAATTTGCAGGCGCAAATAGGCTGTTCCCAGCTTCTTTTGCTCTTCGACACCCTGTTGAATTATTTCTAAAACATTGGCGTTCATCGATTTAACCTGCTACCGATCGCACGGCTCTGACTAGTTCTTCGCTAGTGAAAGGCTTACCAATATAAGCATCTACACCCTGCTTCATGCCCCACATCCGATCGAGGTCGGTATTGCGCGAAGTACAGGCAATTACTGGTACTTTTTCAGTCTCAGGGTTCTTTTTAATAGCCCGGCACATTTCAAAGCCGTTCATGCCTTCCATCACTACATCAGTGATCACCACATCGGGCTTTTCGCTCTCTAATATGGCCAAGCCATCTTTGGCATTGTTGGCAGTAAACACGATATAGCCACCTTCATTGAGGTAAAGCTTAATTAAATCCATTTGAGCTGGGGTATCTTCGACGACTAAAACTTTTACCATGACAAATCATTGACTCCGAATTTATGTTGTTAATTGGCGCGTAACTTTATGAATACTTAGAGAGGTCTTTTGGAAACACTGCTCAGCATTATTCCAAAATGTGTTTGAAAACCATTTCGATTAAACTCGCCTGGGTAAAGGGTTTAGTCATGTAGTCGGTACAGCCCGACATTTTGGCTTTAGCTCGATCGATCAACCCGGTGTTGCCTGTTACCATAATGATTGGTACTTTTTTGAACATAGAGTTGCGACGCAGCATTGAACAGAGCTTGTAACCATCAATGTTCGGCATTCCCACATCCATTAAAATGATGTCTGGAGCAATCCGCATGATTTTCATCAGGGCGGTAGCTGAATCGACGATCGGGAAGATTTGAAATACATCGCTGTCTAAAAAGCGATCCATTTCTCGTAAAACCGTGGGGCTATCATCAATACAGATGATTTTGTAAACTTTGGCTGGGGCTTCGCTACTCTGAGGTGTGAGCGGAGCGGTAGTATCGCCAAAGCTATCAGTAACCGGCGCAGAACTCCTAGTCAGAGCAGCTTCTGAAGCATAGGTTTTAGGCAACCGATCGAGTGGTGGTCGGGGTTCCCATAGACCCACAACCCCAGACTGCAACAGCTTATGTAAGCTTTTGGCAATATCTAAGCTGTCTTGATTAATCACCAGCGACAACTGCTGAAAATCGAAGCCCACCAAGATTTTATTTAGGCGTGTGCGAGCCTCAGTAGCCATGCCAACTCCGCCGTTGATCAAATAGGGGCGTTGGTGGGGACTGGTAATTGCTGGGCCTAATGCTTTCCAGGCATCATTCTCATCTTGACACTCTTTGATTTTCAACAAAAAGTTTGTAGACCAAAGAATAGTTGTCTCGGTATTTTTTTCGATAAATTTAGCCGTGAATTTCTTCAGCAGCAAGAAGCTGCGCAATGCTTCCTTGGTCAGGCTTTGGACTATCCCAATAGCCTGTGCTTGAGTCAGCCTCTTTTCGGCAACTAGTGAGCACAAAGCCTGATAGTCAGAGCTAGGATAAAAGCTTTCTACCTTAATATTGGCAAAATGATCTCGGAGATCGAGATAGAGCTGCTGATCTAGCTCGATGCCATTTTGTTTGGCAGTCCGCCGCAGATTCAACTCCAATCTTTCAAAGGGATCTAAAGAGTGATTGGCATAAAATATTTTGCCTTCAACAAAATAGATATACCAGTTAACTCCCTCACTAGTGACAATCAAGAAACCATTGGCAGCATTTTGGGCAAGGCTTTCGATGGCTTTGACTGGAGTCAACTGATCTATGGCTGGCTGAGC
>JAAFHZ010000112.1 GCA_013297675.1 Synechococcales cyanobacterium bin59.metabat.ball.084 | reverse complement strand
TAAGGGTTGTAGGACTAGAAACTGTTGACATAGAGAAACTTCCTTCAAATACTCTTAACAATCCTATTTGAGCATATTTTCTATTCTTCCGCACTCATTTGTTACAAAATGTGTGCGGTTGCCCTACAACAGCGCCATGATGTTACCCGCAGTGTTAGATTGCGGGGCAATCTGGCCAGCCTCAGCCCCTGGCTTTTTGGTGGTACCAATTGACTTGGGCTTAATGGCGGTTGGAGCCTCAATCACTACCGGTGTGGAGCTGGCTAAATTGGCGGACTGGTTATATCGATCGGCTCTGTCTAGGTAGCTGCTACCAGGGTAAGGCTGACCATTAGCGCCCAGCACCACAGCAGCATCACCCACAGCCACGCCACGCTGACCGGCCTGGGCTTTGATAAAGTTCTCAGCTTGGCGATTTTGGCGATCCTTATCAGTTCCTGGTTGAATCGTTGGCACATAGTAGACTCCTGGTTTTTGGGACACAGCCCCATAATTTACTTTTGTCCTTGAAAGTGATCGGGGTTTGGGTGCCCCTGGGGCGATCGATACCGGCTTTGGCAATTTTGGCACTGCGGTATATGGCCGGGTTGGTTGCCTTGCCAAATTGCTGGGAGTGTTTCTGGCTTGCCATGCCCCTAACTGGTCATCGATTTTCTCGTATTGGTGCTTATCAGCGCAGGCATTTTCGCCACCGCGCTCTGTGGCAGTTTTGAGAGATAGCGCGAAGCTGCAAAAGTCTGTGGCTAGCTGCTGCTCTTGTTTGTCCTGCTCTGCGGCGGCAATTTTGGCAGCCGGTTGCCCAGGCGTGATCAGAGTTTCTAAACTCACTGCCGTTTCGGCAGCCTTCAGATCGGGGAAGTGCGATCGATCGAACTTTTTGAGTATCTCAAATAAATTGCTCACAACAGTTGCCCCAACTGTGCGCCACCTTGATAAGTGGCGGTAGCTATCTCTTTTTGCAGGCTCTGGTTAGGCTGTATCGCCCAATATGGTAGCTGTTGGCCGTTTATGGCAATTGATTTACTCACCACCGGCAAGCCAAAACCGGCCAAAACTTCATTGACAGTTTTCTGGGTGGTAATCGAACTTGCCCAAATCTCTCTAACCTGCCGACGTTGCTGTACAACGCTTGTACCTATTTCGGTCAGTAGTGCAAGCTGGTTTGGATATTGGTAAGTATTGGTACCATCTCTAATTGTGATAGAGGTAGAGTCCTGTAAGTTTAGGGCTTGGTTGAGTTGCCCAAATAGCTCGGTGTGGAGCTGCGCTAAGTCATGCACCTTCACGTAACCCCCTGGCTCCCATTTACCGGTGGTGCCCATTTTGTTTGGTGCCCTCTTGAGCAGCAGCCCCTTTTTGCCAAACCGGCCAGCAAGGTAGTCAGAGCCACTCTTATAAGTTGCTGGCACAACTGCGGCGGCATACTCAGCCGTCTCTTTGTCTAAATCGATCGTGCCGTCTGGTGCTGGTCGGTATCCAATAAAGTTAGCCACCTTTTCGACCAGGTGCCCCAAGTTAGCCACTCGCGGCTCACCTGTAGCGGGATCTGTGGCATAGGTTGCCGCGTCGATCGCATCGGCAATTTGGGTAACAAGTTCAAATATTCTTAGAGTTCTGATTGAGTCCATGATGATTGTGCCGTTACTGCCGTCTGGTTGCTGGTCAAAATGCCATTGGTTAATTTGCGAGGTCGAGATATCTGGGTAATCACCAACATTTGCATTAGTGCCCCAAGTGCTGGGTAATACTTGGTTTGTTGCTCTCAGTACTCGGTAGTCTACCCATTCATAGGTTGCCTCTATCCACTGGGTAGACGGTGGCGGATTATCCGGGTCGCTCCAGCCGATCGGCGGATTTAGGCGGTAGCTTACTCCCGTCGTTGCATCTACCCCAGCCAGCGGGTCTAAGTGATACTTCGTGTGATTTTTAAAAACTTGCCCACTAGGCGGCAGGTTTGGCGGTTCGATCGCCACAGGGATACTGTCAGCATATCTCCTGTTACTGGCCAGAATATCGACTATTGGCGGCCTGCCGGTTGCGGTAGCCCCTTGCAGCTCTGGCGGTACGACCAGGGTATGAGCCACCGGATGATATAGCTTAAAGCTGTACCGCTTGCCTTTCGTGAGCCTTACTTTTTGCTGCCAGTAGTCAAGTGTGTAATCAATGCGGGGATGACCTTCTAGATAGTTCCGGCTCCAGTATTCGATCGAGTACGAACCGCTAACAGACGCAATGCCGGTATAAGTTATATCCGCTTCGATGATTAACTCTTTCCAGCTAATTTTTGGAGATTTTATTATCGGTTTGTACTCATCAAACAAATTATATATTAAGCCTGTATTAGCTACTCCATAAGGCGTATAGCGTTGTACAGCGTAAATATCAGGGTAAACTCTGTTGGTGTTTTCGCTTTCTAAAACTAACCTTTCCGGTGTTGTTTCAAGAGTTTCTGCATACTCTTGATAAAGCGTCCAGTATTTATGTGGGGTGCCGTTTACCAGCGTAGTTGTGCCGTCAAAACTTGCGGCCTCTGGTGACAACGGTATGGGAGGGTAAACTCCGCTGCTGGGAGGTGTTACCCCAATGGGGAACAATTCATCTTTTGTGATGGCGTTCCTATAGCTGCGAGATTGTATTTCAGGGTAGTAATTGTGCACCTTCACGCGGCGCTGATAGTTAGTCAGCACCACATCATAAATTTCGTAATTGTCAAAAATGGCCAGCGGTGTAGATGTCGCTGGCCGTAAAACATCATCGTTCCAAGAAATGGACATGCTGATATAACAAAGTTCCCGATTTTAGAATGCCCATTTTTGCGGGCAATTTAGAGGCGTACCTTTTTACGTTACCTATAGGTAACGTAAAGAGCATTCGGGCGTAAAGTGTTGCGGGAAGCGGGTTTAAGGGAACTACTAAAAAGAACCCAATTGACCCAATTATTTTTTATCATGGCCGAAATTAACGAATTTAACAGTGGTGGAAGTTCCGTCATTGCCGATACCAAACTGCAAGCACTCCAGCGCCTTGTAATTGCCGCAAACCAAGCAGAGGCAAGACGCAACCGCGTAAACCAGAACAGCCAGACTAATTACGCCTCATTTGCAATCACTTCAGACGCGACGACTACTTTCACGGGGACTGTAAACATCCCGGCTCGAATGGTGAAGGATGTCGCCAGCGGCAAAGTAGAGCTGAAAGTAGAAGAAACTTTCGGTCAGGAATTCTTTCCGTTCACTGCGGGCACTGGCGATCTAGCTAACGCGGCTAATGGCCTCGAAGCAATTGTAGTAATGGCGCAAGAATGCACCTATTTAGAAAAGGGCATTGACCCCAACGTAGTCGTCACCAGAGCCGATCAAGTGCTGCTCACTCCAGACTATGAAAATGGTCAGTATGTTGTTTCTCTGAACTTGCCAATTGACGTATCAACTGATACGGCAACAGGTGCAACATCTTTCGATCCATTCGACTACTTACGCATTCTGCAATTCCAAGCAGCTTAATAGGGACTGGTTAAGCTTCCAGACAAAAAAAGCCCCCTATACTCAATAGCGTGGAGTGCCAAAATGGCAACAGTAAAGCAAATAACAGACCGCGAACGAAAAATCTTAACGCCTTACTATTTAGGAGCTAAAACTCCTACAAAACAAGGCGGTAAGCTAAATAGTCATTATGTGATGATCGCCCCGTCTGTGGCTGCTCGTTTGGGTGTGCCTAGTCGGTACACCACAAAGCCCACAGATGAATTTGTAGGTGGTGCAATTTTCGATAACAATCGATCATTCACCACTAAAGACGGCAGAAAAGGTAAGACATCGGCCAAAAGACAAATAGAGCGAGGCTCTAAGCCTGTAGCTCTTTTTACCGGTGATTACATCGAAAACCTCAAAACAAAAAAACTCGAACAGGAAAAATACATCGTAGGATTTGCATCATCGTTAACGATGGTAGATATCATCTTTTACGTGAACAAGCAATTTCCTAAAGTCAAGTTTTTAAGACATGGGGGAAGAACATACTCTGCTAGGGATATCGAAATTCCAAAAACTGAAAAGTTAGTAGCTGAAAAAGCTAAGGCAGGCAAATAATGGCTACTAAGAAAAAGGGCGAAATCCGTCTAACCTCAACCATCGACATGGGCGAATTTGAAGTTAAAAAGTTAAGTGGCACAACTAAAAAGCGTGGATACTTAACATTTTTTACTGATGAACTTGTACTGACTGGCTTAAAAGCGGTCAGTACAACCGGCCTAAAAGCGGTCAAAATCACCAAGGGCAAACTAGCAGGTAGAACTATCTACTCAGCCATTGATGACACCGCAGCCACCGGCAGACACTTTAAATGGTTGTACCAACAGAAAGCAGCCACCGGAACCGGCGAAAAGCGCCAAGCGGCCAAATTTGATAGCGTTCAGGTTTATTTCCCAAGCTGGATGACAACCAAACAAATCATGAGCTGGACTGAGAAAGTCCCTAAAAAGCCTAATTTCGTCGTAACGGATCTAAAGACCCGTATTCGCCCACTACGCTCTAAAGGCGGTGGTGTTGCCTAGATATGGAGCCATTGCTGACCATCCAGCTTCCCCCGGTCAAGCGGCTACAATTGCCGCCGCTTGACTATGAAGGCTCGGTATTACTGCGCTGGCAGATAACGATACCAGAGCGAGGTCTAGACCCCATAGACCTACAAGCCGTCATCGAAGCAGAACAAGATATTTCCATCTTGGGATATCTGCCCCGTGGTCAGTGGCCTATCCCTGGCAGCAGCAACGAGAAAAAGCCGGTTCTGGCTGAAATCTCCTACACTGACCTGCTGACCTGGTTTGTAACCACGCCAGCAGGCTTTAAAGCCTCCCAACTGCTGATCTACCCATATGATCAGCCGACTTATTTAATTCCTTATTCAGGTAACACAGTGTCATTTACCCCTCCTGCTCAGCCTGCCGAATTTTCCGATAAAGATTCAGTCACAACTGTTGCCGCTGTAACTGGTCAGGCAATATCGCTATCCGCTTATAATCCTGCCCGTCTGAACGGCTCTGTTGTAAACAATACGAACCGTACTATCTGGGTACAGTTTGGCGGCGGTGCTATTACTAACGCTTCCCCGGCTTTCCCCATAGTTGCCAATGCCGGAAACATAGACATCGAACAAGGTTACAAAGGCATTATTCAAGCCTTCATTCCCTCCGGTGGTCCAGCGGTAACTGGTTCGATCGCTCTCCACGAATTCAACGCGATTTAGTCGCTCAAGTATCAAAAAAAATGTTGCATCCACAGGACAAGACAGTATGGGCTTTTTTATTTTTTGTTATATTTTTGGCCTATGGTTTGGCGCTTTTCGATCCAACCCAGAGAGCCGCTGTTATCGACCTAACGGCCAAAACACTCATCCCGCTACTGCTGCGCGAGGTGGTCGCAGGTTTAAAGCCACAGTAGGGCAGCGCGGTTAGTTGACATGAGGATCAAAAATACTGATACTCAGTCTGTTGATTAACACGTATTTAGACATGCCAACTACTACACCGCCTCCTGTGCAGACAGATGCCCAGATAATCGCTTCGCTCAACTCTGGTGACAATGAGCGAAGCCTGGTCCGATCGATCATCGTTGCCAAAACTCTGGCTAGTTCGTCCGCCGTTGTACCGCCAACTACCGGCGATAATCCTAAACCGGGCATTAGTGCTAGACCGGGCATCAAAGGCTTTGCTAACGCCTACAGGCTGTCAGCAATGGGTGCCAACACTGAATACTATGCAGAGCTGCCTTATAATCCGGCGACCTTGGCCGCCACGATGTCGATCGAGGAATCACTGTTACCTTTGCCAGCGCCAGCCAGTCTAAGACCTTTGGTTAAGGCATTTAGCGCCCCGGTTGCTATCGCAAACCCACCGCTAAGCCTCTCAGCCTGGATTTACCGGCTAGCGGTAGCACAAGGAGGAGCAATCAACCTTGTCGAAGATCCTGTTACTGGCCGTGATTATATTTCCGTGGCTGGTTCGATCGCCAGACCTTTGGCTGAACTGCTATCAGAGATAACCATAGAACCCGTATTAACTTAGTCTTTAATTTTGGCTGGGGATTCGTTACAACTTAAGTTAGTTGTCTCCACCTTGGCTGTCATGATCTCCACCACCAATCCCGCCACATCTCATCAAACCGCAGCAGGCGGCGCAGATCCAGAAAAGTTTGACCCCCAAGAAGCCTGGTATCCAGTCCATTACCTAGATGATTTAGATACCAAAGCCCCCAACGCTTTTACTCTGCTGGGTCAAGACTTGGTGATTTGGTGGGAGCCTCAGGCTAGCACCTGGCGAGCCATGGTAGATCAATGCCCCCATCGTCTGGCTCGCCTTTCCGAAGGCCGTATTAACCGTGACGGTCAACTGGAATGTCCTTATCATGGCTGGTCTTTTACCGGTGAGGGCAAATGCGATCGCATACCTCAGCAGCCAGCAGGACAAGCCGAACAATCCCAACGAGCTTGCGTCCAGTCTTTCCCCACCGCCGCCGCCCAAGGATTACTCTTCGTTTATCCTGGTATCGCTACGCCACCAGCCTTGCCTCTCATTACACCAGTAGCAGAAGAACCCGCAGGTTGGGTGACAATCAATACCTTCCGAGACTTACCCTACGACGCTTTTACCCTAATGGAAAACGTCCTAGATGCCAGTCATCTCCCCTATACCCATCACAATACGGTGGGTAATCGATCGAACGCCGCCCCCGTAGAACTCCAGATCCTGACTTCCGATAAGCACGGTTTCACTGGTGTTTGGCCGGAAGGCCCCCGCAAAGGCAAACTGGGCACCCAAAATACTACTTTCGTGGCACCGGGCTTAATGTGGCACGACCTGACTTCCAAGCAATTTGGTCGCACGATCACCGTGGTCTATGCCACCCCTACCCGACCGGGAGAGTGCCGCTTATTTGCCCGCTTTCCTTTTAAGTTTCCCAAGGGCAATATTTTTCCTTCGGTAATTTTCAAATTCAACCCCCAATGGTATTCCCACATTGGCCAAAACACTATTTTAGAAGACGACCAGATTTTCTTACACCACCAGGAGCGCTACTTAGAGAAACACGCCGGGAATTTCACCAAGGCTTTTTATCTACCCACCAAGGCCGATATATATGTGTTTGAATTTCGCCAGTGGATCGATCGATATCAATCCCATTTTTTCCCTGGTGTACCACTGCCTCCAGCCCAATCTAAGCAGCAGTTGCTCGATCGATATCACTCGCACACCATTAACTGCAAAAGCTGTAGCGCCGCTCTCAAAAATCTCCAAAAAATCCGCTGGATCTTAGGTGCTCTAGCCTTCAGCGGCTGGGTATTGGGTTCTGTTTTAACGGTGAGCAGCAGCATTCTCTGGCCAATTTATACTGCCGCTGCACTTACTGGTTTAAGCCTATTGGGACGCTGGCAATGTGGACAGCTCATCGACAAGCTCCATCATGGCAATCCCCTGCCACCCCGCAATCGCCCAGAAAAATCTTAAATTCCGCATCTATTCCTCACTTGGAAGAGGGTAATCCATCAATTACCCTCACTCCCTGAAAACCCTAGTCCTCAACCACAACCTCATAAGTTTTGACATCATAGCTATTCAAAGGCACGTCCGGGGTTCCCAAAGTAATCGCCTCCACTGTAGTAGAAGCCAAAATTTGCTGTAAAGTTGGCTCTCGGTTAACTTTACCCACAGGGTTTTTACGGCTGCGGGTTTGTTGCTCCATAGTAGCAATTCGCAAGGCCGCATCAAAAGGGTCTTCATCATCTAATTCGATGTCAGGAATCGGATATGCCGCTGAAGATGTATCAGAAAGAGTATTTGTGGGAGCTGCGATTCTTTCTGGAGTCACTTCGGTGAAAACAACCGGCTGAGTTTCAATGCCATCTAACAGCCGATCGAGATCTCCTACAGCAGCTTGCATCATTTCTACTGGCTGGGGTTCGGTGATGGTTACTTCTGGCTCAGCTTCACTGGGTACCGGCTGAGTTCTGGGCAGAACTCGCAGCTTCAGGGGCTGGCAGATTTCATGGTTTTCGGAGATTCCTACATTGCATTTAAAATGCCATATTCCTGCTTGCAGGTGAGTAAAGGGTAGCACCACCAAGACACCTTCAGAGCTGATTGACTGCGATCGACTCTGGGACAACTGCGGTGGTTCGCTTTCGGTGTGATAAAAAACTTGGGTTCTCACGGTGGCATCGATCGCACTGGTGTTGGCGATGATCCGATATTTGCCTTCAACGATCTGGAGATTGGGGCTGGTGAGGGTTTTCCAAGATCGATTATCTTCGCGCTGAATCAGAAATTCCCAGTATGTCATCAGAAATTGGGGCTAAATTTTGGTAGACTCACAAAATTATAGTATTTTTCACTGAATGATTACTGGCACAATCAACCGCAATAAAATTGACCATAATCAACAGTTTGGCTAAAATGTACATAAGTTACTGAGTTTTAGTCATGTACACCTACACCTTATCTGAAGCGCGCAACCGTCACGGTGAAATCTTCGATCGAGCCGCCACCGAGCCAGTCTTACTCACCAAACAATCGCGCCCTAGCCATGTTTTGCTGTCGGCGACAGCTTATACAAAGCTCATTGATAAATTGGCTGAGCTAGAAGAAGCTGCTTGGGGTAAAAAAGCTGCTGAAGCGATCATCTCCGAGACAATGGTCGGAACCGAGATATTTACTCAAGCTCTCGCTGAAATAGCTAATGGCGAAGCTTGATGGATTGGGGACAGTACTGGAGTTTCTGCGGGGATTGCCACCCAAAATCTCTAACCAAATTGCCAAAAAGGTTTTGGCACTAAATATTGACCCGCTTCCTACTGATTACAAAGCTCTCAAAGGTTATCCAGGGTTTTATCGAGTGGACAGCGGCGAATATCGGATAATTTATCGTTTTGTTCCAGAAGATGATTTGGTAGAAGTTATTCTAATTGGCAAACGGAACGACGATGAAGTCTACAAACAGTTCGATCGATTGATGAATTAGTCAGGGGTACTGATTTACAATTTGAGAATTAGTACCATGATTATTTTGATGTGCCAGGTATTGCTGTTATCGATAATTAACTCGGCAATTTCTGAACAGTTTGGTGCGATCAAACTCTTTGCTGCGTTGGAGATCGAATCTATGATGGTTGCTTTGTTAATGGGGCTGATGTGGAAGCGGCTGTGTCAGAAGATGTTTAAGACTGCCTAATTAGTTTACTGGAAAGCAGCACGTATTGATGTCTGCTGTTTCTGGCCATTGATATGGCAAAATATGGAAGTTCTTGCTAGAGCCGCAGCCATGCCCCGATCAATCATTCTTCAGCAGCTACTCGACGGCAACTCTTTATCCCAAGCCCAATCTACCGACTTGATGCAGGGCTGGTTAAACAGCGAAATTCCGCCAGCAACTTCTGGGGCGATCTTAATGGCCTTGCAAGCGAAAGGGCTATCGGCAACCGAGTTAGCCGGGATGGCTAAAGTATTACAGGCTCCCGACATCAGCCACGCCCACCCGGTAATCGATACCTGTGGTACCGGTGGCGATGGTGCATCGACTTTTAATATTTCTACGGCAGTGGCCTTTGTGGCAGCAGCAGCCGGGGTCAAAGTGGCTAAACATGGTAGTCGATCGAACTTCAGCGTGGGTTCAGCAGATGTTTTGGAATCGATCGGGGTAAATCTTCAGGCTCCCCCTGAAAAAGTGAAAGCGGCTTTAGACGAAGTGGGAATCACTTTTTTGTTTGCTCAGGGCTGGCACCCGGCTATGAAAGCAGTGGCTCCGATTCGCCAAGAACTGAAGGTACGCACGGTATTTAATTTATTAGGCCCATTAGTGAATCCTTTACGCCCCACTGGTCAGGTGGTGGGAGTCTTTGATCCCAAATTGATTGGGGTGGTGGCGGAGGCTTTGGGGATATTGGGAGTGCAGCAAGCGATCGTTTTGCATGGGCGAGAAAAGCTGGATGAAGCGGGCTTAGGAGATGCTACAGATTTGGGAATTTTGAGCAATGGAATGGTGCGATCGACTGTCTTGTCACCCACCGAACTCGGCATTGAGTCTATGCCATTATCGGCTTTACTGGGCGGCGATGTAGCTATGAATGCCGAAATTTTGCGGGAAGTGCTTCAGGGTCGAGGTACTCAGCCCCAAAAAGATGCTGTGGCGCTCAATACTAGTTTGGCTTTGCAGGTGGCTGGGGTGGTGCCGATCGAAGACCATGCGGCTGGATTATGCTTAGCCCGAGAGGTTTTAGCTAGTGGTGCCGCTTGGCAAAAGCTAGAGGGCTTGATCCAGTTTTTGGGATAAATAGCGATCAATTGCAGTCTGTTCCCCGAAGTCAATAGTGATAAAATACAGCAGATCAATGGAGATGTGGCAACCATGGTTCAATCTATTGCACAAAGTCGGGCGTTGACCTACGAAGAGTTTCTGGGGCAATTTGCTGATGACGATCGCTATGAACTTATTGATGGAGAGTTAGTTGATTTGGAACCAACTGGTAAGCATGAGCAGGTAGCAGCCTTTATTCTCCGAAAACTAAATGCCGAGATCGACCGGCTTGATCTACCTTGGTTTACTCCCACTCGCTGCTTACTAAAACACCCTACTCCTGGAGTGGCTTTCCGCCCGGACGTGATTGTTTTGGATCAAGACAAGTTAAATGAGGAGCCGCTTTGGCGCAAAGAGCCGACGATTACACTGGGCAGTTCAATTAAGCTAATAGTAGAAGTAACTAGTAGTAATTGGCAAAATGACTATGCCCGCAAAGCCGAAGACTATGCAGAAATGGGCATTCAGGAATTTTGGATTGTGGATTATTTGGGATTTGGTGGAAAATCTTATATTGGTGATCCTAAGCAACCCACTTTTTCGATCTATGAGTTGGATGATCATCGGCCTATTTATCAGACTCCCAAATTATATCGAGGCTCTGATGTGATTAATTCTCAGGCTTTCCCCACTTTGCATTTGGCAGCAGAACAGATTTTTTTTTCAGGGCGATATTGAAGGCTACAAAAAATTCACAAAATTTGTTTGGCTATAAATTCCTGCTCAGCTTGCAATGTTTTGGTAGCTGTTAGCATAGCCAGCGAAAAATTCTCTCCAATTTTACCGAGATTAAGCAAGTTACCTCTAGTTGTGCCAAAATACTACCGACTCTATTGCCCAAGCGCCAGCCCTAGGGAGATCTATGACTGCTCAAACCTCTAAAATTGTCTACACCCTCACCGACGAGGCACCAGCTTTAGCTACCTACTCCTTTTTGCCGATCGTCCAAGCATTTACCCAGACGGCTAAAGTGTCGATCGAAACCAGCGATATCTCCCTGGCTGGGCGGATCATCGCTAACTTCCCCGAAGGTTTGACCGCAGAACAACAGCAACCCGATGCCCTGGCGCTCCTCGGTAAACTAGCCCAGACCCCAGCAGCCAATATTATCAAACTGCCCAACATTAGCGCCTCCCTGCCCCAGCTCACCGCCGCCATTCAAGAATTACAAGGCCAGGGCTACCACATTCCCGACTATCCCGCAGCACCCCAAGACGCAGCGGAGCAGGCCATTAAACTTCGATATGCCAAAATTTTGGGCAGCGCCGTGAACCCAGTGTTACGAGAAGGCAATTCCGATCGACGAGTAGCCACAGCCGTTAAACAATATGCCCAAAAGAATCCCCACCGGGTTGGTGCCTGGACAAAAGATTCCAAATCTCACGTTGCCCACATGGACAGCGGAGATTTTTATGGCAGTGAGCAATCCCAGGTAGTCACCGAGGCGGGGACAGTCAAAATTGAGCTAGTAGCCGCCGATGGAGCTGTAACGGTGCTGAAAGAGCAGACGGTGACTGCGGGAGAAATTATTGATGCAGCGGTAATGAGCGTTGCTGCTTTGCGGGCTTTTTATGCCAAGGAAATTAAGGCAGCTAAAGATGAAGATATTTTGCTGTCGCTGCATGTAAAAGCAACCATGATGAAAGTCTCTGACCCGATTTTATTTGGTCATGCGGTCACGGTTTACTACCAAGAAGTTTTTAGCAAATATGTTGATACTTTTGCCAAGCTGGGAGTGAACCCCAAAAATGGGCTGGGTGATGTATATGCCAAAATTCAAGCTTTACCAGCCGCAGCCAGAGAGGCGATCGAAGCCGATATCCAAGCAACTTACCATCAGCAGCCGCGACTAGCGATGGTCAACTCCGATCAAGGAATTACAAACCTCCACGTGCCCAGCGATGTAATTATCGATGCCTCTATGGCTGCTGCGATTCGCACTTCCGGAAAAATGTGGGGAGCCGATGGACAGGCTCATGATACGAAGGCAATGATTCCCGATCGCTGCTATGCCACTATTTACCAAGAATGTATTAAGTTCTGCCAAGAAAATGGCGCTTTTGATGTAACTACAATGGGCAATGTAGCCAATGTGGGCTTGATGGCTCAGAAGGCTGAGGAATATGGTTCTCACGATAAGACCTTTGAAATTCCGCTAGATGGCACAGTCCGAGTAGTGAATGAATCTAGAGGGATTTTATTGGAACACCAGGTTGCCAAGGGTGATATTTGGCGGATGTGTCAGACCAGAGATCTACCGATTCAAGATTGGGTGAAGCTAGCCGTAAATCGGGCAAAAGCTACCGGTTGCCCTACGATTTTTTGGTTAGATGCCGATCGGGCGCATGATGCCAATTTAATTAGCAAGGTTCAGCAATATCTAAAAAACCATGACACTACCAATTTAGATATCCAAATTCTTTCGCCAGTGGCAGCGATGCGGTTTACCTGCGAGCAAGTTAAAGCGGGTAAAAATGTCATCTCGGTAACAGGGAACGTGCTGCGAGATTATTTGACGGATCTATTTCCGATTTTAGAGTTGGGCACCAGTTCTAAGATGCTCTCGATCGTGCCGCTGTTAGCTGGCGGTGGTTTGTTTGAGACGGGCGCAGGCGGTTCGGCTCCTAAACACGTACAGCAGTTTGTCACAGAAGGCCATTTACGCTGGGATTCTTTGGGGGAATTTTTGGCTTTGGCAGTAGCTTTAGAGGATGTGGGTCAAAAGACCGACAATGCAGATGCCTTGCTGTTGGCGGCTACTTTAGATCAGGCAAGCTGCCAGTATTTAGACCAAGGAAAATCGCCCTCTGCGAAAGCGCCGGAGCTAGATAATCGTGGTAGTCATTTCTATCTGGCACTTTACTGGGCGCAGGCTTTGGCCCAGCAGGATCAGAATCTGGAGCTGAAAGCCCAGTTTGCGAAACTAGCAGAGGCTTTGAGTAGTCAAGAAGCAACTATTATTGCAGAGTTAAATTCAGCGCAGGGTCAAGGTATCGATATTGGTGGTTACTATCATCCAGATCAAGCCAAAGTCACTGCGGCAATGCGACCTAGTGCAACATTAAATAGCGCGATCTCTGTTTTGGGAGCATAGGTCGATCGACTCGTTTTCCTAGTGATCGATTTTTGTGCCTACTCTGCGAACACTATAGGTGCCAGCGGATAGACCAGTTGGACATATTGTTAGCTAGACAGCGCGGCGATCGCAAATCTCAGCCATTTTTCCACATCTTTACTGGCGGCTAATGCTTCATCCCGTCCAATCATTTGTAGCGCCTGACGAATTTCAATATCGTCATAGCCTAGAGCCAACAAAGTCATTTCTACTTCCGATTGTAGCTTGGTGTCCATATTTTCATCGAGTTCGATCGAATCTAAATCTGCCACATCTCGCCACTGCTTCAGCTTGCTTTTCAGCTCCACGCTCAACCGCTCTGCTGTTTTGGTACCAATACCAGGAGTCTTGGATAAAATCTTGGTGCTGCCGAGAACAATTGCCTGCACTAATTCTGTAATACCCAAGTGTTCGATCAGAGCAATGCCAATGCTGGCACCGATGCCACTCACCGAGATTAACTGACGAAACAAATCTCGCTCGGCAGTAGAACTAAAGCCATACAGCGAAACCTGATCTTCCCGAAACTGTTGATGAATAAAAAGCTGCACAACGCTGCCCACCACCATATTAATATTGGAGGGAACTTGTACTTCGTAGCCAACTCCTTGCACCTCAATAATCACAACGGTTTTAGTAGGACTGGTTTTTTGGAACTGTTCGATCGAACCCTTGAGATAACTAATCATCTAAGCAACTTATTTATTTTTAGCCATTGTACTGCTTCCCAGAATTACATCGGTGCCGGTGACTTGCGAGTACTAAGATCTTTCAGTGCCAAGCGGATTTGCTCCAAGCGGCGGCGATTCACGCCCAGATCAGATTCACCCACCCGAGCAGCCGATCGAACCTGGATGAGCTTTTCATCTGGAGGAAAGTAGAATTCTAGATCATCCACGAAATGAAAGATGCGGCTGGTGGACTCGGCGCGAATGTAAGTATCGGTTTTTTCGGTTACTACGGTGCGGGGAACTACGGTTAATACTTTGAGCAGATCAGCATAGGCGGTACTTCGATCGCCCACATATGCCAGAGGCTCGATCTGATGTCCTGCATCTGCGCCTTTGCTGACCACGCAGTTGGGGGTAGCTGGACAAGGAGCCATGAGAGTCAAGGTGGTAGTTTCGGCAGTGAGAGGGGAAGGCAGACTGGTACAGATCAAGAAAACAGCGATCAAACAGATTATTAGACGATTTAACATGGCTTTATTTAGATTCCGAGCGAAGAACTGATTAGTTTGTTGCATTATAACTCACATATTTTTATACCTTATCCTTTCTCTAATTTCAGTGTGGAAACTCAGTTAGTTGTTCTGATATCTGATACCATTTTTTCTAAATAATGACTGTATTTAACTCAGGGCTATTTCATTCTATGATAATTGGCACAAGTGGTGCTAGTATTATGGTACAGCAACTTATGGAGTAGTGACAATTTTGAATAACTTAGCAATCATAGAAGCTTTTTTAGATTTACCAGACGC
>JAAFHZ010000111.1 GCA_013297675.1 Synechococcales cyanobacterium bin59.metabat.ball.084 | reverse complement strand
CTCACGAAAGACACATCATTGAAAAAAAGCATCCGATTGAAAAGATATCGTGCTGCAATGGATAACGACTATCTAAGTAGGGTCTTATCGTTGTAGAAGTATCATAATTTGATGCGTTTGCCCTGGAAAATGTACACTTTACTTTTGTATGACAAAAATCCGACAAAATTCACATGGGGCGATGCTGATTTGCTTTGATGACCCCATAACCCGCTGTTGGTGGCAGTTTTGAGTTGAAGTCTTGCAAGTCTAACTAGGACTAAAATCTTTTTTGAGGGAAAATTAGGTAAAAAGTTGGTTTACTGCGATCAGTACTTGTAAGAGTTCAGGTGTAGCATTGTTGGCCTCTTTGCTTGCGAGATCACTTGTCTACAGTGATTACAGCATTCTTTCCCATTCGGAGAGAACTGACTATCTGGCTGATAAACAACCAAATTCACAGTGTGCTTTTTGATAATAGTCTGGACTTTCTGGAGCAAAATTTTGATGGGATTTATTGAGTTAAAGAAGTAAGCTACTTCCTTTCTACCGTAAGAATACAGATGGACTGTCAGGTAAAAAGCTTACTCAGAGCCAAAAACAATTCGTGTTCTTTTGGCGGTAAGGGAGTATTTTGTTATCATGATTGATTCCTGAATGCTCAATAATGAATTTATGCTTGTTGATATTGTGTCGGCCATATTGATCAACTTGTTAACTGGAGTGCATATCGAAAGCCACCGTTATCCTTGTTGTACTCGTAAACATGAATTAGAGGGTCACTTTTTGGTAGTATCACTTGACCAAAACTTACTGCTATTGAAGCTGGAGTGGCGGCAAACAAGTGGATTTCACAGTCTCCTCCATGTAAGTCTCTAATTTTTCGTAGTAAAAGTCTGATTTCTGCTTTGAACAGCTCTAACTGGTCTTTTGTTTTTAGGAAATCGCGATCAGGTTCAGGAATAGTGACTTTGTAAAATTGATATTTTTTATTCATTGCTAAGCTTATTTCTTCTTGTTGAATTGTGCCGCTTAAAGATAAGTTCAGAACAACAGATTTAGAAATAAATTGTGATAAGTCAGGCTCTTCAATTATATATTTGAAATTTTTATTTGATAACTGCCATTTCCATGAAGTTGTGTCACGATGATGCTGATAAACATCTGATGGAATTAGATCACCTATTTCATAACCAAAATGAACTAGCATTGGAATAGGAGCAAGTGCGAAAATAGATAAATGCCCTATCTGACTAGATTGACTTCTCTGGCGTATGCAAATATTTATAAGTCTGTGAACTTCTTCTTGTCTATTTTTAAAAAATGTTTTTTCACTATCTCTAAATGAACTATTTGTCAAATCTATTTCTATTGAGCTTGAATCAATGGGATATCTTGGTAGAATAGAATATTTTGCATCTTCATGATCAATTTCTGGTTTTCGCTCACCGATGTAATCCCTAAAAAATAATAGATGACTTCTTTGGCTTTCATTAATACCTGTTAAAAACTCTATACGCTCCTCATGGTTTTTCTTGTAACCTCTTAGTAGTTCTATAGTGTAGGTAGCTTCTTGCGATTTATCGTCTATTGATCGATGATGTGTATCGCATAAAAGCATTAAATTGCTAAATTCTTTAGCTAACTTGGGAGAAAGTATTGCGTCTCCTCTTGGACCATCTGGGCTATCCGAAATAATATGAGCAATATATGCATTGTTCATTTCTCTTTGAGTAAGAAGATCATCTCTATACAATATTCGATTGCAACCACAGAATTGGCAACGACCGCCAGATTTAAGCCATAGCTTTAACTTTACATTTTGAGGGATACTTGTTTTAGACATTTTCCACCTCTGAATAATATGATTCACCAATTAATTGATAACTTAGGTTGTTTCTACTAAGTTCCCAAATTCTCAGGCTTTTGATTCCGATGATTACAAACCATAAGCTATCTCCATCAAATACATCATGATTCAACTTATGTTTCCAGCTTCTAATATCTATATCTGAAGGAATGGGAGTATTTTCTGGATGAGTGTGCCATTCGCCAAGGTAGTTAATAGTTCCCTCACTTTCTTTCCATAGACGATCAATTACTTTTTGATGGGGGCGACGAGATCGAAAAAAGCCAAACCACTTTCTTCGATCTCCCCACATTGGAATAGTTATTTCATCAATAATGATATCTAGACTATTAAGGATGTATCGGCCAAGAAGAACACCACCAGCTTCTTTTTTACAGTCGTTGTCTTGAATGAACTTTTTCATGCTGGTTAATGCTTTTTTACTGATTTTGATTTTTCCACCATCAATTTTTGTGAAAACTATTGAGGACATCGGTGTTGCTCTCCACATACAGGACAATTAGGATTAATATAAGCATATTTATTTTGCTGTAAAGTATCTATGCTTAATTGGTATCGGAGAGAAGTTTTAAAGCCCTCTTTTGTAAAAAGATTGTCATCACCTTTCCACGATAATATAGGATTTCCTGTTTCATAACCTCTTAAACTATCTAAAGCTAGTCTGACACTTTGTTCTGCTGTTTTTCGCGCATCTAAAGCTCCATAAAATACATAAGAACCATTACAACCTAAATCATTTTTAGCAAAAGATTGGCCACTTGCAGCAAAAGAGGATTTATTATAGTAACTGTTATGGTCATCTGAAGTAAATAAACACTGTAAACATCCTGATTGTTGAGGATGAGTTAGTAAAGTATGTCCACCTATGCTGTATGGTTCTAACCAAGTAAATATTGTTATCGGGGTCTTTTTCAGTTGGTGAATCATACGATTTAGATATAGCTCTATTGTGTGATTGCCTGTGGCTAGAAAAATACAGTCAAACTCAGATAATTGAATTACTTTTTCTTTAATGGCATTTTCAATGTGTTTTACATAGATATTAATAGATACATAAGGATATTTACTTTCTATCTCTTCCTTTAAAGCTATGACCTTAGCTTTAGACTCATTTTTGTGTCCTAAAACATGTCGAAATGTATTTTCATGCGATAGAGTATCTGGATCTATCAGTGTTAGATGAGTGATGCCTGATTGGATGAGATCCATAACAATGTTACCTCCAACAGAACCACATCCAACGACCAAAGCATGAACTTTTTGCAGTTGGACATCACCACCACCACGAGCAACCAAATAGTCTGAATCATAACGAATAACAATTATGCCTGAAGGAATACTTTTAGATTTATTAATTAGAAGTAACTCATTGCTAGCGGTATCACTAAATACTAGTCCTACTAGTGTTCTCCCTCCGTTTGAGCGTGGCAACCCGAGAATTAATAATTGCTCCTTTTTCTTTTTATTACTTTGATATTTTTTTAAAAGCTTCTGATTTTTTAATGATAAGTTTTTTCTAAGAATCTCTTGAATATCTGATAGACTCCAAGGTCTATTTCTTTGTGGTGGTGTAAGGATCGTACCTAATTCAAGCGGAATGTAAAGAGCAGTATAGCGTATATAAGAGCTGAAAGGATTTAACTCACTATTGAAATAGGCGTTAACAATATCAATAGAATCTGCTGCAAAGAGGATGTCTTGACCAGGTTTTTTGTAGGCAAATATTTGACGTAAATTGTTATCTACAGTGATAAAACTTAATAAACATTTTGGCTCTAGAATAGCTTTCTGCCAATAGAAGCTAAATTCATCCATGAAATCTTGATAGTTTTCACCTCTTGTACCATTTTGCAATAGTATAATAGACCGTTTGAGTGCTTCAATAAGGATTCCTACTGGTTCCTCTGAATTAAGTAATAATCCTTCTGGATCGAGATAACATAAGCAGCCATCTCCTTCCAAATGTGGGATCATTCCAAAAGCGTCTGCTGGTTGTAGGAAAACAATCGGTAGCGACAAGGGGAAAGTATGATTAGTTCCAATACATAAAGTTACTTCTTTTTCATCTATTAAAACTTGTCCTTGTACGGCAAAATCAATCTTTCTACTTGCGAATTTCTTTAACTCATCAGAAGATAAATAATGAGGGTTCTTTAAGTGATCAAGCTTTGTAAAATCACTAAATATTTGAAATTTTCTTGAATGGTCTAACATTTAAGCTGATGCGCTAGATGAAACAATTGCTGGTGAACGCTTTTGAGCAGTGTCCTTCTCATCTGGAATTGGAAAATCACAGCCAAATTGTTGATTGAGTAATGTACAAGCTTCTTTTGGATCTACTTCTTTTTGCGCTTTTTGAATACTATCAAATAAGCTTTGCAATCTTTCCTGGAAAACTGTCATTTGAGAGTTGGTCATTTTTGTGAAGATGTCATTGCCAGGTGCAACAGGAAGTAATACTTCAAGGCGTTTTGTCCAAACTCCTTCAGAATAAACCATTTGAAAGTTGCTCAGAACTGCTCCAACAAAATGTTGAAGAGCTTCAAGATCATTATACTTAGTCGTATTATCAAACGGGTTTGTAACCTTATTAGGAGCAAACCATTTGTATGCAGCTATAGTTATACCAATTCCAATAGGTGCTGCATTTCCTTTGCTTTGGAATTTGAAATCTTTCCAGCGTTTTAAATAGCGAATTATGCGACGAAATTGTTTGGCATCTTCACTATCCTGGAAATGATTTTTCATTAAATTAATTAAACTTGGGTAGTTTGATTCTTCCCAAATCTTATTTTCTTTATGAGAATGCTCTTTTCCCTTGGCTAGATAAATTTTACCATCAGAGTTATTATCTTTATCTGAGTAAACGGCTAAATCGACATGATATGCTGGCTCACCTGATATTTGGTAGTAGACAGTGACGCAAGGGCGCTGGATTTCGACTTTTTTAGTATGGCCTACTAATGAATCATAAACCCATTTTTTAGGTTCGAGTGGATCTGGATAATCATCTTTGGAAATTTTGAAGCTAATCCCTACATCGATATCATAGTCGCCATTTAAAGGCTTGACTCCAGTATCCATGGCATAACTGCCTTGATCGATAACTTCATATTTTGGAGTAGGGTCAAGATCAAGTTTTTTCAGTCCACTATTCAGGCGCTTAAGAATAATTTCTCGCTTGTCTCGAAGTGTTTCATTTTCGTCGAAACGCTTTAGCTTGATTGCCTCATGAAACTTGATCATCTGTGATTGTACGTCTGCCATGTGCCCTACATTATCCTGTACTCTAGTACCATTTTATTGGATTGTGGTTCGCTTGTGCTAGCGTCGATTAACATTGTGAGTTTTTGCCGTATCCGGTAGATCACGTCTTAATTGCTACATTGAAATTCGATTGCAAAAATCAAACTGATCTTAATATTGCACAAGTGGCTTACAATTGCAAGATAGGAATTGGAGGAAAAATGGCTAAGGTAGAATTTGACCTGGAGTCTTTCTACGCTGCATTGGACAGTCAACGTCAGTCTCAAAGACTTACGTGGAAACAAGTTGCTGCAAAATCAGGGGTGAGTGCATCTACCCTAACACGCATGGCTCAAGGAAAAAGACCTGATGTTGATGGATTGACTGCATTACTCAAATGGTCAGGATTACAAGCTGAGTCTTTTGTTAGAGGAGAACAAGAGCCTCGAATTGAGTCAGATCCGCTTACTCAAATCACAGCTTATTTGAGAGCTGATCGAAACCTTTCGCCGGAAGGGGCTGCTGCACTTGAAGCTATTGTCAAAGCTGGTTACGAGAGTCTCAGAAAAGATCGAGTAGATTGATGAAGAAAAAGAAATATCGTCGTGGGTTTAAAACTGAAGCTAATGAATATGCAAGGGAATTTAGAGAAGAGCTTAATTTTAAGCCTCATGAGCCTCTTTGTCCTTGGAAATTAGCTAAATGCTTGGAAATCCCAGTACAATCGCTATCTACTTATAAAAGTAAGATACCTGAAGCGGTCTCCCACTACACGGGAAAAGATTCAGATGGTTTTTCGGCAGTTACCATCTGTGATCGTTATCGGCGACAGATCATTCATAATGATTCGCATCACTTTTATCGACAAGCTGCCAATATTTCGCATGAACTTAGTCATGGCATTCTTGGACATATGCCAATGCCTGTTTTGGACGAATATGGATGTCGCTATTTTAATGAGGAACAAGAGGACGAGGCTAATTGGCTAGGCCCAGCTCTTTTGATTTCTCAAGAGGCGGCCATCTACATTGTTAAAACCGGTATGGAATTGGATGAAGCGAGTAAAATTTATGGCGCAAGTAAAAAAGTTATCACCATGCGTATAAATGTAACTGGAGCACGCAAAATCGTGAACAGATCAAGCTCTTATTGGTAAATAAAAATGCCAGATTGGAGTTGTAACCCAGTTTCAGGAAATCTTAAGCCCGATCGAACACCCATCTCCATACCAGTAAGAGCATTGACCACAAAATCTTGATGACTAATCGAATCTTGAAACCCTAAGATAGTAAGGATCTAAACGAAACCCCATGCAAATACTGGTAAACGAATTGATTAGCGGCTTGATACTGGCAGTATTGGCCTTGGGCTTCACAGCGGTCTACCTGCTGCTGAAGATTTTTTACTTGGCTTTGGGGGCGGTGTATACGATCGTGCCCTTTTCGGCGTGGGGGATACAGTTTCTAACTTTTTGCCTCAATTAGTTGATTAAGAATATTTCTTGCCTGTAACTCTTTTTCGATTGCCATATTTCTATCCTTAGAAACTTGCCATCCTTGATTACCAATGACTTCCATTTGCTGACTGGAGAGTCTTGGTATAATAATCTCTTGAATTATTTTGACATCAATTTGAGGAATCAACGAACCAAATGTTCTAGCTTTCATTTGCCTCACCCCATATTCAGATGATAAAGCAACAAAAATATATCCTGCAATAGTTGGCGAATCAGCTTTTATCCGAATCGCACCTTCTGTAACAGCACCTCCAATAACCTGACCGTAAGGAAATACAGTATGTCCAATAATTCCATTGAGCTGGCCAGATCTTGGAACTAACAATGTTCTATTATCTATGAAATATTGATTGATACCCTGCATTTTTTTGGGGGTATAATAGCTGCAATTGGGGTCAGTCCGCATGATAGCTGAAGTGCCAAAAAATGGAACTCCATGAATAGGGTCATTTATAGTCACCCTTTTGAATTTCGCTAGTTCTATGACTTCGTTAGCAATCTCGCCTATTGTCACTCTATCTTCATCTGAAAGACTTAGTAATGGGATTAACGCCGATTTATGGTAGTTGCTATGAAAAAGTCCGTCTAGACGAGCAGTAAGGAATTTAGATGATGTTGAAGAAATATCTAAGCTTTGATGACTTAGTGATTTCAAAAGAGGAGGTAGTCCTGCCAACTCTTCAATCTTTTGAATGGCAACAGTTAACTGAATATTTGCTTTTGTTCGTAATAGTGATGCTTCTAAAATCAAATTGTGTATTTCTTCTTCGATCGCCTCCCCCAACCGAGGCACAGGCAAATCCGCAATATGGTTAGGTTCAAGATGCTGAATGATCGATCCATAAGTGCCCGATGTAATCAGCGACACCCCAAAACGACTGCTCAAGTAAGCGTATAAGTAACCAGGTGGAATCTTAGTTCGATCGGGGGCGACTCGTAGCACATGCTCAGAGCAAGCCATTCCTGCCATATCAGGGCGAACAAAAGCCATTCTGCCAACAGTGCCCGATCGTGTAATTAATGTCCATTCCTCTTTAACTGTAAAGTGAGGATTTTTTTGAACTTGTTTTTTTGATAAAAATGGTAATCCAGATAAATCAGCAGCAAGAATATCTGTGCTACCTAGAAATGGAACTCCATATTCAGGATTGTCAACATAGCTTCGTTTCTCGCGTCCAGCATGAAAAATTCCAGCCATACCATTTTGTGTCAATGACTGTAATGGCTGTTTCTCTGCTTTCAATCGCTCCAACAATACCCTCGCCTCAAACCCCCCAGACAGATACGGATTACAATCCAATCGCCGCCCATTAGACTCCATCCAAGAAGCCATCACCGGCAAATCCAACCTAGTCGTCTTCATATCGCATCCTCCATCGGAAACCACCGCTGCAAGGCAGCTTGCAATCTACCAAATGCCGGATCAACACACCGCTTCACCGAAATTTGAGCAGTAATTTTGCGATACAACGCCGACGATCTAGGCATTCGCGCCAACTTTAGCACCCTCTCAATCCCCGCCTTCGGATCAGTAGCCTTTGACTGCTCCGCCTCCCACAACTTCTCACCCACCAAATAACTCTTCAACCCAATCCCCAACTTTGTACAGCCCAAAACCTCCTCCACCTTTGTCGAATCATGGCACACCCAAGCCTCCAACTCCGGGCAAATCACCACCACCTCCACCCGCTCTGCATCCCAACCACTCAACTCCAAATCTTGCCGAATCTTCTGCTCAATCCGCAGCGCCTTCGGCGACCCATCCCAAGCCTCATCCAACACCACCACCGCATGACGGTGGGTTTTCTGATAAGACCGCAACAACTCATGGGCGCGAGTATACACCCCCGGATCATGCTCCCCCGAAACCAATAAATCTTGATTTTCATCAAAATCAAAAACTCCACAGCCCAAACTCTGATGAAACTGCGATCGACCCAAAAACCCCATAAACGCCGCCTCCATATTCTTATCCGCCACCAGAAAAACACAGTCTCTCATGACAGTACCCCTGCCGCAAACAGAGAACCAAGATCAATACTCCCTTGCCAATCGCGCAAACGCGGATGCTCATTACCCAAGACAGCAGTAACACTACCATCCTGCTGAGTTTGCATCACCGTGACCGCTGACAAATTCTCAGTATGAGCAAGCACGATCGGAGATTGAGTCGTTACCCACACCTGGGAATCATAAATCGAACTCAGCGACTGCAAAATGGTTTCGATCGCCCGAGGATGAATACCATTCTCCGGCTCCTCCACACAAATCAGCTCCGGCAACTCTCGCAAATAGGGCAAAATCGTCAACGCCAAAATATGCAAAGTCCCATCAGATAACCCCGATGAAGTAACCTCATAGTCCCCCACATAAGTCACCCGCAAATAGGCATGATGATCATCATCTCTTTCTACCGCATCAATCTGGCTAATATTTGGCAGCGCAGTCTTGACATGATCCACCCACGCCTCAAACATATCCTCATGCTGCTTCAAATCAATCACCAACCAGGGCAGATTAGCACCATCAGCCTGTACAGACTTAGCAGCCAATCTACTCGGAGAGCAAGGCTTTCTTAATGCTGTCCCACTGGGCATATACTGAATAGCCTTTTTCTCTAACAACTCCCTAAACCAAATAGTTGCTGGAAACATATCAATATCTGCAAATACATTCGCTAAAGCTAATTCCTCCGCATTGAGCTGCACTGCAACTTCTCGCCTCTTGCCAGTAGCTTTGCTCGGCATCTCCGCCCGCAGTATTGATTCCTTACCACTTTGCCGCTCAATGACCCTGTGCCATGTCTTCAAAGGAGGATTCCCTACCCCACCCAAATGCTGTGGTAATCTAGAACCTACCTTAGAATCATTTTTCGGCATCAAATAAAGAAATTCATCACACACCTGAAGCTCTCGCCGGTTGAATAATTCAAATCTGATTTCATAACGCATTGCTCTCATCCATTTACTCGGATCTTCCAGCATCTTCTTGGGCACCCGATAATCATCAGAATTCATCAGTTTATTAACAATTGCCTCTGGTAAATCGGCTTCTAAAACCAGACCAAAAAAGTTACCTTGTTTCCGATGCACCAACTCTGCAAATGATTGTGCTCTAGGGCTACCATAATGAGCTGGCATTTCCAAAAAAGCATTTGTTATGCCACTACTCAACATATCCCCCAACAGCACTGGAATATCTAGCAGCGTTGTTTTACCGCTGCCATTTACCCCCGCAAAAACCTGATAGGCACCAATTTGAATATCTAAGTGCCGAAAACATCGGTAATTAATCGCCTCAATGCGCGTAATCATATGCCTGGCTCCGGGTATTGTCGCCGAAACTCCTGATACGCTTTCACAATCTCTGGCAAATCATTATCAGAAATTCGTTCACGTCGGCGTAAATTGCGTTCGATCACCTTTTCCCCAATCCGAATCTTCTCAACTGACTCTACCTCAATTAGAATTTCTTCCCCATCCGGTGTGCGTTTATAGAGCTTATTACCTCTTCGATCGATCCCTACCTTCTCAGCCACTGCCATAAACACTGGGTAGTCCTGCTTACCACCCATCCCCTCAGCCCGCATTTCATCATCTGTCTTGCGTTTAAGAAATAGCACACTCGTCAAAATATTGACATTCGCCTCATGGATAAATGCCTCCACAGGCAAATCCACACTCGCCAGCACCCAAGTATGGTGCAAAATCCACCAGCGAATATATTCCGCCGCCGGATTCCCCAAAATGCCATCAGGTAGCACTATCCCAGCCCTACCTCCTGGTTTCAACCATTTCACACACCGTTCTACAAATAAAATCTCTGGTGCCACACTACCTTGTCGCCTACCAGTTCGTCTAAAATTCCCATCCTCAGCTCTTTCCCAAGTTGCCGCAAGATCATACTGATCCAAAATTCCTGCATCTGTAATCGGAATATCTGACCCAAAAGGCGGGTTAGTAATCACCAGATCCATTGAACCTAGTGGAATATTTTTTCTCGCTTCACCTAAATCATCCAAATATCCAGCCGGAAATTCCAGAGAGTTAACGTGATAGAGATGCCCCTTGCCATCCCCAGCCATCACCATATTCATCTGAGTTGCCTTGATCAAAAATGGATCAAAATCAGCTCCAAATAACTGATTCTCGGCAAATTCTCGAATCTTGTCATTCATCAAATCCCATTCTTGGGTATTGGCTTGATCGGGAATAATTTTAGCGCGTTCTCTAAACTGCTTCAGCATGTAGCCTAGAGTTTCAACTAAAAAACCACCTGTCCCACAAGCCGGATCGAGAATTCGGTGGTGCTCTTGAGGAGCCAGCATCTCTACGGTCAGACGAATTACCCCACGCGGCGTAAAATATTGCCCGCGATCACCCCGTAAATTATCACCAACAATTTCCTGATAAGCACCACCCTTCACATCCACATCAGTCCGGCTCAAGTCATACTTAGCCAACTCCGACACCATGAAAGCCAAAGCCCGATCAGACAAAATAATTTCCTCATTGCCCCGAAACAGGTTGCCATAGTGTTTCTTAACTTCAGCAAATAATGGCAGAATCCGCTGCTTTACCTTTGTCCATCCTTCACTTTTAAACTGTTCACTTGGATGCACCCAAAACTGTCGTTGATTACGATGAAACTTTTCATCGTGCATCTTACAAAAAATTAAATATAGAAACTGCCAAAAAGCAGCATCTTTGGGCATTCCTTCATTACCATGAATGTAGTTATGGCAACGACGAAAAGCAATCTTGAGCATTTCTGGATCGGCTTGTCGAGTTCTCGCACTAGACAACACTTCTTGAGTTCCTACCGACTCTTCCGTAACTGGCCAATCCCCGATCGGCTCAAACTTCACCTCAAACCGTTTCGTGATTTTTTCTAAGTAGAAAAACTCCAAACCATTTGTCCACAGACCATACTGACAAGACTCGATTCCCTCCATAATTACTTCGAGTTCTTCTAGATCTTTTTCAGCCTGTGCATAGTCCCGTAGTCGCACCACATTACGACCGACTTTTGGTTCTGGACGACAAACTACTACCCGACTCATGTTTTCAACTACATGCTCTGACTCATGATGGAATATGGCAACATCAACTTTTTTCCGTTTACCAGCGATCGCTACAGAAAAATCAGACTCCATATCATCGTTAGAAATTGCATACTCATGCAATAAAGCTCTGGCAATCCGCTGTCTAACCTGTTCCTTCGGACTGTCTTTAATATTTTTTGTACCACTAATATAGTCCGGGATAAATCCTTCAGGAATAATATTACTCTTTGGAGTATCCTCTACCTCAGACGGTATTACTGGTTCAGCCTTCGATTTAGTTTTTGGCATATCCCTACTCAAATTTTAAATTTAATAAATCCTGCTATTTATACTGTGCTAGCAGATGATTCTTTTAAAATCTCTCGTCGAATAAATCGCTCGACCAGAGAGACTTGTTCATCCGAAAGATCTCGATCGAGCAATAGATCCACCACTCCCAAAAGTTTGGGATGTGACTGGAGCAAGGCATCCATCCGACTATTCGCAGGAGGACAAAGCTTCATCAGCACATCCGAGTCAGCAGCCAACACTTTTGCGAGAGACTTGATCACCTCTGCCGAAGGGGGAGCTTCTTTGCCCCGTTCTACCCGACTAAGGTAAACAGGTGCAACACCAACAAGATGGGCTGTCTCACGTAATTCCAGGTTTTGGGCGATACGGAGTTCTTTGATTGTCTCGCCGAACTTACTCATAAGAGAAATCATTCAAATGGGGGCTACTCCCAATGGTTTTGTAAGGGTCTGACTGGGATGCAGGTACATAGCATACCATTCAGAGCTGTTTCATTGGTTGGTGATCAAAAAGTATGGCAGCAACTAATCTCGATTAAAAGTGAAGTCTTTCCAAATTTTCGAGTCGCAATATATTACTAATTAATCTTGACTCAAAAAGGCGGTTCACTTTATGGATTTATTAACGCCCTTGCCGATCGTCCAACGCCTTACCAATAACCCGCACCACTAAATTACTAACCGATCGATCCTCATCCTCAGCCCACTTCACCAGCGCCTCATGCACCTCCTTGGGCAAATAGACCGAAATTTGTACCCGCTCCGATTGACTCATTAGCTTCACATAGACCCTTTGCCCGATCATCCTACCGCCACAACCTTTCTCTAGAGTCAAATACATTAAATTAGAGTGTTATAATGTGTCACACATTATTTAATTACTCAGGCCCTCCCATGCCATGATCCACCCCACCAACATCGGCGACACCCTCCCCCAAGAGATCGGCACCACCACCCTACCCACTGACTTTCCCCAAAACACACCATTCCCCGCCTTTACCCTCGGCGATCGCGTCCGCTGGAAACCGATCGACTCAGACCCCACAGACTTCGGCACCATCATCGGATTCTTCTACGCCTACAACCTTGCCGCAGACTCTCCAACGGAGAATCACCTCCATCACTGGCATTGGAAATACCTGATTTTTCTAGACCCCACCTCCGAAAGCCACTCCTTCTGCCTCGCCGACACCGCCTGGGAAAACCACCTCGAATACCATGAACACACCACGCCGACTGGGACAGAGAGAAATAGAACTCATCCAGAAATTTGCCAACTGCCAACTAGCCATGCACCCACGAGACTTTGAAGCCAAATGGGATGTCACCCGAATGCAAATGGCCACCCTTTGCGGCTGCTCCCTTGGCAACGTCAAACGCTGGTTTCGTAACGACCAAGAATACACCGCCCCCAACCGCTACCACCTGCGATACCTCGCCCTCGCCGACCTTTTTCTCAGCCAATTCGACACCTTACCCCCCGAATTACAGCAAATCCTTTGCCCCTCTGCCACCCCATAGCCATATTCCCCAACCCTGTCAACCCTCACCGCACCAACTATGAAAAAAAGGATCGCCCCGATCCTTTTTAAGTATCGCCATGAGCCTAAATTCCAGCTACAGCTTATGGTGAAAAGAGTTTACGACTGGTGCAGCCCAATGAAAGTGATTTCCATGTTTGACAATACCAAGGAATCCCTCTCCGACTTCCTCGAAGAAATCCATACCGGTAAAATCCAACTACCCGACCTTCAACGCAGCTACACCTGGTGCAACGACCAAATCGTCAAACTCATCGCCAGCATTTCCCTATCCTTCCCGATCGGGGCAATCCTCACCATCCAAGTCAAAAACAACAGCTCCACCTTCAAACCCCGCCTTGTTGAAGGAGTCCAACTCGATCAACCCTGCCTCCCCGAAAGCCTGATTCTAGACGGTCAACAGCGATCTACCACCGCCTATATGTGTCTCCGTTCCGGGCGCTCCGTCATGATTCGCGATCGCAAGACTCACAAAATTCAAGAGCGTTACTACTATATAGACATCGCCGCCGCCCTGAATCCAGAGATCGATCGGGTCGAAGCCATCATCTCCTTACCATCATCCCAAATTCAGAAAACCCGCGATAGCGCTATGCGCGCTCCGAAAGGAATCGACACATCGACTGCTCCACCCCCCATCAAGAATTCGAGCAGCTCCTGTTCCCCGTCTCCAACATCTTCACCTTTGCCCATTGGCGCGAAGGCTTCCAAAAACACTGGAACTACGAACCCGAAAAACTCCACCTGATCAAGAAATTTGAGTTGGAAGTCGTCAAAAAGTTTGAGCATTACCAACTCCCCATCATTCAACTGCGGCCAGAACTGCCGAAAATTGCCGTCTGCCAAATCTTTGAAGACATGCACGAGATGCCCACACCCATGACCTTCTTCGATCTCATGACTGCCTGTTTCGCAGCCGAAGACTTCTCCCTGCGCCAACATTATGCCGATGTCGCCAAACACCTCACCAAATTCACCGTTCTTCAAAACCTCCGCAACACCGACTGGCTATCAGCAGTTACCCTCGTCGCTACCTACCACCGTCGCCAATCAGCATCATCCGAAAGTACCGCTCAACTACCCAGCGTGGGCTGTCGGCGACAAGATATTCTCACCCTGACCCTTGAAGAATATAAAACTTACGCCAACATGACCATGAATGGCTTCGAGCAATCTGCCAAATTTCTAGGAAGTCTGGGATTTCTCCACTCCGACGACATTCCCTATCCCATGCAGCACACTTGCCTATCGGCAATCCTCGCCGTCGTCGGTCTACCCAACGACTCCACTCGTTCCCAATTAGAACGCTGGTGGTGGTCTTGCCTATTCGGTGAAGTCTACGCCAACTGGCAAAACACCATTTCCGCCAGAGACATGATCGAAGTTCCCCGTTGGCTATCAGGGGGTTTACCTCCCAGCACCCTCGACCATTTTCAATTTGATGCCAATCGACTGCAATCCGTTACTCGCCGCCAAGGAGCAATCTACAAAAGCTTAAATGCCCTACTCCGCAAACACGGCGCGATCGATTTTCTTTCTGGCGAAACCCTCCGCGATGTCCAATCCTTTGA
>JAAFHZ010000110.1 GCA_013297675.1 Synechococcales cyanobacterium bin59.metabat.ball.084 | reverse complement strand
GAATAGACCCAACACCATTACTGGTAAGGGGATAAACAAAGGAACTAGAAACACTAATACTGCTACCACTAGTTCGTCTGCCAGGATGTTTCCAAACAAACGGAAGCTGAGGGAGAGAGGCTTAGTGAAGTCCTCTAGAATATTGATTGGCAATAGGTACGGCGCAGGTTGAATGTATTTGGCAATATACTCAATGCCACGCTTACGAAAGCCCG
This sequence comes from Synechococcales cyanobacterium bin59.metabat.ball.084, assembly GCA_013297675.1. Classification (GTDB taxonomy): domain Bacteria; phylum Cyanobacteriota; class Cyanobacteriia; order Cyanobacteriales; family Chamaesiphonaceae; genus JAAFHZ01. The sequence goes on along the minus strand of JAAFHZ010000110.1, from coordinate 14,998 downwards.
CATAGAAATAAGCCAAGGAAGTCAACAGTGCCAATGCCACGGTGGTATTGATATCGCCGGTAGGAGCAGCCAACTCGCTTTCGGGCAAGTGGATGAGCTTCCAGGGCAACAGCGCACCAGACCAATTGGATACAAAGATAAATAGGAACAACGTGCCAATAAATGGTACCCACGGACGATATTCTTTTTCGCCGATTTGGTTTTTTGCCAGGTCTCTAATAAATTCCAGTGCGTATTCCAGCAGGTTTTGCAAACCGCTAGGAATGCGCTGCATGTTGCGCGTAGCTAACACAGCCAAAATCAAGAGAACTGCAATCACAAACCAGGAGGTCAGTAATACTTGTCCATGTACTTTCAATCCACCTATCTGCCAATAGAGGTGATGACCCACGTCGAGCGCGGCCACCGGCAGGAGGTTTATGTTATTCAAAACACCTAACATTTCCATTCAGGAGCGTTCCCCAGAGTGAGGTTCATTACGAGCATTAACTCATAAGTCCGACTTCGATCGATCTTCTTCAGTTGGGGCAGAAGCCCAGCGCACGGCGTAAATCAGTAAAGCTAGTTTATAGGTCAAAAAACCCAAAAAGACTGGCAAAACTTTTAGCTCGGGTACTTTGGCAGCCAGAATAATTACTATTGCTACCAAGCCAAGCCGGTTGGAGTTCAACGACAGCTTGGTTATGCCCAGCTTTTCTACTTCTTGCGATAGCATTCTGAGATACACCAACCCAGTGACGGCTCCCAATAAGTAATTGAGGGCTATGTTTAGGCCGAATTTCAGCCAAACAAGGGCAAACAAGGCTAAGCTAAGAGCGCATATGGCAATCGCCAACTCACGTTTGAGCTGTTGATATTCTGTCATTCCACTGTCGATCGGCTCTTGCACAGATTGCTCTGCTTCGGGCTGTTCTTCAATAGAAACTCCTTCGCTAGTTTCTTGCTCTGGTGATTCCACAACGGTTTAAATGCTTTTTCGAGCCAGACCAGAATCGATTGTATCATCGACCGGTAACATTACTTAAAAAAACTTTTCCTTCTGGGGCTGGTTTCTGGCTATTCTTTCCCAAAGGTGAAATAACATTAGGCCGTTGTGCTGAAGTTCGATTTCAATGGTGCAACAAAGCTTTTCTGAAAAATTAGCTAACTGGCTTTGGGTGTGACTAACACCTGAATATCCATTCCAGCGAGTGACAGCATCTGAACTAGTTTATCAATGGCAAATCGATCGCCTTCGGCGCAAGCGTAGCTATCGATATCACCGTTCATTAGATTGCTAATTTCGAGCATTTGTTGGTAGCGCTGCTGACCGATTTCAATATCTTGTTTAGTGGTATTTTAAAATACACAAAGCACATAGATGGCTCCGGCAAACCGTGCTACGCAGCATACTCGATGACCTAGATATCATCATCAATATTAATTTTATTGTTGATTTGGTTAATTGTTCTGTCAATTATAAAGAAGACCTTGGCACCAGGATCGACTTGTGACTATCTGGAAACCTCTACTAGACTTTTTCTTAAAACCCAACTGTCCGCTGTGCGATCGACCAACACCAACCACTCTTTGTATCTACTGCGATCGACAGCTCCAAGCAGAACAACTCAGTGATCCTTTACAAAAAACCGCACCATTTATCCTAGCGGGGGGTAACTACAGCGGTACCCTCAAAAGAGCAATCGCCCAATGTAAGTACCATAACCATCCTCAACTAGGCTACTATTTGGGCGAACTTCTCGGGAAAGCCTGGTTAACCCACACCCCTCATAACTCCCAAATTATGGCGATCCCCATTCCCTTACATCCTGATAAACAGCACCAGCGCGGATTTAACCAAGCAGAACTCATCGCCAAAGGCTTTTGTCATCACACCGGGATCAAGTTAAATCAATCATTGCTCAGAGTCAAATCTACCGAAGCCCAATTTCAGCTTAATCCTACCGATCGCCACCAAAACCTCCACAATGCCTTTGAGCTGCAAGCTGGTCACAAATTACAGGGTCGATCGATCATACTTATTGACGACATTTACACTACAGGAGCTACTATTAGTGCAGCCAGTACACCACTGCAAAATGCTAGCGTAAATTTAGTGGGGATCGCCGTATCTGCTATTGCCCGTTTAAATTAAACTTCAACAGCATAAAAACAAATCTGGTTTTTTTGTGATCTTAGATACAGTTTTAGAAAAATAAGGAAATTAGTGTAGGAAACGTATTAATTCCGGATATTTTTTTGTCCATACTGAATATATCCTTGGCGAACGTAAGGAGATCTTCCTGTTTGAAGACTACTAGTAACACACTTGATCTAATGCAACCCATCCGCAATTACCTAGACGGTGTTGAAGTCAATAGTCCCGAATTGGCTCGTTGGATTTGTCAGCTTGTACCAGCACAATGTCCTTTTGCCCGCGATGTGACATTCTTTGGTCATCATTTATTTCACATCCCCCCTCTCTGTAAACTAAACCCACTGTACGAAGAAGTTACTGGTCTACGCTGGCGGGCACTCTGCTATCTAGCCGATGAGTGCGGTGAATTTATTTCTTAAGTTTATTTGTTTAGACAAAGCGCTGGTAGGATGGGGTTGGCTCTAATCGCATCCCTTTTTCTATGCCTGGACAATTTGTGATCAATTTAGCTACCGGCTCTCTGAGCTTTAGCTTTACCCTCTCAGCAGCTCACGATCTCAAAAAAACGATCGATGAGCTGCTGCTGCATTTGAAAACTAAAGAACCGGGAAAAACTAAGCCTCATGCCCCCACTGAGTATCAGTTTACTGGAGACGTTTTTTTTGAAGTGTTTTGCAACCCCAATATTTGGCCGAATCCTTTTGCGGCTAAAGTGTTGGTGACTCTGCGAGATGACCGAATTCGAGTCAGCACCGAAACCGAGCTGACGGCGATGATTGCCGATTTGGATATGTACATTGAGCAACAGAGTTAATCTGGAAACTTTGTGAGAATCGCAACGCTGACGATCGAGCACTTAGATGAGATGGTGGCCATCGATCGAATTTGTTTTGGGCAGCATTGGACGATCGACGCTTATCGACGAGAGCTAAATAGTTCCAACAGCCATTTTATTGGTTGGTTCAACTCAGAAGGTTTACTGGTGGGGATGGGCTGCTTTTGGGCGATCGTTGATGAAGCACACATTACTTTGTTGGCGGTGCATCCCCACCATCGGCGACAGGGAGGGGGCCAAAAAATTTTGCGCGGCCTGCTAGAGCAAGCGGTAAAAATCGAGATGCGCCATAGCACTCTAGAAGTGCGTGGCTCTAACAGTGCGGCGATTCAGCTCTACGAAAAAATGGGTTTTGAAAACCTGGGTTGGCGCACCAAATACTACCAAAACCCTGAAGAAGATGCAGTGGTAATGTGGCTAACGGGTCTTCAGCACCCAGATTTCTGGTTAAAAATTGGCTGAAGCATGAGCGGTGGGCTGCTAGGCGCAGGGAACTACGTTGATACTTGGGATGGCGGTGAACGATACGGTAGACACAGACGCTAATCAAAAAAGACCTCACCTGTTGCAGGTGAGGTCTTTTTTATTGGATTTCCTTTAGACGATCGCCAGCACTTCGCCTTTGAGCATTCGCTTCACTGCTTCTAACAGCGCATCTTCTAGGTAAGGCTTAATAAAGTAGCCACTAGCCCCTAACTGAGAAGCAATTTGCCGGTGCCGATCGGAGCCACGAGAAGTCAGCATAGCCATTGGAATCTGGCGGATCACTTCATCGCCTTGTACCTTAGAAAGCAACTCTAGGCCGTCCATGCGAGGCATTTCGATATCGCAGAAAATAATGTCGCAAGGGAGACCAGCTCGTAGCTTGTCCCAAGCCTCTTGACCATCTCTGGCCTGCTCTACCCGGTAGCCTGCTTTGGTAAATGTGAGGGAGAGCAACTGACGGACCGTAATGGAGTCGTCCACCACCAATACCATTGGTTCTCTCTGAGCCGCTTGTTCTTCGGGGATGTCGCCGATCGACCAAGTTTGGTTGACGTTCTTTTCTAGTTTGCCAGAGGCTAGGTCTACTAGCTCTAACACGTCTGCGATCGGGATAATCCGACCATCCCCTAACACTGTGGCTCCCGCAATTCCTAGCGGTTTAGGAGCAGGGCCTTGGAGGGGCTTAATTACAATTTCTTGCTCACCCAGCACTCGATCGACTTCGACAGCGACCAGATCACTACCACTACGTAAAACAACAATGGAGATGCTTTGCTCAGCATCTTCGCTGGCGGCACCGTAGTAGTTCACTCGTTTCATGGGTCGATTGAAAGCCAGCAGATCAGATAGTTGCCGGAAAGGCATTTGCTGATCGCGCCAAGGGAAGAACTTCTGGCCATCGGCATTTTCGATAATGCTGTAAGGCTTCACCGATAAGCTATCTTCAATTCCATCCATCGGGAAGGCAATGCCCACATCTTTGTTAGAAGCCATCAACGCCTTGGTAATACTCAGAGCTAGGGGCAGACGAATGGTAAAAATGGTACCTTTGCCCAGTTGTGATTCGGTGGTAATGGTGCCACGAATTTCTTGCAAGCTGCTCAGCACCACATCCATCCCCACACCCCGACCAGCTAGTTCATCAGCTTGGTCTCTGGTAGAAAAACTGGGCAAAAAGAGTAGTTCATAAACTTCTTGCTTGGTCATAGTTACTGCCCGAGCCGGAGTAATAATGCCCTTTTCGATCGCCTTGTTTTTTACCCGTTCAGCATCAATTCCGGCTCCGTCGTCTTTTACCGAGATAATGGTTTGAGTACCTTGGTGAGCAGCATTAATAGTAATTACACCCTCTGCTGGTTTACCGGCAGCCAACCGCTCGGCGGGGGATTCAATCCCATGGGCGATCGCGTTGTTCACCATGTGAATTAGCGGATCATTCAGGCTTTCTAGAATCACCTTGTCAATTAAAGTATCGCTACCTTCTACGCGCAGATCTACTTCTTTGCCATATTTTAGTCCATTGTCGCGCACCCCCCGCTGGAGTCGATCGGAGGTTTGCGAGAATGGTAACATTCTGCTCTTGTTCAGATCTTCTTGAAGCTGGCTGGTAATTTGGCGTAAGCTGCGGGTAACTTCGGTGCTGCTATCTACTACAAATTCAATATCTGAAGTAGATTCTCGAATTCGCACAGTCAACTCAATCATCTGTTGAGAGATTAAGTGCACAGGCGTAAATTTATCCATTTCTAATGGATCGTATTCAGCATCGCCGCTATCGCCACTAGCACTACTACCGGGCACCATCGATTTAGCTTGTTGACTTTGTTGGCGACTGGCTAATAGGGAGCTTTCTAGCAAGGATTTTTCATATAAATCCTGCATCGATTTGCCGACTTCATTGAGCTTTTGCACTTCTAACAACAGTTTATCAATAAACTGCCGCATCCGATTTTGGTCTTGCTCTAAGGTGTTGCGATTAACCACCAATTCCCCGGTGAGGTTATTCAGGTTGTTCAGGTTCTTCACCGATACCCGCATGGTCTGCTCAAAAGTCCGCTGCTTGCTGCGAGAATTCCTGGCTGCTGGCGCGGCGGCTGGTTGAGAGTTGGTAGGTAGAGGGGCAATTGTGACACCTGCACCATCGGTAACTGCGCCCCCGACAACGGCAGAAGTAGTAAGAGCTACAGTGGGCAGATCAACCGGCGGCACGGTTAACAAAGCATCAAGATCATTAAAAGATTCTTCAGCTAGCAGTCCATCGAGATCTGTTAAAGAACTTGTGGTTGGTGTCTGTAATAAGTCATCCAAATCATCTAAGTTACTATTGAGTTCGCTGATATCTAGATCTACTAAGTCAGAATTCATCCCCAGATCAGAGTTGATATCGAGTTCTCCTAGATCCAGATTAGCTACAGAGCTTTGATTCATACTAATAGAATCAAAATCAGCATCAACTAAGTCCAATGATGCCAACTCACCTACATTTCCACCAAATTGGCTTTCCTGGACAGTCTTCGGATTGTTAAAGTCCAGATCAAATGAATTAAAGTTTATAGTTTCAATAGCTTCATTGCTTGCCGCTGAAACACTGGGCTGATCATCACTAGCTAATAAACTTAAAAAATTTGAATCTGCTGCTTGATTAGTTACTGGTTCTAATTCAGATTGCAGATCTATATCTGATAGAATAGACGAGATTAAATCATCTGGATGATCTTGATTGCATAATGGTGCTACAGACAAATTATTTTCTGATAAGGGGTGTTTATTAGCAGAGTGATAGTTGTCGTTGTCGTCCATAAATAGCTCTGAAATTGAGCCAGTTAACTCGGTGGAGCGATCAGGTGCTTCTAAATCATCTTCTAGATCAATATCTTCAGATAATACTGAATTTTCAAGATTTGAATTTATAGATTCCAAATCACCAAATTCAAAATCTTGGTCTAAAAAATCAGCCAAACCCCCTGATGGTAGCTCGGTGTCAGAAATATCTAGCATATTTAAGCCTGCTAAAACATCATCTAACTCATAGTTTAGACTAGCGAGATTATCGATAGACTTTAGATCCAATAAATCCAGATCTTCTAAGCCTAAATCGGCTTCGGTAGCTGCTCGTTCTGTCGTAAAAATCGCTGCCCGCTCTGTCGTGCGAGTCGAAGAAGGCGACATTACTGCTTCAGCCTCAATGGCAGTGGAAGCTGTTATCACAGCACTATGCTCTGCGCCAGTATGAGCTGGCTGAGAATCGGGGAAATAGTTGGAATTGGTAGTGTTATTCACGGTGGTTTTAGCCTCAGTCAAAAAAACATCAAAATTAATTAGGAGTTTAGAATTAACTTTAGAGTTGACTGAGGCTGGCGAAAAATCCTCAATATTCTCCAGGTCTAGTTCTTCTTCTAGATTGCCATTGGCAATCATTTGCTCTAGATCAGCTAAGTCCACATCAGTAGTTTTAGTGTCTGCTAACAAGTCATCGAACATAGCCAGTTCTTTGAGATAGTCTGCATCGATCGGTTTAAGCTGTGGATGGTCTGGGGGTGAGAAGACCGGTGGTTTGACCTCGAATGGCTCACTGAGTTCATTAATCAAATCATCTAGTTCATCGCCATATTCGATAACTGGCTGATCATCTAATAATTCATCGATTAAGAATGGGTCATGCAGATCTGGAGGTGCCTCTTTCTGGCTAATTAAAGGTGTAATTGGCGGTACAAATAATGGTTCTGGTGGCGGTGGGATATCAAGAGCAAAAGGATCTTCTAAATCTAGACCAAATGGTAAATCAGAAAAATCACTCAAGAAGGGATCGTTAGCAAATGGATCACTAAAATTGTCGTCATGATTGATCGGGTGGATTTGAGCTGGCAAATCGTCCAATAAATCATTGCTGTCTGATGCGATTGCCTTTGGGGCAACCGGAGTTATGGGTATTTTTTCCATGGCGGGTGGTAAATCTGGTGCCAGATTTGGTGTTAGAGGGCTGGGTTCTTTATACTCCACAATTACCTGGTCGGGGATATCGGCTAACAAGCCACTCCAATCGATCGCCACTGAACGAATGGGAGGCGGTTTGACAGCGGTATCGGTAACATCTTCTACAAACAGGTCTGAATCGGGTACTTGCTCAAAATCGAATTGGGGTAGCTGCCGACTAATAGCTTCTGTTGTGCTAGAGAGTGGTTCTATTGGCAATAAGGAGCTGCTAATTGGACGAGTGGCAATGTCTTCGTCCCAAAGATTTTGGGAAAAATCTGACTCGGCGTATTCGGTTTGTGGATCTTCGTGGGTGAGGATATCTTCGTTCTGTACCCAAGTACCATCAAACGATAGCTCTTCATCAAAGAGCTGCATAAACTCCTCTAACTCCGAACCACCAAAATGATCATCACCAATTGTTTCGGTAGAAACCATTTGGGGTTCAAATAAGAAGTCGGCGCTGGTGGGCTGTAGCTTCTCTGCCGGAAAATCCGAAGATTCTTCGGCACTGAGCACTAAATCATCCCAAACACCGCTAATCGAATCGAGGGTATCGTAAGCACTTAAGCCTGTTTGGGTACGAGTATTGGTAATTGCGTTGGGAGCCAGTAAAATTTCTAGCTCGGGCGTAGAAGTTATCGCATGGTGCTTGCCAGCCATCACCAGCATTTGGGCTTGATGAATAGCATTGGGAATTACTTCCCGCAACTGCACTACGCTGTTTAAAGGATTATTCACTGCCAAGCGACAGCTAATTAACAAGTTAGTCCAAGCTAAATATTCAAAGCTCTCGCCCAGGCTGCCTATTTTTTGACAGATCGGCTGTAATTCTTGCTTAGTAACAGCTTCTGGCTGAGTTTTTTTGCAAATATCGACAAACTGCTGGAGCTTTTGATTAACATAGTTACCAAATACTTGCTCGATCGCTGGGTCGGTAAAAGGTAAATCAGAATCATCAGTAGTAATTCCACCACCCGATCTTTGGATACGTTTAGCAATTTTGACAAATACCGCTTCTTTTAATAGATCGGTGGGCACAGTTTGGCCGTGCTGCACCATTTGAATGCTCAAGCGCAAAATTTCTAACCCTTCTAGAAGTAAATTTTGCAGTTTGTCATCTACCGGAATCGATCGATCTTTGATGGCCTTAAAAGCTTGCTCGAAATGATTGCCCAGTTGGAGCACCACCTCTAGACCCAGCATGGCTGCTCCACCCTTGATCGAGTGGGCGGCCCGAAATACCTCTTTGATTTTGGCAGGTTCCGCCAGACTCATCGGGAGAATCAGTCCTTCCTCGATGGTGCGCAAGTGTTCTTGCGCCTCATCGAGAAAGTAGCCAAGAATTCTGTCAGTTTCTGCCATAGATTTTGCCGGAAATTAAAATTGGGTAACAGCAGGCAGTTAATCTACCTTGAATCGTTCAACATAAGTGAGCAAGTTGCGGGCAACAATTACCAGGTTTTCCAACGAAGATGAAACCTTTTGAGCTTCTTGAGACGTGGACTGTGCCTGGATTTCGACTGATTGCATTACTTCTGTTACCGATTTAGAAGTCTCTTTTTGCTCGATGGTATCGGCGGTAATCGATCGCACCAAAGAATCGATGCGGTTGGATACTTGAATGATGTCATCCAAGGAAGTTTTGGCTTGTTCGGCCAATTTTGTACCCTGAATTACCTGTTGAGTACCTTGTTCCATCGCGGCCATTACCGATCCGGTTTCGCTTTGAATTTGCAGTACGATGTGCTCGATTTCTTTCAAGGCTTTGGCGCTTCTATCGGCCAACTGTCTTACTTCGTCGGCTACAATTGCGAAACCTTTACCGGCTTCACCGGCTCTGGCGGCCTCAATACTGGCGTTCAGTGCCAAGAGGTTGGTACGAGAAGCAATCTGGGAAATTACCGAAACGATTTGAGAGATCTGCTGCGAAGATTCGGCCAAGCGTTTGACCTTGCGGGTACTTTCGGCTACTGTTTCGCGGATTTCTAAAATACCGGCTACCGTTCTTTCTACCGCTTCACCACCTTTAAGAGCAGTGGCAGAAGCAGTGCGGGCTACTTCTTCCGATTCCCGAGCACTTTCGGCTACCCGTTTAATAGAAGCGGTCATCATTTGTACCGAGTTCACAGTTACCGCTAGCTCTTCGGCTTGGCGCAGTGCGTCCGAAGACAAGCGCCGAGCGAAGGCTTCGCTTTCGGTCGAACTGTTATTTACCTGTACCGCTGCGGTTTGTACTTGCTGTACAATCTGGCGCAAGCTGTCAATGGTCAAGTTAAAGGAGTCGGCAACTGCACCCAGTACGTCGGCAGTTACTTCGGCTTTTACGGTTAAGTCGCCCCGTGCTGCACCTTCTACGTCGTCAAGTAGGCGAATTACTTGGCGTTGCAGTTCATCTTTGGCCTGCTCCATTTCGCGCGCTTTGCGTTGGGCTTCGCTGTTGCTGGCCACTACGCTTTGCAACATGTGGTTAAAAGAAGCCGATAATCTGCCTAGCTCACCACCACTAGAAACAGTGGCGCGGGCTTTCAGGTTGTTTTGGGAGACTTGATCAAAAGTAGATTGCAAATCCACAATAGTTTCTTCTACTGCCCGGTTATATTTGCGACCCATAACGGCTGTGGCTCCACAGGCGCTCAATCCAGCCGCTAGTGCCAGCGATCCGGCCATGAGCGGAGAAGGCTTCAGATCTTTAGGCCCAGCAATCATGGTACCGATCGCCACCACTAACACCGCACCAGCCGCTACACTGCCACCGATCGCACCCAATACCCAAGGGCTTTTTGCTAGAGATGGCTGCCGGAATTCGGCTAGGGGGCTATTACCATCAGCGCCGATGTCTTCACGACCACCAACCACCAGGTTATCAACACCCTTCGCTGCTAGCCCAGGGCTAGAGTTAATAAAGGTAGAAGTAAGGTCAAAGTTAGTCGGCGGACTAATGCTGCCCGAAATTGGTACAGCCTGCTGTAATTCTTCTGGGCTGAGAGATCCCGAAAGTTCCGGGGTACCTTTGGCAGAAAGAAACCCAGATTTTTCGGGTGTGATACCTTCTTGTAAGGACTCTAAGAGCGAAGAATTGAGCGGTTTGTTGCTGCCTTTCGGTGCTTCATATTCCAAAAAGCCCGAGATAAAATCGGAAGTATTTTCGGGAGCATCATCATCTTCGGCACTCCAAACATCCGAAGGAACTGCATCACCAGTACCAGTAATTAAAGTTTCATTTTCATTGTTGAAAATCGAAGATTCATCGGCACTGAGATCGGGAGCTTGAGCAAGAGAAGGATGACTATCTTCAGAGATAGCAGGCTCTACTGGAATATCTTCAAAAGGGTTGCTGATAAAGGCTTCTGTTGCTGGTTCACCGCTCGGGTAGTCGAAGGCAAAGGCATCGGTCAGGGTTTCTTGCTCGTTAGCATGAAAGTTGGTGGTTCCCATTGGTTTCTTTTGGCCAAGGCTACTGCCAAAATCGGTAGATTTTGGCTCAAAGGCATCACCGCTTTCGATACCCATCTGAGCTGCCGCCAGGTCAAACTCGTCATCCATGGTCAGTAACTCTGGCTGTTGCCAAGTGAGCATTTCTAACTCATTTTGGTCTTGGGGTAATTTTTCGGGCTGATGGCCACCCGAATCACCGCCGATGTTGCTTTGGGCAAAGTCAATGCCATCCCGAGCATATTGCAGTGACTGGGGATCACGGGCAATTTTTAGGACTGCTTCATACTCTTGACGCCCCACTTCATACTGTTGCAATCCGTAGCAATAAATGTGGCCACGCAATAGTCGGGTGTTGGAGTCTTCGGCACAGGCAGGTAACAGCTTGTCGATAATCCCAGCGGCTTTTTTGTAATCACCTTGGGAGTATGCGGCTTCGGCCTGCTGATATTCTCGATCGTAATTGGGAGTAGAAACCATGATGTAACCTGATTAACTGTACCTAGAGTGCAAATTTACAAAAGATATGCCGAGAAGCCTGACCAATAGCAATACTAGCTGTAGGGTGCTATTGACTCCATCCAACAAAGGTGGAAAGTGAACTAATTATTAAAATTTCTCATATTTTTAGTTTGCCCATCTGGTGGAAGATAAGATCGAAACTTGATCTAGTAAGTGCAGAAACTTTCCTTCACCTAGGCTGTATTCACCTTTTACAAAAGCTGAAGTGCCTTCTGGAATAGATTGAGTGATGGTCATTTGGTTGATTTTCAACCACTCAGTGTCAGCAACGTTACTGATGGCAAAACCCATTATTGTTTCTTGCTCTTCCACCACTAACAAAGACACCTCTCCCCGATCGACGTTCACCAATAAGGTGTCCCCCAAAAACTGCCCTAAATCGGCGATCCATATCACCTGGCCTCGCCAGTTAAAAGTACCCAGGAGGCAAGGAGAAGCATTGGGGATCGGAGTAATGCGATCAGCCAAAGTAGAAATTACTTCCCGCACCCCAAAAGCTGGCAGGGCGAACTTGCGCCCCGAAGGAACGAAAAAGGTCAAACAAAGTTCGCCTTCTCGTTCTTCTAGCTCATGGACAACAGTTTCGGTATCCGCATCGGCGACATCAGCCAAAAAATTTAAATTTACAGCCATGGTTGCTACTAACCGTTGAGAAGTTGTTTGATGGTAGAGACTAATTCGTAAGGATCAAAAGGCTTACAAACATAGGCATCAGCGCCTTGCTTCATTCCCCAATGTCGATCGAAGTCCTCACTTTTAGAACTGCACAGAATAACTGGCACATTCTGAGTTTTCGGGTCAGATTTTAGTTTGCGACATACTTCGTAGCCATTCATTTTGGGCATTACTACGTCCAGAATGACGATATCGGGCAAGATCAGTAGCGCCATGTCTACTGCCTGCTCGCCATCGGTAGCAATATTGACCGTCATTCCGCTGGACTGGAGAAGATCTTTCATCATCTCCCGTTGGCTGCTGCTGTCTTCGGCGATTAGTACTGTTCTCATATATATCTCTGACATTGAAGGTAGATGGACGCTGGTGGCAAAAGATGCTGCGGTCGAGAATGAAATCTCGGCGGTGACATCTGTATGTTGGTAACAATTATAGGGATAATGTTCGAGCGATAAACGCCCTGCCTGTTAAGGAAAGCTAAGGAACTTGTCCCTGTCTAATCCATCATCCACTACCTCCGTCCTGCAATCTCATTTTGCCCACCCTGAGCACCAGATTTACCATATGGCTTTGATTAAAATGGTCAAGTCTCTCCTAAAAGTCTGGATCAGTTGGGATTTTGTGCTGATGGCAGTATAAAAACTTGGTAGATATATTTGAGGACAGAGCACCAAACTTTGCCAAAGAATTTACCTCTGCTGGGGTTCATCTAGGTTATAAGCTACGTCGCAACACTATCTTTAGTGTATTCTCAACAATAATGATGAGCTAGTAACGGTATGATTCCAAATTGATAATTGAAAATTAACAATTTGGAATATTCAAACCTAGTTACTCGGCATAAGCTCATTAGATCTAACTTCGCAACTGTGACTGCTTCAACGACAAAACTTCATGCCGACAGTACTTCGTATTTAATATCTATATAGATAAAATAAGTCGAGCTACTAACGACAAATTTAGGTAATCTCAATAACGACAGGGTATGTAAAAATGCTATACCTAGCAGAAATTCAGAAACAAAAAGGCGGCTTTATTGGCTCTGGCAAAGCAGAATTACGGTTACTGGCTTGCCAGCGCACCGAGCAAAACTGGAGCGCCATCCAAGGTGAAGAGCTGATTGCAGCTCCTGACGAGGCCAACAATTACGGCAGTGGTGTGCTGGTGTTGGTAGAAATGAATGCCAATCGCCAAGTACAAGGTCAACTGCGCGAAGCTGGTCGCCATTTGGTAGGAATTTTGCAAAATCTCTCCCGCCAAATTGAAAAATACAAAAAAGAAGCCGATGAAATTGAGAGCTGGCGACAGTCTCTTAGTCTACAGAGCCAACAATTACAGTTGCGTCAAGAAGAAATCTACAGCCGGGAAGAAGAGCTAGAATCTACTCGGAGCGAGCTAGATCGTCTGACTTTAGAGTCACAGCATCTGGAAGAAAGCCTGCGCTCTAGCCGCGAACAGCGTGAAGAGCTGGAATCAGCTTGGGCAAAACTGCGGGTCGAACAAGAATTAGTTGAGCAGCACCAAGGCGGTGAAGGTCTGTCGATGCAGCAAATTTCTGAGATGCGCTCATTGATCTCGCAGTTGCAGCAGTCCACTCCGGGCAATGTGCAAGAAACCCTGCAAGCAGTGGAGTTTCAGCAAGATTTGCTGCAACAGCATCTAGATAAACTGCAACAGCAACAAAAGCAATCTCAAGCTGATGAGGCCGAAATGGCTCGTCAACAGCAGCTTATTGCCGATCGCAAGCAAGAGCTGCAACAATTGCAAGCCTCTTTAGAACAAGCTCAAACTGAGTGGGAAGTGCAGCAAAATGCTCTGAGCATTCGCCAAGAATACGCCCAGCAGCTCACTAATCGGGTACAAACCGAAGAGGAAAGTTATCAGAAAATTCTGATGATGTCCCGAGGCGGTGTGGATGTGACTGTTAGCGATCGGGTGGATATCCAACAAGTAGAAAACCTGCCGCTGGAAGAGCTACAAGCCATGGTGGCTACTCTGCAAAAAGAAGTAGATCAATCTACCAACATGGTTCATCTACAAGAAGAAGAACTCCAAGAGCGGCAAGCCGATATTGCCAAAATGGAAGAAGAGATCGCCGAAGCAACTGCTTTCGATAAGCTTAATTTAGAAAACGAGTTAAGTGACGAGCAAGACGCTTACCAAATGTTAGAGCAAACTCTCCAAGGTCAGCGAGAAACCTTGGCCGATCGGCAGTCCGCTTTGGAGGTTTACATTGGGGTACTCAACCATCGCCAAGGTAATAACAGCGGTGACATGGAGTGGCACGCTATTTTGAGCATCTTGGCCGAGCAGCGCCGTCAGCAGCAAGAAGAGCTAGAGCATACTAAGTCTGAAATTCAGCAGTTGGAAGCTACTATCAATAGCACCAAAGCTAATGTTGAAAAGCAGGTAAATGAATATCTGGTTCGATCGGAAGAGGTGCAGAAAATGGAGCAAAGCTTGCAGTCACTGCGGGAAAATACTACCGAAATACGCGCCAAAATTGCTCTGTATGAAGAGTTGATTCAGCCTCTCCAAAACCAGATTGATACTCTCAAGGGCAACCTGGGCGGTGTAACGGCTCAAATGGGCGGCAGTGGAGCGATCGAACGATTAGAAGCCATGCTGAACGACTTCAGCTATAGTCAGCGAGCTGCGGCTGCTAATTGATCATCCCTAAAATTGAGCTTACCGTTAATTTAAAGGGCACAGCCTGATGCTGTGCCCTTTTCTGCTGAGAAAAATTCATTCATTTTTTTATCGTTCTGGTTGGGCAGATTTGTCAAAGCTAGCCACAAATTTTTCTGCCTGATTGCTGTAGTTTAGACTATTTATCGTCAATTGAACCAAATAGAAATATTGCACAAGTGGTCAGACTTGAAGCCTGACCACTTGTGGTGGAAGCTGGGAATTACAACCAACACAGCGCCACAATG
>JAAFHZ010000011.1 GCA_013297675.1 Synechococcales cyanobacterium bin59.metabat.ball.084 | reverse complement strand
CGATATAAGCTGGCCAAGTTACCAATTTCGGCAGCATTTAAAGATTTAATTCCCTGCTTTTCTACTCGTTGTAACAAAGCTTCAAGTTCTTGCCACTTGGCGGCACGGCTTGTGATCCAGCGTTGAACGTTCATAGGTAGTGACTTGAAAACGAGTAGATAATGTATACTGGCTGCTGCAAGTGCATCACACCCATTGGTTGGGCAGTATATCATGCGTAAAAGTGCTTCAGACCCAATTGGTACGCTCAGTGTTGGTAATGTAATCAACGCTGCCGTTTCCCTCTATAAATCTAACTTTAGCGATTTCTTTGCCCTATCTCTGCGATCGGTAGGTTGGATCTTGCTCAGCCTGGTCGGATTAATTCCAGTAATTGTGGTTGCTGGTGCTCTCAATAATGTGGGTATTACTGTTTTAGCCGCTGTAGCCTGGTTGGGGATATTTGCGTTTTGTTGGGCCAAGTCTTTAAATAGTCGCGGGGTAGTTGCTCGTCTGGCTTATCAACAATTAATCAATCAACCAGAAAGCCTGTTATCTGCTTCTAACGAGCTTGCTAATAGCCATTGGAAATTTTTTGGTTTGGGGCTGTGGTTGTCTTTATTTATAATTGGCATTTATATTCTGGCTTCTTTGGCAACAGGAGCCTTAGTTGGTGTTGGGGTATTCATCTCAACTCAATTACCCAATCCGATCGGTATAATTATAGCTGCAATTTTTATCCTCGCTGGAATTGTGGTATTTTTCTGGATTTTACTGCGCTTTTATTCTTACTGGTTTGTAGCAGAGCTGCCCATTGCCGTAGAAAGATGTGCTGGAGGGTTAGATGCTATTGGTCGCAGTCGGCAGTTATCTGCACCATTTTCATCCCGAATTTTGATGATTATCTTGGTGGGTGTGCTTATTGTCATTCCACTCAATATCATTGCCACTATTCCTGCTTTTGCTGGGATTGGCCAACCACCTACATCGGCCATATACATTATCTCTCAGGTTGTCAACCTAGTTCTGTCAATATTGCTAGAGCTATTTCTGATGCCTTTTTGGCAAGTGATTAAATCAGTAGTTTACTTCGATTTGCGTAGTCGATTAGAGGGAGCTGATTTGCGAATGTAAGTAAAATTTTCGGTAAGCTTTGAGTCTTCACTATTCACTTCAAACATGCAATATCTTAAGCGAGTAAAATCTAGAACCCCAGAGAGCGTTGAGCTAGAGTTTACTTTGGCGGGCGTTGGTAGTCGTGCTTTAGCGCTGCTAATAGATTATTTGTTATGGATGGTGATACTCACTGTTTTATTAACAGTATTTGGTTTTTTGTATTACTTGGTTGCCAAAATTGACGGGGCTGCCAAATGGATCATCTCCATTCAGCTACTGATTTTTTTTGTGGTTTATGTTGGCTATTTTATTTTTTTTGAGACTCTTTGGCAGGGACAAACCCCCGGCAAGCGCTATGCTAAAATTCGAGTAATTCGCGATGATGGCCGAAATGCTGGTTTACAGCAGGCCATCATGCGATCGCTGTTGCGCACAGTGGACGATGTATTTTCTCTCGGCCTGATCCTGATCTTATTCACTAAGCAAGAAAAACGCCTAGGAGACTTAGTTGCCGGAACAATTGTGATCCAAGAAGCCCAAAACAGTAATCAAGAAATTTCGATCGATCCGGCTGCTCAAGAATTAGCCGATGTTTTAGCTAAAACCGGTAGACTGGCAGCCCTCACCCCTGATAATTTTGCGGCTGTCAGGCGCTATCTGCAACGATATCCTACGTTATCGAAAGCAGCGCAACTGACGGTTAGCGAAAATCTCCATCAAGAAATTTTATCTGTTACCGGGCTGTATCCTAAGACAGATAATCCTAACTACCATTTGTTTATTCAGGCCGTTTATCTAGTCTGTCTACAGCAGTATGGAGGCTAGCGCGTTCCCGAATTTCGGCGAGATTGTACTCCTGCAAAATTTGACCATTTTCATAGACTGGTACTAGTAAATCTTTCTCATGGGCACTAGCCGGAACTGTTTGGTAGCCTGTGGCCGTTTTTACTAAGGCCAACCTACCCTGCTTACTGCGTTTACCAGGATCGGTAGCAGGATCTTTATAAACAGGGATATTTTGGCCATTTATTGTCACTTCACTGCATTTAATGGCAAACTTTTGGGTATCTCGATCGATCTGCTGTAACAAAGCCCCACCCATGCCAAAGGCCATATTGCTGGCGCTATATCCTAAATCTTGACTGGCTGTTAAGATTGCTGCTAGGCTCTGGGCATTGATGCCATCACCCTGAATGACCCGCACGTAGTTCAGCACTTTGTAGCCTTTGCTATTAATAGTACTGCCAAAACGCTGATCTAATCTTTGTAAAACTTCGCTGACTACCAAGACCGGATCACCAGAATCTGGACGGATCACTACAGTTGCGCCACTATCAATGATTTGTTGTTTGAGTTGATCGCCCCAAAGGTGCTCGATCGCTTCCCACAAATTATAAGAATCGGAGACTACCGCCAAGATGGCACCGGGCTTAGCAAATTGATCCAGCATGTTTTGATAGGCCGCTAATTCGCCGTTTCGTTGCCAAGAGGTAATAGTGGAATGCTCCGCTGCGGGAATGGAAAAAGCCGCCATGGGGTGCTGATAATAGTGATTGGCAGCCCGCACGCCTACTACGGTATCGGAACCCATGAAGTTAACTAGATGCCCCATGCCCCCGATCGCCGCTGATTCGCTGCTAGATACTCCTCTGGAGCCAAAATCATGCAGTTTAAAAGGAATCTCGATAGCCGGATCATCGGCGGTAGCTTGCAAAGCATCCCAAATAATTTGCTTGAGATAATAGCTTTGGGTGGCGACGGTGATTGGGTACCAAACCCGCAAGAGCAGTGTCTCTAGCCAAGAAACCAGCCAGAAGGTTTGAGGATCGGTGGATTCGATCGACATCATAATTTGCTGGACTGGTACCACAGTTCCTTCGGGTACTGCTTTGATTCTGATCGGTAATTTACCACCTAATTCGGTGACGATATAACGCCAACCCTCACTGTTAAAGCTCAATCCATGGGCAATAAAGAAAGCTTCGGCTTCTTCTACCATCCACATTTCTACCGGCTGGCTGAGGTACTCTTTCAAGATATATTGCAGCCCAAAAAACACCGTAGCAGGATAGCGACCACCCCGGCTTTCTAAATACGAATACATGGCAGTAGTTTGAGGAGGATACTGAAGCCAGTGGCTAGCTTTGTATGAGTCAGTATCCATAATTAAGTTGTATTTCATGGGGTTCTTGCTGTTGTATTATAGTTAATCTAAAGATGCGGCCTACACCTTGCTGATAAAATGCTGAATAATCTGGAAATGATCTTCGTAAATGCGATCTTCGTGGGCATATAGATCGGCCAACGACATCCACCAAGCTTTTTCGGCATCGTCGCTGCCTTTTACTTGGGGCAGTTCGCCGCTTTTGAGCTGGATGAAATAGGCGTGGGTGATGGTGCGCCCCCGCAGCGATCGACCAGGATTATCAAACACGTAGCTATCCACGATCGAACCCTTTAAAACAGCAGCGGGCACTTTCAGCCGGGTTTCTTCTTTTAGCTCCCGCAGCATCCCATCTACAATGGTTTCATCGGGCTGCAAAAAGCCTCCGGGTAAAGCAATTAAGCCCTTGCCGGGAGAGGCTTTGCGCCGCACGACCAACACATGGCCAGACTGGACAACGACCACATCAGTAGTGACAAAAATTGGGGGATAGGGGGCAACTGACCAGATTTCTTGGTACTTTTTGAGAAACTGGAATTCTTGGCACAGGGTTTGATAGCGATCGGTATTCAAGAACGTCTTGAGGAAATCATGCACCGCTGGAGGTACGTTGTCTGTAGGACATTGCTGATGGCTAAAGTAGGCTTCCCGAATATTGGTGGAGTTTAATTTAGCATAGTTACCAGTTTCGATAAATTTCCATTGGGGAAAGAGATCTAGGTAATATGAGGAAGAATCTTTGTGGTGGCCGAAGATAGCGATTGAATCACTCTCACCGGTGATTTCTGAGACTTGTTGCTGAATGGCCGTGAGCCATAAGTTATCGCTATAAAGCCAGTCCCGCATGGGCAAAAAAGTGACTTGAGCCTGTTGTTCTGCCGAGAGACATTGCTTGATCAGATCGGCTCGTTCTGCGGTAGTCCAAGGATTGCGAATATCCATAGCCACCCGATGGCTGCCTAGAACGATGATCAGTCTTTCTACTTTACTGAGGGCGAGTTCGATCGTTTGCCAATGGCCGTTGTGGCAGGGCTGAAATCTGCCGATATAGACGCCAAATTGGTATTCTTTGCTCATTTCCAGACTCCCTGGATGTATGGTTAGCCTCTCTCCGAGGTATAAATTAATTATGGTGCTTCTTACCATAATTGTCAAGTAGCTGGGAAAGACGTAAGGAATTCCCCCCACGTCCAATCAAGTCTAGGCAGGATCTGGTGGCAATCCACAAAGGGTTCAAGTTCTGTTCACAAAAATCTAAACAAAACTAAATATAACTAGACAAAATACATGATATGATACCATTATGTCTAGTTTAACCCCTCAAGAAGCCGCAACTCTACTTGGTGTAACGGTAAGAACCTTACACCGGTGGGAGCTTGACGGCAAAATCAAATCGACTCGCACGGCTGGTGGACATCGCCGCTATGACATTGCAGATTTAATTAGCAATAAATCAGGCAGTCAACTAACGGTAGGTTATGCCAGAGTTTCTAGCCATGAACAAAAGGATGACTTGAAAAGACAAATTCTAGTCTTAGAAAGTTATTGTGCTAAGCATGGTTGGGGCTTTGAGATCATTCAAGATCTTGGTAGCGGAATGAACTATAAGAAGAAAGGACTAATTAGATTAATTAAACTAATTACATCCTATCAAGTTGAACGGCTAGTACTCACTCACAAAGATAGATTACTCAGATTCGGTTCAGATTTGATTTTTACTTTGTGTGAGCAATTTGCCACAGAAGTAATAATTATAAATCGCTCTGAGGATAGCACTTTTGAAGAAGAATTGGCTTCTGATGTGCTGGAAATTATCACAGTGTTTTCTGCTCGTTTATATGGTAGTCGCTCTCACAAAAACAAGAAAATAGTAGAAGAGTTAAAAGAGGTAGCAAAACAATTATGAGGATCAGCTTTAAAACAGAATTGAAGCTCAATAACATCCAAAAAACCCAGCTAGCTAAGCATGCGGGAGTGGCTCGTCACGCTTGGAATTGGGGACTGGCTTTATTTAGAAAGATTCTTAATTATAACCAAGAAAATCCAGAACAAAGGCTAAAGCTACCATCAGCTATTGATTTACATAAGCTTTTAGTGGAATGGGTGAAAACTGAGAATCCTTGGTATTATGAGGTATCTAAAACTAGCCCTCAATATGCACTTAGACATTTATCAGCCGCCTTGACAGATTTCTTCAAGAAGAAGTCTATAAATGGTCGCCGAGTGGGTTTTCCAAAATTCAAGTGCAAAGGTAAGCATGATACTTTTACTCTGGAAGGAACAATCAAAATCAATCATCGCTCTCTCCAGCTACCAAGGCTAGGAATATTGAAAACTTATGAACGATTGCCACAAGGTTTATCACCTAAAACAGTAGTAATTAGTAGAACTGCTGACCGCTGGTTTGTTGCTTTTAATTATGAGGTAGAACCAACACCTCAAATAAGAATAGCTAGTGTTTGTGGTGTGGATTTGGGAATCAAAACACTTGCGACTTTAAGTACTGGTGAAACTTTTGATAACCCTCAACCTTATCGTCGATCTCAGGCTAGGTTAGCTAGACTACAAAAAGCAGCTAGCCGCAAAGTTAAAGGCTCCAATAATCGCCACAAGGCGAATATGAAGGTAGCTAAACAACATGCTAGAACAGCCAATATTCGTAAAGACGCACTTAATAAATTAACAACTCATTTGGCCAAAAACCACGACCAAATAGTGATTGAAGATTTGAATGTGTCTGGAATGATGGCAAATCACTGCTTAGCTAAATCAATTGCTGATTTGGGTTTGTATGAATTTCGTCGCCAGTTAACTTACAAATGTGAATTGTATGGTAGTAAGTTGACTTTGGTAAGTCGTTTTTACCCCAGCTCAAAAACCTGCTCTTGTTGTGGCCATATCCAGGATATGCCGCTCAAAGAACGTGTTTTTGATTGCCAGAAATGCAGCGCTAGCATTGATCGAGATCTTAATGCTGCCATAAATCTGAAAAATCAGTGCATCACGTTAGCCTGAACTAGTTCAGACTCATGCATGGCACGTCAGCTTTTGTAGTAGCTTAGAAACGACACTGGGCGCAGCTTGCACCTGGAAGCTTACTGAGGGATAGCCGCTCCGATGCCCCCGATGAAGTAGGAAGTAGACATCAACTCAGGCTTGTCCAGATTTGTGTAGGTTCTATCGAGCGGATAATGATTACTTAAAACTTCGGTTTTTTATCTTTCACTACAAAAATTAAGTTATGTACAGCTATTGTAAAGATATTTTTTTGCGATATTTATATTTCTTATTTTTAGCTGAAACCTTTTGTATCTGCCGAGTAATACAGCATCAGTGTTAACCAATCACATAAAATAAAATCTACTAATTGACACCTGATTCATTAGGCAGTTACTATCAGACCAGCTCTCAGATACCGGAACTCATATGTTCTAAAAATCTGATAATTTCACTAGATTACATTTAGCAGTTTGTGTTTATTACCACAGCTTGTATCCACTTTCTTTGAAAAGATACAGCGTATTTTTGGCTGCTGATAATTTGCTCTTTTTATGATCACTACATCTATTTTGGCTGTGTTGCCATTTAGAACTGCATACTTTCGGTTGAACTTAGTAGTTTATTCATCAAAGATTTATGTTTTTAAGCACGTCTAATGATTTTGTTGAATCAGTGAGTAATCAACCCCTTACCTTATTGTTACTAGAACGCCTCAGTGATGCAGCATTCTTAGTTGACATGGAGGGTAATTTTACCTATGGAAATCCTTCTGCCCATAGGCTGTTGGAATGCTCAACGGCAGAGCTATTAAGTATGGCCGTACCTGACCTGCCCCTGGTCAGTTTGCCACAGGTCTGGTCAAATCAGGGCTTTGGCTCACAATCATTAACTGCGGTGAGTTTTTTCGATCAATATATCACTGCATCTGAGGATGAAGTAGCTGTCGAAATTACGGTGAGTTACGATCCAGAAGAATATAGCTGCTTGCTCATCCGCCAAGTTGAACCAGAACCAGAAATACCAAAGTCAATTTTGCCAAGTATCCCGCAGTTAGAAACGGTGTTTAGGTTTATTGAAGAAAATTACGCTCGATCGATTAGTCTAAAAGATGTAGCATTAGCAACGGGCTATTGCCCTTCCTACTTAACTGACTTGGTACGGCGCTGTTCTGGCCAAACTGTGAATCATTGGATTATCAAACGTCGCCTCGCCCTAGCCTGTAATTTATTACAGGAGACTGATCGCACCGTTAACCAAATCGCCGAAGATACTGGCTATCAAAACGAAGGTCACTTCTTTCGGCAGTTTAGACAGCATTGCGGCATGACACCTTTAGCTTGGCGAAAATCTCAACAACAAATGGGGTGAAAATATGCTGAAGCTTTTGGCTGGGCTGTATTATCCGAATTGGTCGATCGCCTGTAGAATTGCTGCTGCTATGCTATTAGCGGTAATCATCCCCACAACTATTTCGGCCTATTTCAATTTGCAGCAAATTACCACAATTACTACTGACGGTGAGTACCATCAACTAGAATTGTTAGCCAGTATCACGGCACAGCGCTTTGATCGACTGCTGCTTAAGCGACAGCAGTTAGCCACTGATATCGGTCAGCAGGCTGATGCCATCAAGCTTTTGGCTGGTTCAAAATCTGCGGGGGTTTCACTACAACTATCCGAAATAGTGGCTTCACATCCTGATTTAGAGGCAATTTTGTTGATTGACCGCGCTGGAAATTGCTTGACTGCAACCATGCCACAGTTTATTGGACATCACTATACTGTGTCTGGCGATACAATTTTTAGTCGGCTGCATAGCAATGTGCGCGATTATCCGGGGATGTTTGTTTCTCAGGCAGTTAATTCAGTGCCAGATGGCTATTTGGGATCGGTGCTACTAAAGTTAAAAGGGGTAGAAATTTGGTCAGTAGTTAATCGAGGATTGTCACCCAAAACGGCAGGGCAGTTTTTTTTAACAGATCACCAAGGCACAATTATTAGTCACCCCCAGGTATCTTTGCTGTATCAACAGCCAGTAGGCTGGTCGCAGCTATTGGGTGCAGAAAGTTCTGGCCATTTTAGCTATCAGCCATCGCCGGGGCGAATGCCACAAGTTATTGGTTTCACAACTCTAGCTACTCGACCTTGGACGCTAGGAATTAGTCGATCGGCAGCGGAGTTTCAAGCGCCGCTGTTAGAGGTCATTTGGCTGAATCTGCGGGGGGTGATGGCGGTAGGTGGGATCGCTGCCCTAGTAGCGGTGTTGACTGGGATGTATATTTCTCGACCAATTCAGGCTTTGACGGTCGCGGTGCAGTCTCTAGAACAAGAAGATGATGAGTTGTTTGATGTGGCGCAGCAAAATTTAGTCAAATTTGCCTTGCCTGCCGATGATTTGGGGCAGCTTGTGCGGGCTTTCTTGCAGATGACCAATGAGTTACATCGTCGGGATCGGCAGCTTAAAACTCAGGTACAGTTCCTGCGAGTTGAAGTCGATCGAGCGCGACGCGATCAGGAGGTGGCCGAGATTATTGATAGTGACCAATTCCAACTGCTGCAACAAAAAATTCAGCAGATGCGCAATCACGACAGGCATGTAGCTGAAACGGAGACAGATTATTTTCAGCAGTTGCAGCAGCAAGTGCAGTCTTTAAAAAAAATGGGTAGATCTAATGATTTGAGTATTTAGTAAACCCAATAGCTAATATTTTTTTAGGAGCGACAAATGGCCCAAATTATTGCAGTACATTCCTTTCGCGGTGGCACCGGCAAGTCTAACTCTCTGGCGAATATTGCGACGGTGATCGCCATGCAGGGTAAGCGGGTGGGAATTATTGATACCGATATTCAGTCTCCCGGCATCCATGTAATTTTGGGTTTACAGCCTGCTGAGATGACCTTTACTTTAAATGACTACCTCTGGGGTCGCTGTGGCATGAAGGATGCTGCCTATGACCTGACCGCAGCTCTCCGGCGAGAAGCTGGGGGTCTAGAGGTTAAAGGAAGCTTGTTTTTGGTGCCTGCCAGTATTAAGGCCAATGAGATCGCCCGGATTTTGCGCGAAGGCTATGACGTGGTGCACCTAAATGATGGTTTGCAAGAAATGATCCGCAGTTTAAAGTTAGATTATTTGTTGATCGATACTCATCCGGGGTTGAATGAAGAGACTTTGCTATCGATCGGAATTGCTGATTTGTTGTTAATTGTGCTGCGCCCAGATAGTCAAGATTTTCAGGGAACGGCAGTAACAGTAGATGTGGCGCGGAAGTTGCAGGTGACTAAAATGGCTCTGCTGATTAATAAAGCTCTGCCAGAGATGGTCACTGCTGATTTACAGCAGCAGGTAGAAGAACTATATCAGGTGCCGGTAGTGGGGGTGTTACCCTTGGCGATCGAGGTAGCGCAGTTGGCCAGCCAGGGCATATTTTGTTTACGATATCCACAGCATCCGATTTCGATTACTTTGCGGGTAGTGGCCGATCAATTGCTGGGGGTAATGGTGTGATGAAAACCGTAGAAATTGCCACTACGCCAGACCAGCAGCTTGAACTCCGTCGGCAAGTGCTGGTGAGCCATGGGGCCACAGCTCTAGAAGTGAGTGAGTTGCTGGCTTACAATCAAAATATTTTCCTCCAAGGGCAAGCTGAAAATATCGAACCTGAGCCACATGTGGCGGCTTGGCAAAAGTACTCAGCAGAGGCTACCAAGCTGGGAGTCTGGGAAAGTTTACGACAGCGGCTGGTACAGTTGCAGTTTCCGGTGGAGTTAGGCATATCGGAAACGGCAAAATATCGATCGAGTACGCGACGCGGCTGGCCAGTGCCAGCGGGGACAGTGGGTTTGAAGCTGCGATCACCCGAACGATTGGAGCTATTTATGCATGAGAGCTGGGCTGGACCGATTCCGGTGATTTTTGCAGGCGATCGATCTGACTTTGAGCTATTGGTGCAGGCGCTGCTGCGTCGCAATGAGCCGGTGCCAGTGCCAGCGGCAACGGGGGCTTGTATGGTGGCAGGATTTAATAATTGGGATCGGATTCGCAGCTATCGTAGCCAATGGGAGTCAGAACATGTAGCCACAAGCTGGGATCAGGAGTGGCAGAGGTTAATTCCCCAAAAAACCCTGTATCAAGATCGGTTGATGATTTTGAGCAATAGCCCTTATAGCGATGTGGCAGGATCAGAATTGGGCTTAACTGAAGATGTGTGGCGACAACAGTCCCGACAAATTAGGCTAGAGCATGAATCTATTCACTATTGGACAAAACGCTGTTTGGGAGCAATGCAAAATAATGTGCTGGATGAATTGATGGCCGATTATTGGGGGTTGGTGGCTGCTACCGGAGAATATCGAGCCGATTGGTTTCTGCGCTTTTTAGGGCTAGAGGCTTGGCCGAGCTATCGATCGAGCGGGCGGCTGGAGAATTATCGCGGAAATCCGCAGCTATCGGCAGGCGCTTGGCAAGTATTACAGTCATTAGTAGTGACGGCAGCACAAAATTTAGAGCAAGCACATAGTTTGCTCTGTCAGTCTCCAGAATTAAAAACTGCTCGTTGTATGGTGCAAGCGCTAAGCTTTTTAACTTTAGAAGAGATCGCGATGGCTGGGGCTGTAGAACGGCTAATAGCAATGGCATCAAATTTAGCAAATGAGTTAGGGAGGCTTAAGTAATGTCAGAATTATTATTACGGGAATTAACTACTGCTGATATTAATTGGCTAAAAAAGTCCGGGACACAGGCAATAGTAACAGCGGGGCAGGTGTTGATTCCGGCGGGGACAGTGGCAGATTGTTTCTATTTGTTGTTAGATGGGCGGGCTGCGATTACTTTACCTCAATTGGCTTTAGATCCTTTACAGCAGGCTTTTGCGGTAATTGAAGGTGCGACGGGTGAACAAGAAATTATGGCATTAGAAAACGGTGATGTATTTGGGGCTTTGCCCGGTTTGGTGGCTCCGCTGCCAACGGCAACTGTAGTGGCCAAAACTGACTGTACAATTTTGGCGTTACCGATGACAGATTTGCTGGCGCAGCTAGGGGCAGATGTAGCGTTTGCGGGACGTTTTTATAAGTGGTTAGCGATTTTGTTGGCTGGGCGGTTGCAACGGATGTTGCGGCGGTTGGGACGACGTAATTTAGCGCAGGGCAAGCTGCTGCGTGATGTGTGGCTGGTGTTTGGGGAGTTTCATGATAGTGATGTGGAGTGGTTGATGGCGATGGGGGAGGTGCGACAGGTGGCGGTAGGAGAGGTGCTGTTAGGTGCAGGGCAGCCGATCGAGCATTTATATCTAGTCTTAGATGGCAGTTTGGTGATGTTGTGGGAGGAGGCGGCGGCGAATCCGCTGTTGCAGGCTTTTGCAGTGTTAGAGGGTCAGGAAATGTTGGGTAGAGAAGTGGCACAGTTGGGGCAGGGGGCTTTGGTGGGAGTGTCGCCATTTTTGGATGGACGGTTGGAGCGGGTGACAATGCAATCTATGGAGGGGGCAGTGGTGTTAGCGGTGCCCAGGCGATTGGTGTTGGCCAAGTTGCAGCAAGATTTGGGTTTTGCTGGGCGGTTTTATCGGGTGCTAGGGGTGGTGATGGGGTATCGGTTGCAGGGGGTTTGTGGGCGGTTGGGCTATGGGCGGCGGGTGTATGTAGGCGGCGAGGAGGATGAGTTAGATCTGGATGTGATCGATCGGATGGGGTTAGCTGGGCGACGGTTTGAGTTGATGTTGGGTAAGTTGATGAGTGGGGTGTGATGCTTGCGAGTCACTCCCGCAGAATTCGAGCAATTGTGTCAAGACAACCCAGATCTGCGACTAAAGCTAACAGCAAATGGAGAATTAAGCGTAATGGCACCAGCCGGGTGGGAAAGTTCGGAGAAGAATTTAGATTTAGCGACTGATGTTAATATCTGGAATCGCCAAGCCAAGATTGGTCGAGCCTTTAATTCATCTGGTGGCTTCACCCTTCCCAATGGGGCAATTCGATCGCCAGATGTCACCTGGATTGAAAAATCTAAACTGGCAAATATTCCGGCTGGGGTTAAGTTTCCACAAGTAATTCCAGATTTTGTAATTGAGTTGCGCTCTGATACAGATAGGATGCCAAAACTCAGGGAGAAAATGGCGGAGTATCTGGCCAATGGGGTGAGCCTGGGCTGGCTAATCGACCCACAAAAGCAGCAGTTCGAGATTTACCGTCTGGGGCAGGATGTAGAGGTATTGCAATCGCTTACCACTCTGAGCGGTGAGGATGTGCTGCCCGGCTTTGTCTTGGATTTGCGGTCAATATTTTGATCCTTTACGCTAGGAATCCGAATTTGTAATCACTATTCTGCAATATTAACCCAAAGCAACCTGATTCATCTCTTCGGGAGTCAGGTTGTTGTGGATAACCTGACCATCACGAAACCAAACAATGCGCCGAGTTTGACGAGCGACCTCCGGTTCGTGAGTAACCATGACGATCGTAATCCCACTTTCATTTAGCTCGGTAAAAATATTCATCACCTCTTGGGTAGTTTTAGAATCCAAAGCACCAGTAGGTTCATCCGCCAGCAATACCACCGGCTTACCCACGATCGCCCGCGCAATAGCAACCCGCTGCTGCTGTCCCCCCGAAAGCTGATTCGGTCGATTATTCCGGCGATTAGTCAATCCCACCTGCTCCAAAGCCTCAGCAGCGCGATCTTGGCGCTCCTTGGCCGGAACACCCGCATAAATCAGCGGCAGCATCACATTCTCTAAGGCCGTAGACTGTTGGAGTAAATGAAATTGCTGGAAAACAAAGCCTAGTTTGCGGTTGCGCATTTGGGCAAGATTGTCGTCAGGCAGAGTAGAAACATCCAGTTTGTCTAAGTAATATCTGCCGCTAGTGGGTCGATCGAGACAGCCAATAATGTTCATCGCCGAGGATTTCCCCGAACCAGATGGTCCCATAATCGAGCAATATTCTCCTTCTTCGATCGTCAAATCGACCATATCCAGGGCTTTGACCAGGGTATCGGCCATGCCGTAGCTTTTACAGACTTCTTCCATGCGGATAATTACTGGCTTGGTGAAGCTGTCTTGGATTGGAGGCGCGGAGGAAGTAGTAAGCATGATAATAGGGCTGTTTACTGGCTGAACAAAACGGCTGGATCAGTCTCAATCATAACGCCAAAAGCATTTTGCGAGAATTACTTTAGACTTGCAGGTGATTTCATGATTTAGGCCATGATCGATCGACGTTTATAGTGATTTCATCCATGGATCTCCAGCAGAAGCCCGATTTTTTCAAAAAGTCAGACTTCTGCCAATGAATTCAAAAGAACTTTAGCCGGTTACATCGATCGTCCCCACCATCCCCGCTTCCGTATGCCCAGGAACAGTACAACGAAGCTGATAAGTGCCCGATCGCAGCGGAATAAACACCCAATCAGCACGAGTGCCGGGACGCAACTCCAACTCATGAATTGCCCCCTTAATTTCCACATTGCCAGCATCTACTTTCTGTGACCAAATCGCATCAGCAAAATCTTTGGCCGTAAAATAATGTTTGGTGGGGCTATTGTTAGTGAGCTGCAACTGATAACGACGACCAGCCACAAAAGTTAAATGATCTGGGACAAACTTGAGTTCTCCAGCCACATTGCCCAGTTCGATCGACTTCACTAACGGCGACTGTTTAGATAAAGGAGTCGCAGCAAAAACAGCAGGAGAGGAAAACAAAAATCCCCCAATAAGCATCAAAACCATTAGCAGTTCTGGGATTCGATCGAAAAGGTAATCCCGCAGCTTTTGCCAGCCAGCATCAATAAGGTTATGCAGTTTGCTCATAGACCTACACCAGAAATTGGAAGTTACTTTTGGTTAGTAACTATTATCTGACCGATCGCCAGAATTGCAGATGATCAGATCCAAATCTAAACATTTTCCATCTAAATACTGTCCAGGGCTAAGATCAAATCCGATCTGGTGATCCGATTGTTTGTTTCACTAGTATTGCTTCAAAAAATAGACCATTTCTAAGAACTAAATTCTATCAAAGAATTAAAACATTGATTAGCAAGGATTTCGGCAAAATCACAAGGCAAAGCATTCCCAACCATTTCACAAGCATACTCCATATAAGGAGTATCAAAAATATATTCCAAGGGAAATGTTTGGAGTAGTGCAGCTTCCCTAACCGAAATAGTTCGATCCTTTTCTGGATGACCAAAACGTCCTTTACTAAAAGTTGTACAACCACTTGTAATTGTTGAAGATACTTGTTCCCATGACATACGACCATAAACATTATTAAAGCCATCTTTTCTATTTTGGTGGCAAGGCGGACGCAATTCATTCGGAAGTTTTAAGCGACTTTCTCCAGGCTTAGCAGCTTTCAACATTTTAAGAGTATCAGCAGACAGTGATCGGACGATATGCCAATTATAATTTTGTGGCCCACCTTTAGATTGACTATCAGAAAGTACCACAGGTTCTGGCATAAATCCAATAGCTTCACGAATTGTTTTCCATTTCTTCAAGCCATTCTTACCGGTTTTTGAATGCGTTGGATTCGGCAAATGAATAGGGAAGTTTTTTCCAGCAAGCAAAACAAGACGTTGACGACTTTGTGGCACTCCATAATCAGCAACTTGAAGTACATCCCATTCGATCACATATCCTAGTGAAGTTAAATTTTCAATGAACTCATTAAAAAGACTAGCCCCTTTTTTATACAATCCCGGAACATTTTCCATCATTACTATTTTAGGCTGTACCTCTTTGACTAGGCGGCTCATTTCTAAAATAAGTTCATCGCGAGGATCTGATCGCTTATACCTAGCTGTCAGTGTAGAAAATCCTTGACAAGGTGGGCAACCAGAGAGAAGATCAATTTTTCGGTTAGGCGAAAGCTCAAGCAAACTTTCCCCTGTAACTGTTCGTATATCTTGCTTAAAAGCTTGAACTTCAGAGTGATTTGTTTTGTAAGTAGCAAAAGCGTGTGGCTCAATTTCGACAGCAGCAACTACGCAAAATCCTGCTTTTTTAAGCCCAACAGTCAATCCTCCACTACCAGAAAAGATATCGATGGCAGTATACATTCTAGGTTGCATTTTTTGCAGCATTCTCTCTTTGTCTCACAGCTTCGTTTAAAAATTCTTGATGCATTTTTCTAGTGCGAAGAAGGAAAGTAGTCCAATCAATAAAAGTTAATCTTTTGTCATCAGTAAGCTTCTGAAAAGCTGCTTCATGAATATCATCTAAGGTTTTTCTGTCACAAACGAGAGTGATATGAAATTCTCGAAAAATATTTTTAAATTCCCTGTGTTTTTCTTCACTCAGGAAGTTTGACATTTGAGTTGCATAACTTTGAACTCTAACCATTTCTTTATTAGTAAAAGTATAGTGTGGCTTCTTGATTTCTATGATTTGAACAACACCATCTTGGCTAGACAATACAAAATCCGGTCGTTTTGTAGGATTTGCAAAATCCGTAAGTTCTATAGTATCACCAGTTTTATTTTTATAGTATTTCTGAAATTCGGATTTCAAAGTTGCTAGTGATTGATTTGCCGTGATTGGTGACCACTGGGGGTTAATTAGCCATGGAGCTTGTTCAATTAAGTCCTGAAAAGCTTCCTCAAGAGTCGAAGAATCATCCTTCAGTGATTCAACAGTTTCAATAATTCTGACACGTTCATCGGCAATACGACCGAAGGAAGATAGTTCAGCAATTCTAGCACTTTTTAAAATTTCGTTAATCACCTCAACTGGAGAATTTTTTTGATCAGCAGCCTCTCGCAGTTTATTATCTAAAGAAACATGAGGTCCAAAAAGCAAACTGAGTTGAACAATTTCTTCAGCCCGCTGAGAATCTTTTGCTTCTTCTGGACGCATACTTTGCCCAATTAATTTAGCGAACTCTAAAGATTCTTCACGTATTCCTTTTTGTGTTGTAGCTGGAAAAGCTTGATTGATGCGTTGTTCAATGTTTGATGTTTCCTTGAATAAATCCCAGGTTTTTTTCTTTATTGGGTTTCGAGACATTCCACCTATTTTACTAAGTAGCTTTAAGCCCCAATGTTCAAACGCTTGACCAAGTTCATGAGACCAAAGAATATCACGTCGGTCAGTTTGGATAAGATCTTCTTCTTGCTCATCTAGCCAGTCTGCATGTAGCTCACCAACTAAATAAGAGCGTATGTTATATTCTCCAGAAAAACTTGCACCTCGATTAAAAACATTAGTTTTAGCCGCAATTTTCCCCCGACAATAGATACGTATTCCAGCCATTTCATCATCTTTATATGGTTCTTTTGAATAAGCTGCCCAGCCAATTATTGGATATCTTTGTCCATCATGATCAAAGCCAGCAGATAGGTCTGGTAATATATTACCGCTTGGAGAATATGCATTGCCATCAGGCTTAAACTGAATTTTGGTCTCAGGCATTGTATCTATTTCAAATGCTCCAACAGTTCTAGAAAAATCTTTATGGTTCTCCGTTTTAACTGAATCATTAAGCATAATTGTCCAATCCTGAGATTCTATCCCAAAGCGCTGTGACAACTGGCGACTTAGAATATCTATTTCTGGAACCTCTCTCTTTTCAAAATCTGTTAAGCAAATCATGGTTCCGGTAGAATCACGAACTACACCATCTAATTTTCCTACAGTAGGCTCATAGTCCTCATCAGTAGGCTGCAATATATTATTTCCCTCAAGAATCAAATGCGCAGTGAGATATCCATGAGATATTTCACCATTTTCATCTTTTCCCTGAACTATTTCACCTCCAGTCGTAATGATTTCAATTTTTTTGCAAATTCCAAAAGGAGCTAATTTTCCAACGCCTTTACGACCCATGACTTTCCTAGAAAATTTTCTGGATTTATCACCTCGTTCAATGTCGTTACGACGATCAGATCCAACACGAAGATAAAAGTTATTAACTTGATCAGGAGTCATTCCAATCCCATTATCTCTTACTTCAATTCTATATCCTTTATCCTGAAGTTGATTACTCTTTTTTGTGGCAAGAAACTCACCCATTGGAGCTGTAATCTTCACCTCCGTAGCATCCGCATCATAGCTATTTGAGACTAATTCAGCAATAACGGCTGACACCTTATCATAGAGCTTCACACCCAACTTATCAATAGTTAAGCGTGATATGGTCATAGTGTACTTGGCTGGCTGTTTTTCTTCGGTCATCACTAATCTAAAATCCTGTAATACACTGATAATATATCAAGATGTAAGCTCTTAAGTTATTTTTAATCTATTTCATAATTGAATTGTACCACGTTATATTAGTTTTCGATGACTACCTAGGCAAAACAGTGATCTTAAGCTCAAAACCTATCAAGTCGTTCTGATCCTTTGATTTTTTGGATAGATATGGACGGATAAAATATCAAACACTTCTTAGAGCCACGATCGGATCTAAACTAGCCGCTCGTTTGGCTGGCACCACCCCAAAAAACAACCCGATCGCCCCCGAAACCGTCACCGCCATGATGACCGAAGCCGGAGCCACCGTAGCAGGCAGCGGCGAAAACACCGCCACCGACACCACCCCACCAATCCCAATCAAAGTCCCAACCACCCCACCGGCTGCGGAGAGAATCACCGACTCAATAATGAACTGCATCAAAATATCCCCTTGAGTTGCCCCGATCGCCTTGCGCAGACCAATTTCCTGAGTTCGCTCTGTCACCGACACCAGCATAATATTCATCACCCCAATACCGCCGACCAATAGCGAGATACCCGCGATCGCCCCCAATAGCAACGTCAAACCACCAGTAATAGTTCCCACAATTTGCAGCGCATCTTTTTGATTGCGCACCGTAAAATCATCGTCATTCACTATTTTATGACGACGACGCAGCAAATTAGTAATCTGAAACTCTGCCGCACTCAAACTATCGGCATCTTTCGCCGAAACCGAAATAAAAGATACCTCTTGGCCAAAAGGTGAATTGCGTCCCACGATCCGCCGACTGGCCGTAGATAATGGCACATAGGCAACATCATCTTGGTTACTACCAAAAGATGAACCCTTAGCTACCATGATGCCAACCACCTCAAAGCTAATGTTCTTAACCCGAATCTTTTGGCCGATCGGCTCACGTCCTTCAAATAGTTTTTCGGCTAAATCAGGGCCTAGCGCCACTACCAAGTTAGCATTTTTGACATCATCGTCATTCAAAAACCGCCCCTTGGCAACTTCAAAACTGCGGACGGTCAAAAAACTTGGCGTAGTGCCCACTACCTGAGAAGTACTATTTTTGTTTTCGTAGGCAATTGCTTGACTAGATTGTAATTGGGCAGCGACTGCGGCAATGCTGGGTACCTGACGTTTAATCGCCTGAGCGTCGGCATTTACTAAGGTGCGAGGCAGACCTAGACGGTTTTGCTGACTATTCGGACCACCGGGCAAAATAAATAGAGTATTTGGCCCTAAATTCTTAAACTGATCTTCAGCCAGCTTTTGGGTGCCTTGACCAATGCCCACCATAGCAATTACCGAAGCATTACCAATAATAATGCCCAACATAGTTAAGCCACTGCGCAGCTTGTTAGCAATCAGTGTACTGGTGGCCATTTTCAGGCTTTCGCCAAAATCTACACCCTTGCGCGATTGAGCTTTACCCATGGCTATTTCTCCTTATCTTTATTGAGCTTGAATCCTTTAGGAGTATCGATAAACACTCGATCGCCAGACTTAATGCCATTTAAGATCTGGGTTTTATCTTTGACGCTAAAACCAACTTCTACTTCCTTAAACTCCGGCTGATTATCTGCACCGGGTACCAATACCCCATCTTTACCTTTATTTCGCACAATTGCTACCGTCGGCACCATTAAAGAGGCCGGAACGCTCTTGCCCACAAAGGAGACATTAGCATTCATCCCCGATTTTAACTTTTGCTCTCGATCGGCATCGATCGTTACTCGTACCTCAAAAGAAGTAACATTTTGCTCTACCACCGCCTCAGGAGAGACAATCCGCACCGTTCCCTGAAACTTAGTATCAGGATAAGAATCTGCGGCAATTTCTACTTTTTGACCCACGCTAACTTTACCAATATCTACTTCTGGTACTTTGGCCTTAACTTCCAAATCTCTGGCGATCGCCACCACCGAGGTAGAAGTGGCCTGACCTTCTCTAGAAGCCGTAGTCGTAGGAGTCACAAACGCCCCAACGCTAGCATAGCGCTGGGTAATAATGCCATCAAAAGGAGCAATAATTACCGTTTCTTGAATCTGTACTTGGGCAGCATTCAACCTTGCCCGCGCCGTATCCACCGCTGCCGTAAGCTGATCTACATCTTCGCGGCGAGAGCCATTCTTAGCTTGCTCTAAAGATGACTGAGCTTGGCGCACGTCGGCTTCAGCCTTGGTGACATCTTCCGATCGACTGCCCGCTTGCTGCTGTTGCAAATTTTGCTCTACTTCTGCCACTGCTGCTAGCCGCTGAGCAACTTCTTGGCGAGAATTGTTTTTGATCTGCTGAAGCCTTTGCTGGGCTTCAAGATAAGTTGCTGTAGTGGTTTGATAGTCGGCCATCACTTCATCCAGGCGATCTTGAGAAATTGCTCCTTGATTGGCCAATTTTTGAAATCGCCCGAGTTTGAGCTTGGCCAAGTTCTGGCGGGCGGCTGCTGAAGCAATTTGTGATTCGGCCTGTTGAATTTGCTGAGGAGCGATCGATTGAGACAAGGCTAAATTAGATTTTGCTTGTTCAAGTCTGGCGCGTACTTGGGCAATTTCTTGGGGTCTATTGCCATTTTTGGTGCGAGCCAAAGTGGCCTGAGCAGCATCTAAGCGCGATTGTGCCTGAGAAATTTCTTCTGGCCGACTGCCATTTCTGCTTTTGGCCAAATTGGCCTGAGCCTGACGCAGGTTAGCTTGAGCTTCGGCAATTTGTGCCCGCACATCGGCATTTTCCATCTGGGCAATCTGTTGACCCTGGCGAACAATATCTCCTTGCTCTACAAAAATTGCCGCTACTCGCCCGGAACTTTTGGGGCTAAGATTCACGGTTTGGCCAGGTAGCACCGAACCATTGGCGGCAATTTTGAGGGTGACATCTTGGGCTTCGGCTACCACCGTCAGCTTCTGCAAATCTACACTGCTACCAGCACGAAAATTAGTGAAAGCGTATGCACCAATCCCGGCCACACCAATAATGGCGGCACCAATTCCGGCCACTAACGGCCACCGACGCTGTGAAGCTACAACAGGCAAATTTTCCATGAGATATGCAAAAACTGAAAATTTAGGAGATTAATGTATCTGTAGATTTAGTAGGAGCAAGGAAACGGGGAAAGCGAAATCATTATGGGGAGTATTTGAGGAGCAAAATATTGCCTGAATATCATCTAAAAATCTGCTAACGGGATGGGCACAAAGGTAAGAAACTTGAAATTTTGACTTAATACATTAAGGGTTCAGTTACTAATCTTAACATTCCCACCTTGCCCTAGACCATGATCAAATTGCTTTGAGGACTAATTGCCCGAGTTCCGCTAGCCAATGCTAGAATTTTGCCAAGGGAACAGTGTCTCTAGATATTGCTGTCTTCTTTTTCAAATACCTCTACCAACATAAACATCGTGGTTCTCCGACAATTGGCTAAATACACCGCCGTGATGCTGGCCCTGTTGAGCTGTGGGGTTGTCGCTCCGGCCAGCTCTCAAGTGATTCTTCCCTATGTTTCGCAGCAAAATCAAAAAGATTTTGCTCGGGAAGCTGCCCGCCTCTACGAAAGCGCCTTACGACTATCCCAGTTTCAGCTTTATGAGCAAGCTATTCCTCGGGCTGTTTTGGCCAACCAGCTCGCCCCCGAACGATCGGATATTTTGTTGCTGTTGGGTACTTTATACCTCCAAAACCAAAAGTCCGATAAAAGTATCGAAACTCTCAAGAAAGCTCAAGCTTTGGCTCCCAAAGATGCCAACGTTTTGCTGTCTCTAGGCACCGCTTTTTTCCAAAAAGGATCTTATCCTCAGGCGATCGAACAACTGCAAGCCGGTCTGAAGATCAACCCTACCAGTGTACCAGGGCTATTTGACTTAGGGAACGCCTACTATCGCAGCAAGCTTTACCCAGAAGCCATCACCACCTACGAAAAATCGGTGCAGCAGAAAAAAGACTTTTGGCCAGCGCTGAACAACATTGGCTTGATTAGCTACGAAACTAACAACCTACCCAATGCCGTCAAGTATTGGCAGCAGGCTATTGCGATCGAAAAGAAAGCCGCCGAACCCCAGCTAGCTTTAGCCGTTGCCCTTTACCAACAGGGCAAACAAGAAGAAGCTTTCAAACTAGGCGAAACGGCACTGCGTAATGACAGCCGCTATGCCAGCATTGATTATCTCAAAGAAAACCTGTGGGGCGAGAAACTAGTCACTCACACGCAAGGTTTTCTGAAAACTCCTCGGATCAAAGCCGTATTGACTTTGGGTGCCCCAGAAAAACAACAAAATAAATAACCCCTTAAAATATCCAGTTCTGTAACCTCTGATACGGTAATCAGATATAACTGGGTATTTTTTTACACCCAGTTCTTTAATTACAAATCCCTTACGTTCCGCAACAATTTGTTGCCCACAGGAGCGAACCAGGCACCTTAGAATAAACAAGTTGACCGCGACTGGCTCTGCCATAATCGCCCTCATAGCAATACTTAGAACTATTTTTCGAGGTTCTTATGACCCAAGATTTCAGCCTAGAGGAACGCATCGAACAAATGAAAGAAGAGACTGTAGAAGTCTGTTCTCTACAGGGGAAGGACTCCAGCGCTTGCGCCGTCCGACTCGAAATCTTAGAAGAAATGCGAGCCGCTATTCACCATCGCAATTTGCGGCTAGCGCGGGAGTCGCTGCGACAGTTTTGCTTAGATCACTACTGTTCTCTATAGTTTGCTTAGAGTTTGGCGGTTTTGGATTGCCAAACTAACTTGCCGGTGCGATCGACATAGCCCAGCCGTTTATCGATCAGCACCGCTGCTAAGTTTTCACTGAAAGAGAAAGCGGAGTCAAAACGAGCCGGAATCACCATCCGACCGGCGGTGTCGATGTAACCAAACTTGTTACCCAACTTCACCGCCGCCAATCCAGATTGGAACTCTGAAACGCTATCGTATTCGGCTGGTACTAGCATTTTGCCATTGCCATCAATAAAGCCATACTTATTACCCACTTTTACCGGAGCCAGCCCTTCCACAAAAGCATAGCCTTCGGTATATTGAGGCCGTAGGACGATTTGGCCTTTGCGGTTCATGTAGCCAGTTTTGCCATC
The DNA here is from genome assembly GCA_013297675.1 of Synechococcales cyanobacterium bin59.metabat.ball.084. Lineage (GTDB taxonomy): Bacteria > Cyanobacteriota > Cyanobacteriia > Cyanobacteriales > Chamaesiphonaceae > JAAFHZ01. The sequence continues at coordinate 37,530 of JAAFHZ010000011.1, read as the reverse complement.
GATCGCGATTTTGGCCAAGCCGTTGCCACCAAAAGTATAGGGAATTCTCACTTTAGCTTCAGGAAATTTGTTAACTAGGTGATCGGGAGGTATTTTTACCTCACCTTGCTTATTGATATAGCTAACTTCGCCTTCTCCTACGACCAAGGCCATGCCAGTTTTGAAGGGATGAGCAAATTTAAACGTAGCCGGAATTTTGATTGCGCCAGTAGTGTCGATGTAACCGTACTTTTTACCCACCCGCACTACTGCCAAGCCGTCCGAAAAAGAAGTGGCATCGGTAAAGCCACTGCCATCAATTACTGTTTTGCCAGTGCGATCGATGTAAGCATATTTGCCATTACTCTGCACCAAAGCCAACCCATTCTCAAATTCACTGGCTCGATCGAAGGTCGGAGCAATTGCAATTTTGCCGTTTAAGCCCAAATACCCATACTTGCGACCGACCTTAACTCGTCCCAATCCTTCCCGAAAAACAAAAGTACCATCAAAAACTGGCGTGATAATCATCACTCCAGAAGTGTTGATGTAACCGTATTTGTTATCTGCTGAAGCTGGAAACAACAGGTTATCGTACTGGGTAGCCGGGTTGCGTTCGGGAGTGAACAGGGGCTTGCCAGCAGCGAGGTCTGTTTTTTCTTTAACAGGGGCAGCAACAGCCGACTTGACGCTCAGAGATACTGCAAAGATTGCAAGAGTAAGTTGTTTAAAGTTCATTTGTGGGTGAGAATTTCGCTAAGCATTCAGCTCAATTTAACTGAAGGCGGTGATTTCGCCAAGCTATAATTGTCTGAATTTTGCATTTGTCAATGCTCCTAGAATCCCATCAGTCACAAAAAGTTTCTGGGCTTCCTGTATCGTGGAAGTAGTATTTGGACAAAATAGAAGGCAGAAATCATATGAAAACAGCTTGGGTATTTCCAGGACAGGGTTCTCAGTCAATCGGAATGGCCGCAGATTTAGGGAGCATGGATATCGCATTAGAAAAATTTGCTATTGCTGATGAAATTTTGGGTTGGTCGATACTAGAAATGTGTCAATCAGAAAAAATTAATGATACTCGCTATACTCAGCCCTCTCTATATGTTATTGAAAGTATTTTGGTGGATTTGCTTCGAGCGCAACAGCAACAACCGATGATTGTAGCTGGCCATAGCCTCGGTGAATACGTGGCGCTGCATACTGCTGGAGTGTTTGACTTTGTAACTGGGCTAAAATTGGTCAAAAAACGTGGTGAGTTAATGGCAAAATCCCAGGAAGCTGGGGGGAAAATGGTTGCATTGATTGGGTTCGATCGAAATGAACTAATTCAGGCTATCAATAGCACTCCTGATGTTGTATTGGCTAATGATAACAGCGCTATTCAAGTCGTAATTTCTGGCACACCAGAGGGCGTAGATGCCCTAGTTGGCAAGGTTAAATGCAAACGAGCACTGCCCTTAAAAGTATCTGGAGCATTTCACTCTCATTTAATGGCCGCTGCTGCCGATGACTTCACCCCAGTATTAGAAACCAGCATATTTGCTGATGCACAAATACCTGTTCTATCAAATGTGGAACCAACTGCTGTTACTGATGCGGCCATTTTAAAAGAACGACTATCGCGACAAATGACTGGGTCAGTGCGCTGGCTAGAAAGCTGTCAAGAACTCGCCAATCTGGGGATTGATCAGGCAGCAGAAGTTGGACCAGGTAAAGTACTAACTGGTTTAATTAGCCGCACTTGTCCAAAAATGAAAACTGTGAATATTTTCAGTAATGAAAGTGTAAAAAAATATACAAACTAAGCATAATATTATCTTTTCAACCGGTGTTTTCACCGGTTTTTTTATTGGTTAATACTAGCCATGAAAAAGACTACAGGCAAAGGCAGCCCTTTCTGGTTGAGAGAAACCATGCCATTCACCTTTAATTGTTCGCTGGCGATGATTACGACAGTCGTATATTTCGACTGGCATCAATGAGCGGCCAATTTTAAACTGCACCCGATATTCCCAATATTTCTGAGCGCTGCGCTGCATATTTTGAATACAGACTAATTCGCTGTTAACACTGCGACAAGACGATGCCCAGACCGGCAGTGGTCGAGCAAAAACCAGTAATAGAGCTAATAGCCAACCCACCAAACAACGCACTTGATCGTCCCAGAAGTTAGTCTTAACTAGTTAATGTTGATCATTGAAGCTTACTCATCATCATCATCTTTGCTGATCGCTTCCAAGTAGATGTGCTTGTAGCCCAGTTTGATTTTAAATTCATCACCTTGCTTTAAACCCATTTTTTTGGTATAAGCTGCGCCAATGACAATTTGACCATTTTGGTGAACAGTTACTTCATAGGTAGCATCGCGGCCACGACCGTCTTTAGAAGATTCTGGCCCAACTGGTACACCTTTGGCCATCAAGACAGCATCATAAAAGTCAGTCAGATTCACTCGAACTTGACCGCTCTTTGAAACACTGTAGTAACCACACTCTTTGGCTGTTTCGCGACGTGACAAATGCGATAATTCTTTCACCTTAGCAAGCAAGACTCTTCCGGTAAGTGCTGTAGAAGTTGATTCCTTCATGTTCTTTTTACATCCTAATTTTTTCAGATCAACAGAGGGTTTTTGAAAACTAAAATCGCCCTTTCTAAATATAGATCTAAATTTGGGAAATTCATAGATTTTGTCAAAATGTAAAATCTTATCGGCAAAAAAGCGGGTATTTGCTGATGACATCAAAAAACGTTCGGGTTATTCGGCAGCCAAAAACAACTGAGTTAACCGGGACGTTTACCAATCTGAACCCGCCTTACAAACGCGCCATGATCTGTTCAATCCGCCGGTGCTCGTACTTAACCTGCTGGACAAGTTGAGAATTATTGGGATCGGCTTTTAAAGCTTTTTTAAGATAAATCCGGGCTTTATCTAACTGATCTCGATCGATGAGGTGCTGGCTAAAAAAGTAATAAACAATTCCCTGCCACTGTTTTACGTCTTGGTCAGATTCCATCCGTTGAGCCAGACCATCAACTAAGGCGATCGTCTTTACAAATTCTCGATTGCGCAGTAGTTCTTGTAATTTTTGGTAGGTTTGCCACTTTAAATCGGCATCTTGGCGAGAAAGAGTGGGGCTGGGTTTGGCTACAGGCGGTTTTTCGGGGGGTTTTTTAGGTGCTACAGCAGATATTTGGTATTCTAAGGGATGCTCAGAAGTTTCTAGTAAAAGCTGGTAAGCCTGATTGAGGGTGACAAATCGATCGTGAGCCTTGAGGTCTGCGGGGTTGACATCTGGATGCATCACTCGTGCCAGCTTCCGATAAGCCGCACGAATTTCGTCCGGGGTAGCTCCGGGCTGTAAATTAAAAAGTTGATAGCATTGTTCCAAATTCATCGAAAGGCAGATACTGATGCAAAATCAGGATGTTTATAATCATCCAATATTACCAAGTATGCCCAATCTTGCTCCAACAAGGAAGCAACTTCTAAAATTTTGCTAGTAAAAGGATGCAGCCGGATATACATTGGATTTTAGGCCTTACCGACGAACTACCGCAGCAGCCGGTGGCAGCTCATCATCTAAATCATCAAGATCTAGATCAATATCAATTATTTTACCTGTATCTGGTATATCTGGTGGACTTGCTGGTACTGCTGGCCAGTTATCGTCTTCCCAGACATCAATAATTTCTTCATCTACTGGTGGACGAGTAGGCCGCTTACTATCACGGGAAATATCGCTCCAGGTATCATCTGGTTCTACTTCTTGGTACGCCACCACCTCTGCTTTCAAGGGCGGTGGAGCTGGTCGGCTATCTTGCCACTTATCGTCTTCCCAAGTAGTTTCTTCAATCGGCTCTGGCTCTGGCATTCGGATGGGCATTCTGGCTGGTGGCCGCTCTGCTCGCGGCGGTGGAGCTACCGGTGTCCCTGCTGGCAGTTGGTTTTCGGGACGGATGACGGTAGGGCGATAGTCGGCGTATTCATCTTCCCACGGGGCTTTGCCAAGGCCAATGCGCTCTAAAAAGCCCACAGAGAGCTGATCGAGGCGTTCTTCGGTGCCTTCAATTACGATTAATTTATTCGGACCATTGGCCACTACTTCGTCGATCGATAATTCGTAAGTGCTAATTACTTGATCTGGAATCAAGGGTAGGCCGATCGAAGCAATAATAATCGAGGTTAAGCGGCCATCTTCGCAGCTAAACCGAAAGCCTCGTACTTTGCCTAAAGCATAATTGCTCTCGGTGACAACTTCGCAGTTTACCAGGCTGGTGTAGGCTTCTGGGTCAATGTCTTCAATTACATCGTCGGTATCCACCAAAATACTGTCACCCAGTTTGCGAATGCTGCTCAGCAGCATATAGCGAGCGAGGTTGCCAGGAACGGCCACAATGTTATCGCGCAAACCCAAGGCGACTACTTCGCGGCTATCGATGTCTACGAGGACTTCTTTGACTACGCCCAGAGACTTCGCAGTATCGATCGTAATAACTTGAGTATTAATTAAATCTGAGCGTTGGCGAATTAGTTCGGAAGACATTTTAGTTCGGAAAGCTGGGTTAGGGCGGGAGATGGGGTTAAGTCAGAACAGCCAGTTGTGGTAAAACTGGACGCAGGATCAGAATATAATCCCATAAATTCTAGACAGGAGATTTGAGATCAATACCAAGAACCTGGGTATAAGCACCCCGAGCTTGGGTGACACCGATGGTTCGATCGGCGGCTTCAATCATCGGGCGACGCAGACTCACCACAATAAATTGGGCTTGATCGGCTTGCTTTCTAATCATTTTAGCTAATCGTTCGACATTTGCCCCATCCAGGAACATGTCTACTTCATCAAAGGCGTAAAAAGGCGAGGGGCGATAGCGTTGCAGGGCAAAGATAAAGCTCAGAGCGGTGAGAGATTTTTCGCCCCCAGACATGGAGGTCAAGCGCTGCACGGGCTTGCCTTTGGGGTGAGCCACCAAGTTCAAGCCGCCGTTGAAAGGATCTTGGGGATCTTCTAGTTGCAGGAAACCATCACCGTCAGAAAGTTCGGCAAAAATATTTTGAAAGTTTAGGTTGACGGCATCAAAAGCTTCTTTGAAAGCTTGGAGGCGCAGGGTGGTGAAATTCTCAATCCGCAGCAGCAATTCATTGGTTTCGGCGGCTAAGGTATCTAGCTTTTGGTTGAGTTCTTCTAGACGAGCATTGGCTTCTTCATAGGCTTGGAGTGCCAGCATATTCACTGGCTCCATCGCTTCCATCCGTTTTTTAATCGATTTGATTTGGTTTTGCAGGGTAAAGAGCGTTTCGGGATCGATCGGCTGCTCTGCGGGCACCAATTCGGTTTCCGGGGGCAGCTCTGCTTGCTGGGTTTGAATGGCGATCCCTAAATCTACCAAGGATTGCTTTTGCTGAGCCTGCTGCTCTTGGAGCTTTTGCAGTTCCCACTGGCGCTCTTGCTGGCGGGTTTGCAGTTGGCGCTGGGCTTGTTCGGCTAGGTCGCGCTTGGCTTTTTCGGCTCCCAGATGCTGTTCGAGCTGGGCTAAAGTGGCCTGGGTGGTGACAATTTCTTGCTCGATCGCTGCCAAGTCTTGCTGTAACTTGAGAGTCTGGGCTTGCTGCTGATCTGCCTGGGTTTGATATTCCAGATAGCGGCGCTCTAACTCAGCGATTTTTTCTCGACCGAGAATATTTTTCTGTTCAATTTCAGTCAGCTTGCTCTGAGCGGTAGTCAGTTCTCGCTCCTTCTGTTGTAGATCTACTTCCTGCTGACGAATTGCCGATTGAATGGTTTGCCATTCTCCATGAATGCCGCTAGCTTCTAGTTCGGCCAATTCTTGGCGCAAATCGGCCAGCTCTTGTCCTTGATCACCGCCTTGACTAACTGATTGCAGAGCGTTGGTGGTTTGAGCTAGTTCTTGTTGAGCTGCCTGCTGCTGGCTTTGCAGGTTTTCTTGCTGTTGAGTGAGTTGAGCAATTTCTTGGGTCAGCCGATCGAATTCTATTTGGCTAATGCGCTGCTGCTGGCGGATTTCGGCAAGCTGAGCGCTGGTTTGGCGCAGGTTAATACTGTCTTTTTCGATCGATTCTCTCCCCAATTGCAAGATGTTGTCGATCGCCTTGAGACGCTCCCGCAAATTGGCAATTTCGGCAGATTCGCTAGATTCGCCGGTACCAAATTGCAGGGTGGCTTTTTGGTTGATGTTGCCACCGGTCATGGCACCGCTAGATTCTAGTAATTCTCCGGCCAGGGTGACGATCCGCTGTTTGCCCACAAAAGCGCGGGCTTGTTGCAGATCCCGAAAGACCACGGTGCTGCCAAACACATAGTTAAAAATCTTGTCGTATTTATCATCAAAGCCTACCAAATTCACCGCATAGTCGATGAATCCGGGGGCGCTCATCAGACTGTTGTTTTCAGAAATTCTTTGGGCGTTGATTTTGTTTAAGGGTAAGAAGGTCGCTCGCCCTGCCCGTTTTTGCTTGAGGATTTCGATCGCTTCGGCAGCTACCCGATCATCTGTGACCACCAAGTTACCCATGCGGCCACCGGCAGCGATCGACAGAGCCAGTTGATATTGACCATCTACCACACCCAGTTGGGCAACTAATCCATGGACTCCAGATAACTTGGCATCTTTAATTACCTTGGTGGCAAATGTCCCCTGGACTTCTTGCTCCATCTGAGATTGAGCCTCCAACTTATCAAGCTGGCGCTCTTTGTCTCGCTGCTCTTGCTGGAGACGCGACTGGGTTTCTTGCTGGGTTTGCAGGTTTTGTTCTAAGGCTTTGCAGCGACTTTCTAAGTCGGCCATTTCGGCTAAAAACCCAGTTAGCTTTTTAGATAGCCGAGGCTGCTCGGCCTGTTTCTCTGCCAAAACTGGCATTAGCTCTGCCAAGGTTTGCTGCTGTTCGGCCACCCGACTGCCGAGCTGTTTCTGGCGCTCGGTCAACTCGGCTTGGGAAGTTTGCTGTTTACCAGTAGATTCTAAGAGAGCCTCAATTTGTTTGGCTAGCTGGGTCTGCTGTTGAACCGCATAGCTGGAGCTAGCAGCCAAAGAGCTAGATTTTTCTTTGGTGATTTCTAATAAGTTGCGGGCGGCATCGCGGCTTTGGGTGAGAGTTTTGAGTTCTTGCTGTTGCAGCCGATCGATCTCATTACATACGGCCTGGAATTCTTGTTGCTGCTGTGCTAACTGCTCCCGGTTGTGATTTTGGCTGGCCAGGTTACTCTGGACAGCAGTTTTTAACTCTTCCTGCTGCTGAGTCAAACGCCGCTTTTCGGCTTGGTGATTGGCCAGAATTCCTTGGGTGGCTACGAGTTGTTCTTCGCCCATGGCTTTGACCTGCTGATTCAAAGCTGCTAATTCCGTCGCCCCAGCTTCTAGCTCGGTATGCATCGCCACTAAGCTAGCCTGCATTTCGGTGGCGTGGGTTTCGCTGGTTTGAATATCGGCTTGCAGCTTAGTTTGCTGTTGCAGTAACGACTGCCATTTGAGAATCGCTTCTTGCAGGGTGATATCTTGCAGCTCATTGCGCAGCTTTTGATATTTCTCTGCCTTCAACCGATCTTGCGATAGTCGCTCTCTTTGAGCATTTAATTCTGTCACCACAATATGACAGCGATCGGTCTTTTCACCCACTTCATTCAGGGTCGATTTGGTTTGGATAATCTTGCGATCGAACGCCGCCACGCCCGCCATTTCGTCAATGATTTCTCGGCGCTCCCGGGAGTTCATCGAAATAATACTGGTGACATCCCCTTGTAGCACTACGTTATAGCCTTCGGGGTTAATCCGCAGTACGTTTAGCTTCTCATGAAGCTCTCCTAAAGTGGAAGGCTCACCATTTATATAGTAATTAGAGGTGTAACCGCCTTGGGCGTTCACTCGCAAGCGGCGGGTTACAGACCAATCAGGCTGCTGCTCAGCACCTTCTTCAGTCAGGTCAAAGGTCACAGTGACAATCGTTTCTCTGGTGCCCTTGTTGCCATTGTTATGGTTCACCAAATCGGGCAGCCGATCGGCGCGCATCCCCTTAGAGCTAGATAAGCCTAAACAAAACAGCAGCGCATCTAAAATATTCGATTTGCCAGAGCCATTCGGCCCTGATACCACGGTAAAACCGGGCAAAATCGGCACCGCCGTAGTGCCGCCAAAAGATTTGAAGTGAGATAGTTCGACGCGCTTGATATGCATTTTCGATCGCAGGGCAGATAAGTTTCAGAGCGGCGTTAGGTAATTTCCCAAAAGGAGTGTGCCGCTGTCTTTGAATCCGCTCAGCCAATTAAATAGTCGAGACGGGATGGAACTTTGATTATAGGGAAATCACCTTAATTGATTTTTCGATATTTCGAGCAGTGATGATTCACCAGCCCCCGCCAAATCACCCTGAAAAATGGCTGCATAGCCATCAGATTAAAATTTTCAGCGGAATATACGATATATCGATACTTAGCAATTGAGTGATAATCTAGCACAAGGACACTACCAGAATTCTGAAAGATCGCGCTTTTTTCACACTAAGTTTTGTATCTTTCTCTAAAAGATTTTTAATAATGCCGGTGCTCTAGACAGTCTTCCTTGCTGTCGGCGCTTGGGTATTCCCTCTCTTTTACTAGAAGTTGGTCTGAATTTGCCAGTTCAAGATCATCCGGTTCAGCAGCAATACCGTCGGGAGGTAGATTGGGGATTGCCAATGCTCTCGCTGGCAGCCATGCACCCAAGCTCTTAGCCACGATGTGCCGGATGTCCAAATTTGCCAATTTGGGTTGAAATTTCTGACATTGATATTTGGAGATGATTGACTTTTCTTGACTACTTTGCTAAGCTTCGTCTTTATTCAACTATATATCTAACAACAAGGAAAAATAATGAATAAAAGATTACTAGCCGTATGTTTTAGTGTCATCTTGGGAATTGTCATATCTTTATCCCAAGCTGCAATCACTGTCGCTCAGGTACCAGATGTTCTCTATCATTATACCAGTCAAGCTGGACATGATGGAATACTAAGCAGCAAAAAAATAAATCCGTCTCTAATAGGTAACAATCCGAAAGATGCTAGGTATGGTGATGGTCAGTATTTCTCAGACATATTGCCTGGGACAAAGAGTTCGGCTTCTTTATCAGCAACTTTCATCAGAATTCCTTTTCAGGGGCCTAAGTTTGAATACTATATTGGAGTTAATGTCAAAGGATTAAATGTAGTCAAGGGTAGAGAGAATGTTTTTGTGGCACTCAATGATTCTCCATTAGATATATCAAAGAGACTTGTCAGCAGCGGAAAGAATTGATCTAGGAGTATAACCAGAAATCATTAGGGATTTTTAGACTTCAAAGGTCGCAGTCTCCTTTGTTTAAAAGCGAGTAATGGATCAAAAATTTTCAATAAGGTTTTTGGAGCTAAACCATTACTCAGCCAAGATCTCGGTCTTTTTTAAAGGTATAGGATGCACTAATTAAATCTTTAATTCTCTCGATGTTACAAGCTTGTGTCCAATGTTGTAAGTTCAGGAATATTAACACCCATGAATTATTTGTTCGTCAAAGTGAATAATGAAGAGGATTCCATACCAGTGGAAATGTATCATGAATTAGATGATCTTCGTTTTGAAAAAAGGAGAGTCGAAATTTTTAGAGATGGCTCTGTGGGATGGGCAGATGAAAATACAAATAATGGGAAGACATTATTAACATGGGAATCTGTGGGTAGTCTTGAAGAAATTGGTATCAATCAGAATTTTCTGCCCGAAGTAATTTCTTCAGAAAAATTTGATCAAATATGGAACATGTATGCCAAGCAGTGAAATTTTTTATATGACTGGGGATGCAACGGCTCCAGTTGGTGAAGGTAAAAAGTTAATAGTACACGTCTGTAATGATATTGGTGCTTGGGGTGCTGGTTTTGTCTTAGCTTTATCCAAAAGATGGAAGGAGCCAGAAAAATCTTATAAAGATTGGTCTAAGTCTGGCTCTGATTTTGAGTTAGGTAAGGTTCAGTTTGTACAGGTAGAAGAAAGCATTTTTGTGGCCAACGTGATTGGGCAAACAGGAATTCGCCGGAGAAAGACTGATCCTCCTCCGGTTCGCTACTCTGCTATAGAATCAGGATTAGTTGAGGTTGCTGACTTTACCAAAAGCAATATGGCATCTGTTCATATGCCCAGAATAGGATGTGGACTCGCTGGAGGAGATTGGACAAAAGTGGAGGAAATTATTGATCGTGTTTTGATTGCCCAAAATATCCATGTCATTGTCTATGATCCACCTAAGTAGCATCCAGCTTTCTCAGTACAAGTAACCCGATGGCAAATTGATCGAATAAACCAATCGACAACCAAATCCGGCCAAATCAACCCCAAAAATGACTGAATAGCCATCAGATTAAAATTTTCAGCGAAATGTACGATATATCGATACTCAGCAATTGAGTGATAATCTAGCACAAGGACACTACCAGAATGCTGAAAGATCACGTTTTTTCAGACAAAGTTTTGTATCTTTCTCTAAAAAATTTTTGAGGATCGGCAAATATGGCCAGGATTTTTATTGCAGCCACCTATGGCGGCATCGAGATGGGTGGACAAGAACCAAACTCTGCACTCAGCGCCACCACCGAAGCCCCAGAGATGTTACTGCTGAGAGATTTGGCTGTAGCGGAGCTGCGGGGGCGTAACTTTGAAGTAATTTCGGTGCCCGATTTTGAGCGTGTCCAACAAACCATCGACTGGATCGATCGACGCGCCCACACCAACGATGTAGCCCTAGGAATTCATGCCGATGCCTATGCCCAGGCCGGAGTACAGGGAGCCAGCGTTTTTTATATCAGCAAAAACGGCGAACGCAAAAACCACGCTCAAATGATGCTGACGGCTTTTTGCGGTAGGCTCAACGATATGCCCAATTTGGGAGTCAAACCCGATAGTTCCAGCGCCCTAGGTAGCCTCGCGTTTTGTCGGCGCTTAGGGATTCCCTCTTTGCTGATGGAAATTGGTCTAAATATCCCCACTCAAGACCGCTCCGCTCAGCAGCAGTACCGCCGAGAAGTGGCATTGGGCATCGCCGACGCTCTGGCAGCTTGGAACCGCGATATGGCCGGTGGTTCTAGCAAAGCCCCCGATTATCTGCCGATCGAACTGCAAGTAAACGGTGAACCCTATCCCGAGCACGGGATTTTGATTAACGGCAACGTCTATATCCCCATTGACCTAGCCGATCGACTCAGCGCCAACGTAGCCGGAAACCCTTTAGTGCGCCGCATTCGTTACCGGGGTGTGATTTATGTTAAGTCGATCGAACTGCGCGATTTCCATATTTCGGTGACTCCCGGCTTGGGCCGAACTTTCCAAATCCGCTCTCAGCTCCCGATCACGCTCGACGAAATGGAGCGCATTGTGGGCACGGGCCAAACTACCCCAGAGCAGCTTCAAGCTTTCTTGGCAGCCAACAATGCTAACGTGCCCCCCGAGTTAGCCAATCTACCCCAGCTTTACTTTGATGAATGCTCGATCGAAGGCATCAATTGGGATATGGCTTTTGTCCAAATGTGCATGGAAACAAGGTTCCTACATTTCAGCGAAGCGCTACCAGCCAGCAAAAACAACTTCGCCAGCTTAGGCGGTAGTGATGCAGACTGGGCACATTTTGCTAATCCCCAATCGGGAGTCCGTGCCCATGTGCAGCAGCTCAAAGCTTACGCCAGCACCGCCGATTTACAACAAGCTATTACGTCTCCCCGCTTTTTTACAGTTCGCCGAGGCGTAGCCCCCACCGTGCGCCAGTTGGCCACCCGCTGGTCTACCGATGGCAGCTATGCGCCCAAGCTGTTGGCCACAATGCGCCGGATGTATGAGTTTGCTAATTTGTTCTAATTTAATGAATTGGGGAATGACATCGATCGCCTTTTGGTGATATGATAGCAAAGCCCAATTTGCAATATATAGGGTATACACACATCAGGAGTAAGGATGACCCAAGTAGTATTAGGTGAAAACGAAGGTATCGATTCGGCATTACGCCGCTTCAAGCGCCAGGTATCGAAAGCAGGTATTTTGGCAGACGTAAAGAAAAATCGTCATTTTGAAACTCCCCAAGAAAAGCGCAAGCGCAAAGCCGTCGCTGCTCGTCGCAAAAAGCGCTTCCGTTAATCTCGATTCAGAGCTTCCGCTCAAACAATACCCGGCCACCTTTCGCGTAGGTGGTCGGGATATTTTTTTATTGATTAAGCTTTATCAAACTTCAATGTTACGCTGTGCTGCCAAGTCTCACCGGGCGCTAACTTGATTAAATCTTTCCCAGTATTCATCGCATTGCGCAAACCAGTCCAAGGCTCCAAACAATAAAAGTCCTTTCCGGGCACCGCCCAAAACACCACATGACCATTGGCATAATTCCAGCTAGTGGTGATCTTATCGCCATTTGCCTCCGTTACACTGGCATTAGAGCGACTCAAATTACTCAGCGCTACATCAATTTCACCGCCCCCAAAATCAAAACTGCCGCTAAAAGGCTGTGGTTCGCCAGTTTTTTCTTGGAAATGGGTACTAGGAATATCAATTTTTAACCCCGGCTTATCAGTAGCCGCAAAATAGGGATGATAGCCGATCAAAAACGGCATCATGTCACGCCCCTGGTTAGTCACTCGCTGGGCAATCTCTAGCTGGTCGCCGCTGAAAATATATTTCAACTCCACCAAAAACTCAAATGGATACACCGCCAAAGTATCGGCATTACTAGTCAGAGCCACAGTCAAACTAGCCTGATCAGCGGTAGTTCCCTGTCTGACTACTTCCCAGGGTAAATCTCTGGCAAAACCATGCTGCTTCAGCTTATATTGTTGAGTGCCAGCCGTAAAAGTATCTTCTGGCAAATTGCCGCAGATGGGAAATAATACCGGGATGCCGCCCCGCACGCTGAGCTGCGGGTCAGTAAAGCGCTCTTTATCCATGTAAAACAGCTCTTTACCATCAATCACCCAGCTAGTCACAATGCCGCCGCGCTCGGGCACGATTTGCAGGCAATGATTCTTTTGGTCATTGGTGAGACTGTAGGTGAGATATAGATCCTGAGCGGAGTTGATTGTAAACATAATGGAGTTTTGGGGAGTTTTGGTGAATGAATTTTTCCGAATCTGACTCAGAGCGAGTAAAATTGAATTAGCCCCTAGAATTTTTGCAAACAAGTTTTTGCAAAAATTTTTAAAGGTTCGATCATATATACAGTGTAGGAGCAGTCAACCATGCTACACCGCAAGATCTCGCAATTGTGTTGCAATGGTCATGAGGTATCTATTTTTCTGCGCGATCAACAGCGCTGGATCGAACGCGCCCGCATAATTGAACTAGAAGGCGACCTAGTCACCATCAAGTACGAAAACGAAGAAGACGACGAAATCAGCTCCTGGGAAGAAATGATTCGCCTCGAAAGCATCGGCTCAGTTTCGCGCAAGCTCTCTTCGGTACGACGCAACGGCAGCGAAATCAATGTCACCGACGAATGTCCAGAGCATGAGCAAATTCAGCAGCATCTGCCCGAGGAGTGATTTTTGGGGAAGAATAATACTTGTGGGCAACTAAATTGCCTCGTTCCCGTCTGGGAACCAGGGCAGCGGTCATAATCGTTGCTGTGTTAAGATGTCTTAAGCCTTCAGTTCTTTATATCGGTGTGATATCCAGATGAACGTATTACTGCTTTATCCCCTCTTTCCTAAGAGCTTTTGGTCTTTTGAGAAATTGTTGGACTTAATCGATCGAAAAGTAATGTTGCCGCCGCTCGGGTTGGTGACAGTTGCCGCAATATTGCCCCAAGAGTGGAATTTTAAGTTGGTCGATCGCAATGTCCGTGATGTGACCGAAGCAGAATGGGAGTGGGCAGAAGTAGTCATTATGTCCGCGATGATCGTCCAGAAGCAAGACATGCTGGATATGATCAAAGAGTGTAAGCGCCGGGGCAAGCTCTCGGCAGTGGGCGGCCCATACCCTACCGCCCTTTCTCATGAAGTGCTTGAAGTTGGTGCCGACTTCCTGATTTTGGACGAAGGCGAAATGACCTTGCCAATGTTCGTAGAAGCCGTCAACAAAGGCGAAAAATCTGGTGTTTTCCGTGCTAAAAATGGCGAAAAGCCCGATGTTACCACTACTCCAGTTCCTCGCTTCGACCTATTGCAGCTCGATGCTTATAACGAAATGTCGGTACAGTTCTCACGGGGCTGCCCCTTCCAATGTGAGTTCTGCGATATTATTGTGCTCTACGGACGTAAACCTCGCACCAAGAACCCTGAGCAGCTCTTGGCTGAACTGCAATGTTTGTATGACCTGGGCTGGCGACGCACTATTTTCATGGTGGATGACAACTTTATTGGTAACAAGCGCAACGTGAAGCTGTTCTTGAAGCAGCTCCAGCCTTGGATGGTGAAGCATGGCTACCCTTTCTCCTTTGCCACCGAGGCTTCAGTAGATTTGGCTAACGACCAAGAGTTATTAGATATGATGGTGGCGTGTAACTTTGGGGCGGTGTTCTTAGGCATTGAGACACCTGACGAGGAAAGCTTGGCTTTAACTCAGAAGTTCCAAAATACCCGCGACTCCCTGAGTGAGTCGGTAGAAAAAATTGCTAAGTCCGGCGTTCGAGTAATGGCTGGTTTCATTATTGGCTTTGATGGCGAAAAGAAAGGCGCTGGTCAAAGAATTGTGAATTTCGTAGAAAAAACCGCGATTCCTACCGCTTTGTTTAGCATGTTGCAAGCTTTACCAGATACAGCTTTGTGGCACCGCCTCGCCAAAGAAAATCGCCTGCGCGATCAGTCGGTGCTTACCGCTGGTTCTCAGACTTCTTTAATGAACTATATTCCCACTCGCCCCCTAGAAGATATTGCCACCGAATATATTCAAGCTTTCTGGGATTTATACGACCCTGAGAAGTTCTTAGACAGAACCTATCGCCACTTCTTGATGTTGGGTGAAGCCACCTATCCCAACAAAGAAAACTCCACCAAGAAAAAAATTGAGTGGGTAACGATTCGTGCTCTGTTTGTGATTTGCTGGCGACAAGGATTGGTCAGAAAAACTCGCTTTAAGTTCTGGGGCAATTTGATCGGCATGATTCGGCAAAATCCAGGCGGTCTAAGTAGCTATCTTTCTACTTGTGCTTTGGCTGAACACTTTGTGGATTACCGAATCATTGTGCGCCGGGAGATCGAAGCTCAGTTGGCTGACTTCTTGGCATTAGAAGCTAAGGCTAAGTTGAATCCAGTGGTTTTGAATGAAACTGTTGAGGCTGAGCCTGCCAAAGAAGAAGCTGTAGCTTAGTGTTCAATTGCTGACAATCCGTTAATAGTACCACCCACAAATAATTTATTTGGGGTGGCATTATTTTGAGGACTTTTTGATTTCTCACACCACTATAGATATCCACAAAATTAGGACTATGATAATTCTATGAGGGTCTTCATCTTGAGCCTTTTGCTGACAGCCACAAAATTAGTTGTTCTAAATTGTTCATAAATTTCTCGGTAAGATTTGATTTGAAACAGATATCCAGTTGGTGTGATTCTAAAAACATCCATTTTTGCGGCCATGAAGAAATACCAAAAATCTTGCAAAAAAGATCTTGTGTCTATATTACAACCACCAAACTCAAAAGTGATGACATCGATCGATTGGCTCTCGATCATTCTATGGGAACCAGCTAAAGCATCTAATTCATGTCCTTCGATGTCTATTTTAAGTAAATGAATATGGTCAATGTTGTTTTTTAGACAATAATCATCGACTGTTTCTATTTGGACAGTTTCGGATTGATCAAAGTTTACATTGAAGTGATCTAATCGGCGCTTAGTTAAAGATGCCACTCCAGAGCCAGGTTGATCGTAGTATAATGTGGTATGGCCTTGCTCAGAGCCTATGCCACAATTATTAAATTTCACTTGTGAAGCATTGGGATGATTTTTTAGTAGAGCCTGATAGGCTTCTGCACCTGGCTCAAAGCTATGAACCGTAAAATCATTCCCTTTAAAGCCATCTAATAAAAGCTTTAAAAACTGTCCTTTGTTTGCTCCTACGTCGAAAAAACAGTAGGGTGCTGGCAACTTCTTTTTAATAAAGTTAAATACACTTTTTTCGCCACTAGCTGATACATCAGCTCCTGCACCAACTCCCATTAGATACAAGGATGTGGAAATATTCCATTCTAGGATCTCTTGAATAATTCTATTATCAAATGGTTTAAACAAAATTTTTTTTAAGATGGACATTTTTCTTTGATCAAAATTTACAAATGAGTCAAGCAGCCCACCAATACTACTATAAAAAGGATAGGCATGATGATAATTTTTACTTTATTGACCAGCTACTGGTCAATAAAGTACGATATCCTTGACAATGAGAGCTTGGATTTTTCCTGGTTTCTGGTGATCTCATTAAAATCAGCATGAAAACAAATTCTAGTTTGCTTCAGTCTAGTAATATCAACAGCAATATGATTGTCTTCACCCATGGCGGTGGAAGATTTGGTAATCAGATGTTTTCTTACGCACAATTATTATCATTTGCATTGGAACATAAAAATATTGATTTCGTGAATATGGCTTGCTGGGAGTATGCTGATTTATTAGAAATTGGACAGCAGAATGCTATTTGCAGTAAATCCAGTCAAAAACATTTTTTCTATCGAATATTATGTTTTTGCTGTAGCAGACTATATATTAAAAATGATAGCGTGGCCAAGAACCTGATTATTCACGCTCTGTATTTAATTGCGGGTAATCCTTTGGCCAAATATTATGGTATGCAGTCGATTTGCGTGGAGAAATCCTGGGTAGATGAGAGGTTTTTGCTAGCTCAAAAATTGCCAGCTCTGAATCTAGCAGATCCGATAAGCGCGAATATAATTAATAAATTTAATATTACCGTGCTTTCGGGTTGGGGTATTTGTGATTGGAAATTAGTAGAAAAGCATCAAGACACAATTAGAGAGGCGTTAAAAGTGCGGAGCAAGTATTTTGATATAAGTCGCTCTTTTGTTGTGGACAAACGCCAAAGATACAATTTCCTTGTGGGTGTCATGATTCGACAAGGAGATTATAAGTTATGGAAAGATGGTCAATATTACTTTTCGATCGAACAATATTCTCAATGGATTAATCAGTTAAGCATAGTATTTCAAGATCGAGGTGAAGTAGGGTTTATCGTGGCTTCTGATACACCTCAAGATTTAAAGAAATTTACCAATCACAATATTCACTTCACCACTGGAATTGCGAGTAGTAACGGGCATTATATAGAAAGTATCGCCCAGCTCTCTTTATGTGATGTCATTATGTCACCTCCTAGTAGTTTTTCTTTGTGGGCAGCTTTTTTGGGTGATATTCCCTTCATTCCCTTGGTCGATGCTCAGCAAATAATGGAGCCGGAGGCAGCACTAAGTAAAAGTTTTTTTGATTGTGTGGAGATTGCTTATTAAATAGCTGTAGTTTGTTTGATATCTTGAAAACATATTTTTTTATGAATAGCTCTTTAAATACAGTTGCGATCGTGCTAACCGGAACAATTATTCCTAATACTACCAATCAACTCCAACATCGTGATCCCCTGGTTAGAAGAAGCGAGTATCTAACAGCAATTAAGTTTTATAGTCAATTTGCTCCAGTATATTTCTTGGAGAACTCTACTTACTCGTTGCTAGAAGATCCTGACTTTCAACACCTTACTAATACATTTATCAAGAAAATACCAGTATCGGCATTCCCAGAGAAAGGGCGGGGCTTTCAAGAATTTGAGATGCTTGATTACTGGTTAAATACTGAACCTGCTGCGCCTGCTAAAATCTTAAAAATCACTGGTAGATATATCTATGAAAATATCCAAGAAATTTTGACTGAATGCTGTCATAATTCTATGGCAAGTTTATTGATAAATCAATATCGACTATCTGAATTTACTGAGCCAGCGATATTTTGTGTAACTACTACTTATTATCAACAACAAATAGCTGGACTATATCAAGAATGTGACGATCGAACTGGTTGGTTTATTGAAAAGGCTCTTCATAAATGCTTAAAGTCAACCGATGCCGGGACTTGTCAAAGATTTAAACATAGCTTAGTCTGTACTGCTATTGAAGGATTCAGTGGTCAAAAAATGCGCCGTGATTGGCGCGATCGAATCAATCAAAATGTTGCTACTATCAGCTATATGCTAGATAAGAAATATCTGTGGCTAAAAATATAAGCCTTTATATTAGTTTGTTCTCACTGTTTTCATCGTCATCATTTTGTTGAGTATTTATGAATACGCCCATAGCCTTAATTGTCTTTAATCGCCCCGACCCTACTGCCCAGGTTTTTGCCGCCATCCGGCAAGCTCAACCATCCCAGCTATTTATTATTTCGGATGGGCCACGAGCCGATCGACCAGAAGATTTAGAAAAATGCCAAGCAGTGCGATCGATCGTCGATCAGGTAGATTGGCCTTGCGATGTGCATACTAACTATGCCGAAAAAAATATGGGCTGTAAGTACCGAGTAGCTAGCGGTTTAGATTGGGTCTTTTCATTGGTAGAAGAAGCAATAATTTTAGAAGATGATTGTTTACCCCATCCCAGCTTTTTTCCTTATTGTGAAAGCTTGCTAGAAAGATACCGAGACGATCGACGCATTGGAATTATCTCCGGCCACAACAACTTGTTTGGTTATCGCCGCAGTTCAGATAGTTACTATTATTCTAATATTCCTTATATTTGGGGCTGGGCAACCTGGCGGAGAACTTGGGAAGCCTACGATTTTGATATTAGTTTGTGGCCAGAAGTACGCGATAGTGGCAGATTAAAAGATATTTTCAAGCATGATATTGAAGTGAAAACTTGGACAAGTATCTTTGATTATCAATATGATGGATACTTTAATGCTTGGGATTACCAGCTAACCTTTGCTTCTTTAATAAATAATTGGTTGAATATTATTCCTAGTACCAATTTAATTTCTAATTTAGGTTTTACTGATGATGCCACTCACACCAAAAATTCCAAAGATCCATTATCTAAGCAGCTTACTCAGGAGATGGTTTTACCATTAACTCACCCTAAAGTAATGATTCACGATCAAGTTTCAGAAAGAAAAGTCTTTTATAAATCTGTCTACTCTCCTTTCACGTTGCGCTGGGAAAGAAAAATCAAGAAAGCTTGGAATGAATATCAGCGTCGCACGAAAGGTTCTAACAATATTATCTAATCAAAGAATTACACAGCATCGATTAATACGAATGGTGTAGGATGGAAGAAGCTCTCCTTCAAAGGTAGAATTTAGGGGAAGCTGGAAACTAGTCATTAAACCTATGATCGATTTAGTAGATATCAAACGAGACATTGACACATTGGGCGATCGCTTGGGTAAAACCCAAGACTATCTTTGACTTGCCCACTCTCCAAGCCCGCATTGCCGACCTAGAACAAGTGGCCGCTCAACCCGACTTTTGGGATGATCGCACCACCGCCCAAGCCACCCTGCAAAACCTGGATGACTTGAAATCTAGCCTAGAGCAGTTCGAGCGCTGGAAATCTGACCTAGCCGATGCCGGAGCAGCCTTAGAAATATTGTCGATCGAAAACGACGACCTGCTGTTAACAGAAGCCGACCAAAATCTACGACAGCTCACCGAAGAACTCGATCGCTGGGAACTAGAGCGGCTACTCTCAGGAGTTTACGATACCAAAGGTGCAGTGCTAACCATCAATGCCGGAGCCGGTGGCACCGATGCGCAAGATTGGGCAGAGATGCTGCTGCGCATGTATACGCGCTGGGCAGAAAAGCACAAATACCAGGTGCAAATCGACGAAATCTCTGAAGGAGAAGAAGCTGGCTTAAAATCGGTGACGATCGAAGTGATTGGTCGCTACGCCTATGGTTATCTGAAGAGCGAAAAAGGCACCCATCGCCTGGTGCGCATCTCACCATTCAACGCCAACGACAAACGCCAAACCAGCTTTGCTGGAGTGGAAGTCATGCCCCTCATTGACCAGTCGGTGCATTTAGATATTCCTGATACCGATCTAGAAATTACTACCACCCGCGCTGGCGGCAAAGGTGGCCAAAACGTGAACAAAGTCGAAACGGCTGTACGAATCGTGCATAAACCCACCGGGGTTGCAGTACGCTGTACCCAAGAGCGCAGCCAGTTACAAAACAAAGAAAAAGCCCTAGTAATTCTCAAAGCCAAGCTCTTGATTATTGCCCAAGAGCAAAAAGCTCAAGAAATTGCCGAAATTCGCGGTGATATTGTGGAAGCAGCCTGGGGCACCCAAATTCGCAACTATGTGTTTCAGCCTTACCAAATGGTCAAAGATCTGCGTACCAGCGTAGAAACTAGCGCGGTACAAGATGTCATGAATGGTGATTTAGATGACTTCATTGAAGCCTATCTACGTCAGGAAAACCAGATGGTATCTGATGTTTAAAGGAGGGCGACCATGGATTTATCCAAGTCTGTGCAAGAAGCGATCGATTCATCCATTAGAGATTGGCTGCAAAGTCACTGGCCATTGGGCTGGATTGTGACCAATCTATGGCTGAGCTTGTTGCTGATACTGATCTTGATCGTCCTGTTTTGGGGTCTGCTGGGCGCATTAGGGCGGGGAGTGCAGCAAGGCTGGATCTGGGTGCTGCGCAGCCCACTAAAACTGCTGGGCTTAATGCAATCTGGTGGAATACTAAGTAAAATGCGCTTACCCAGTCGGGAACAGCAGATTGAAACAGTTATTCAGCAACTGACCGACAATCAACAACAGCAGGCTCAACTGTTGACTCAGTTAGCAGCATTAATGGCACAACGTAAAATTTAATGGAGATTCATTCGTTCATACATCAATTTAAAACTATCAATACTAATACTAAATTCTCCTCGGAATGGATAGTCCATCGCTGCCATTAAGAACACCAATATCCCCATGGTTGCGGCCATCAATACAATCATCAAGTCTTGAATAAACTGCCGATCGTATACCAAGAACCAGGGAATAATTAAATTTAATATTGACCCAAATATGACCACCAGCCATAGGGTAGCAGGTAAACCAACTGTCACCTTTTGTAACCGAGAACGACGCTCTCTAATGAGATCATTAAAGGCGGCGATCGTTTCAGAGTGAACTGCTTTCATGCTTTCAGTTACCGGCTCATAGGCATAAAGATTTTTTTGAAATGCTGTCAACTTCTCTGTTCCCCCCTTAGGCACAATACCTTTGCGTTGAGATGGCCATTCTTCATCAATTACATAATGTACATATTCTTTTAAAGTGCTTTTCAAAGCAGGTCTTTCTTTCTCTGGATACAAAGACACCGCACGATAAACAACATTAATAGAAGAAACTTCTTGATTCACGATAGCATTAACATCAGCATAATCTTGCCAAGCTCCTACGGAAATCAAACCCAATGTAATACTAAAAAATACGCCTACTGTTGCCAGAGTAGTACCAACTAAATCATTATACTGGCCGTCACTGCCAGCAATCCGCTTTACCCACCGCCGCGATAACCGCTGACCAATTAAGCCCACCGCAATAAAAGAAGCCATTACCAAACTAGCAAACACTAAATTTGGTAAATCATAAACCCAAAATAAATTCATGGTAGATATATAACTTTAATTTTAATTTTTTCAATTATATGTACTACAATGTGGCTACTGTCAAACAAATCATTCATTTTATGTTCATTTTTCTTAATGATGTTTTTGTTACATAGAATACGCTAATTTTATTAAAGTTTCATTCGTTCATACATCAAGACAAAGCTATCGGTGCTAACACTAAACTCACCGCGAAATGGGTAATCCATAGCTGCCATCAGGAAAACTAACAGCCCAATCGTGGCTGCCATCAAAACAATCATAAGATCTTGAATAAACTGCCGATCGTATACCAAAAACCAAGGAATTACAATATTGATTAAAGAACCAAAAATAATCACTAGCCACAGAGTCTCTGGTAAACCAGCAGTAACCCGTTGTAGCCGACTGCGGCGCAGTTTAATCATTTCATTAAAACTAGCAATTGTCTCAGAATGAACTGATTTCATACTTTCACTGACTGGCTCATAAGCATACAATTTTTTCTGAAACGCTGTTACTTTATCTGTTCCGCCTTTTGGTACAATTCCCTTACGTTGAGAAGGCCACTCATCATTAATTACAAAATGTACATACTCTTTGAGGCTTTGTTTCAGCTCAGTACTATTTGGTTCAGGGTAAAGTGATGCCGATCGATACAAAACATTAATCATTGACACTTCCTGGTTGACATTCAAATTTACATCAGTAAAATTCTCCCAGGCACCTACCGAAATCAAGCCCAGAGTAATGCCAAAGAAAACGCCTACAGTGGCCAAGGTAGTGCCAACCAACTCATTGTAAGCACCATCACTGCCAGCAATTCGTTTCACCCAGCGCCGGGATAACCGCTGACCAATCACGGCAATAGCGACAAAAGAGGCCATCACCAAATTGGCAAATACCACACTAGGAATGTCATAGACCCAAAATAAATTCATCGCAGCAACACTGATTTTAATTTTCCCAAGACTATATAAGCACTTATCCCTGTGTCAAGCCCAAAACACACTAAAAATATTTATCGTAACAGCAAATTACACCGTCTTACTCGCAATAATGCCGGTAAGCGGGGAGCTAGCATTAGCGATCGATCTCAACGGAATTCGCCCCGCTAAGTAAGCCATCCGCCCCGCCCTAGTCGCTAACCCCATCGCCTCTGCCATCGCTGGCGCATTTTGAGCCTGGGCGATCGCCGTATTAATCAACACCGCATCTGCCCCCATTTCCATCGCCTGAGCCGCTTCACTAGGAGTCCCAATGCCCGCATCTACTACCACCGGCACTCCGGCATTTTCAATAATGATCTGAATATTGGCCGTATTTTGAATCCCCTGGCCAGAACCGATCGGGGAACCCAAAGGCATCACTGTCGCACAGCCGACTTCTTCTAAACGTTTGGCTAGCAAAGGATCAGCATTGATGTAGGGCAACACCGCAAAGCCTTCTTTTACTAGCTGGGTGGCTGCTTCTAAAGTACCGATCGGGTCTGGCAGCAAGTACTTGGCATCGGGGATCACCTCTAACTTAATAAAGTTATTGTCTTCTTGCCCCAGCATCTTGGCCATTTCTCTGCCCAGCCGCGCCACCCGCACGGCATCTTCTGCCGTTTGACAGCCAGCGGTATTTGGCAGCATCCAAATTTTTTGCCAGTCGATCGCCTCCGCTAACCCCTCATGACCGGGCGCTTTGGTTTGCACCCGCCGCACTGCTACGGTCACAATTTGGCATTCACTGGCCACAATACTAGCCTGCAAATCGGCAATGCTGCGATATTTACCAGTGCCAGTAAGCAACCGAGAGTGAAAAGTCCGTCCGGCAATGGTTAACAAATCTGAGGAAGCAAGAATAGACATATCAAAAATTCACAGGAGCCGATCGATTTTAACTCGATCATGACTCTGACTCCGCTTTTGTTGATTAACTTAGAACGGATCTGGCTGCCCTCGCCAGTCTAAATCATTGATCCGGAAACCGATCGAACCCAGGCTTAATACTGGATTGTAACGAGCCACAATACTAAAAGTTCGTCTGCTATACTCCAAATAATAATCAGTGCTAATCGAGCGACTGGTATCAACGTTAATCGAAGTTTGAATCCCGGCTTTGAGTGGACCAAAAAGATGCTGATTAATACCGGCTGTAATTACCCGCGTATCTTGAAATCGATCGAACAAAAACGGCGAACTACCGCTCAAGAAGCCCTGAGAATAACCCACATTAAAGCCGGTATAGTCGAAAGCTGGTGCCGTAAAATGACCAACCTGTCCCTGTAAACTGATGGCATAGCCATAGAGCGACTGGCTATCCCCATTGGTATAGCTGCCCACTTTGGCATTGATCCCCGTATTTAAATTTAAATAAGGTATTACTGGCACCGGGCTGTAATTATAAGTAGATCGCTCATTGGGATCTGGGCCAACGCCCTCCCATAACCGCCAACTCTTATTTAAGTTTGCAGCTATTTGAAAACGCCCTAAATTTACCCGGTTATCACTTGCCCCTACCCCTGGTCGATCGGTACTCGCATTAAGCAGTCGAAAGCCTGCGCTATAGTCAAAATTAAACCCGGTATCACCCAAGGCAATCTTGGGAGAAGTGATTCCAATCCCCAAACTGCTTTGTAGATCTTGAAAGCCTAACGTGCCATTAAAAACTCTTTCGCGATAGGCAGAATCTGCTACTACCTTGTGTTTTCCGGTTGGTAAATCAACATCTTGAGTAACAGACAAACTCGATCGCAGGTTATTACCCACCGCACTGGGTTCTAAGCTAGTAAAGGCAGCCTTGGCTTCAAAGACAGTTCCTGGTGCTAAGTTAGTCGTTAAAGCAGTTTTTACCCCGATCGAATCCAAGCTAGTCAATTTATCTTGGGCAATCACCCGCTGAACAAAGTATTGCGGTGTCAGAGTCCACAATATTTTATCATTATTGACTAGTTTAAGGGTGCGTTCAAAAAACAACCCCCCGCGCTCATCGTTATCGAAGCCTATCCCAAAAGGATTGGTTTCTAAAGCCGCTCTCCCCAAACCAAACTGTGCCACCACCAAAGGGATATTTACATTTTGTTCAATAGTGACTCGTGCATTATTGGTATTAACTCGATCTTGACCCGGGCCAATACTCTGGAAAGTAGCTCGATCGGCGCGTACTTCTAACTCTGGTGGCGAAAAGGGATCATTAGTCACTCTCACCCCACTACCAGTCAGCAACTTACCATCAAACTCTAACTTATCAGCCCGGTAGCGCAAGCGAGTAATAGTGTTGGCTGGCGGCGCTGGTGGGGGCTGAAATTCGATCTCTCGATCGGTGCCAATCACTCCGCCCGCAGCACCTCGCCGCTCAATTTTAGTGACCGGCTGATCTCGCTCCAGCTTGTCTGCCAATGAAGTTTCTGGAAAGCGGCTGCCACTGGGAGGCAAAGCTGGAGGTTGAGCAATATCTACATCTTTCTCTAGAGTAGGCTGATAAACATCACCGCTGGCCGAAGTAACCTCTCCTTTATCTTTGCCAAAATCGTAATCGAACTTATCGCCGCGTAAAACCTGTTCGCCTCGTTTGATTAAGACATTTCCGGTAGCTACTGCTTTGCGGCTGGGAATATCTACGGTTACTTGGTCGGCCTTCAACAGCGCATTCCGAAAACGTACCAGCACATTACCAGAGGCCGTTACAATTTGCTCTTGGCTATTGTAAGACTGCTCTTCCGCCCGCAGTTCAATCACGCCACCAGCCAGAGATCTATTAACCGGCGTTTTCTGGGCAAGTGTGGTGCGGGGTAAAGCTGAGGGGGTAGTCAAACTAGGTGCAGGAACTGCGGGAACCCCTCGATCAGTATTCAACAAAGAAATCTTGCAGGTGCGAATTACTTGACCCCTTGCGGATTCTCTGCTGGTGGCAAAGCTATCGCAGACATAAGGACTAGAAACAGGTGGAAGATCGGCCATGAACCACTAGGCTAATAAGCTAAAGAATAGCCTCCGCCGCAGCTAACGAAATCATTCGTTATTGGGAGCAGAGGCTGAAAGACTAAAATAAAACAAGACCAAAAACTGGCTAAGTTTATTCAGACAGGTCGCGACGGTTGGGGTTACGAGCTGGATCGTTAGAAAGGAAGCCGAAAATGAATACCAGAAGAAAAATGGCAACTATGACGTTGACCACAATTTTAAGAGTTAGCATAAAAATTTATTGTCTGAAGAATTTCACGAGCATTAATAATTATCATAACCGATCGAGGGAGCTTGGGGATCTCTTTAATCTTGAGGCAAGTTCTCACATCACAGTAACTGGTGCTTGACGCTAGACTTTAGATTACCGGCTCAGATAGGACAAAAAATCGGCTGTGTTATGTGCAGCAAGATTGAGACTTCGTTAAAACTTTTTTTGAGAATCATCTGTACTACCATAGAATCAGCTCTATGGTAGTACGGCTCTTGTCCAGTGACTAAATCGTTCTATGATAGGGATAAAGAGTTCATAAGAGCCATTATGCTGAAATCCCTGAAAATTGAGAATTTTCGCTGCTTTGAGGAATTTGAGCTACCACAACTAGGTAGAGTCAACCTAATAGTTGGAAAAAATAACAGTGGTAAAACTTCTATTTTAGAAGCAATCAATATTCTTAATTCACCCAATAATCCCAAACCATTTATTGATGTGATTGAGCGAAGAGGTGAATATTACTGGAGTGAAAAAGACGGCAATCGTGAAATCTTTGAGGTCAGCCATTTTTTTTATGGCCATAAAATGGAAAATGAGAGTAGATTTCAAATAGTTGGTGATATTGATGGAGGAAAAGTTGATTTTTCTTTTAGCCTGACCAATAATACACTGCAACAATTTGTCGAGAATTCTGTTCGTGAAGATAAACAGTATAAATTCTTTAATTATGATGCCAGTCAATCTCTAGGGAAGAGTTCTGTTTTGGAATGGAAAGGATTTGATAATTCTGTTTTTTCTTTCTTCTTACCTCTTAATATTCAAATAAATCAAATATTACATGTTCTACAGCAAGAGCCTAAAAACAATCCAATGGTTTCTTTAGTCTCATCAGATGTCAATGTGGTTATCGCACAATTCAATCAAATAGTGCTTACTCCAGAAGAAGAAATATTGTATGAATCATTAAGATTTATCGAGCCTGGAGTAGAAAGAATTGCTCCCGTAGCAACGCAAGGATACAGAGGTAATGGTAATGGAGGATTTATTGTATTAGTGAATAAGCAAAGAGTGCCGATCGGTAGCATGGGTTACGGCATCTGGCGAATGCTAGAAATCACCTTAGCAATGGTTAACGTTCCTGGTGGTATTTTGTTAATAGATGAAATTGATACCGGATTACATTTTAGCGTCATGATAGATTTGTGGAAATTGATTCTTGCGACAGCCAAAAAGCTTGATATTCAGGTTTTTGCAACCACTCATAACAGCGACTGCTGGAAGAGTCTAGCAGAAGTTGCTGAATTTGAAAATGTTCTTAATGGTGACATTACCATTCAAAGAATTGAAAAGGGTAAAAAGAAAAGTGTTGCTTTCAATAGAAAAGAGATGGCTATCGCAGCTCAATCAGACATCGAGGTACGTTAAAATATGGCAATTCATCAAAATGTTCTCCTCGTCGAGGGCATGGACGAAGTTAGAACAATTCCCTATCTCATTGAAGAAAATGGTATTGATTGGGGCACAACTAAAAATCCAGTGGTTTTTCTGAAAGACTGCGAAGGCTACTCTAATATCATCAATGCTGACCGAATCTCCACAGAATTAAAAGCTGATGGAATTCGGTCTTTAGGTATTTTGCTAGATGCTGATGAGCAGCCATATGATCGATGGGTCGAAATTAGAGAAGCCTGTCGCAAAAGCCTGCCTAATATTCCTCACGACATACCAGAGAATGGTTTGATTCTTACAGACGAAAATGGAATCAGAGTGGGGATTTGGATCATGCCAGACAACAAATTACCTGGGATGTTGGAAACCTTTTTAGGGTATCTCCTGCCTACAAGTACCTCGGCTTCAGCTCTCTGGTCTCTAGCAGAACAATCAATCCACCAAGCAAAAGAGAGCGGAGCGCCATTTATTGAATCTCATCGGCAAAAAGCCCAAATCCATACTTGGCTAGCTTGGCAAAAACCTCCAGGCAGGCAGTTGCATCAAGCTATTCAGCAGAGAATTTTAGATCCAACCCATCCCGAGGCTGCAAAATTTGTGGCATGGTTTCGACAGCTATACGACCTGGGGTGATGCCGCCAAATCCTGATATTTAGCCTGAAGGTCAGTAATCTTAAAAAGCGAGATGAACTCCAAGCCAGCTTGGGCATAAAGTTCTGCTCCACCTTGCTGCCGATCGACCAAAGAAATCACTTGATCTACCTGATAACCAGCATCTTTCAGCCTTTGTACGGCGGTTAAAGCCGACTGGCCAGTAGTAACCACGTCTTCTAGCACTGCCACCTTAGATCCAGCAATCACTGGGCCTTCAATATAAGCCTGAGTACCATGACCCTTGGCCTCTTTGCGGATAATGAGCGCAAACACCGGTTTTTCTGCTAAAGCCGAAACCACTGATACAGAAGAGACGATCGGGTCGGCACCCAAGGTTAGCCCGGCTACTCCCTGAGTGCCTGCTGCCAGCAAAGGTAGTAACAGCCGTCCGGTAGCCAATGCGCCAAAAGGATGCAGAGTCACTGGCTTACAGTTGATGTAATAAGTACTTTTTTGTCCAGAAGAAAGGGTAAAATCGCCTTCTTGGTAAGCTAGTTGGCACAGTAAGGTCAATAAATAGTCCCGCAGTACTGATGGTGTTGGGTTAGGTGTGGGCATAATAGCCCCAGGAAGAAAAGACATATGGATCAAGAACGCTGAGAGCGCCTTCTATCCTACTATTAATCGACCAACAGGGTGCCTGCTTGATTGGCTGCTGTGGCTGAACAGGATTTCCTGAAAATATTCCTGATAGCCACTGCCATGATCAGAAAGTTAAAACAAGAGACAAGTCAAGAAACATCCAACCAGAGAAACTGAGGAAACAACATGATGAAATTAAAAATCGCTGGCTTACTATTGGGCGCTGTAACCCTCTCGATCGCCGCTCCTGCTAGAGCTGACAACTTGGGCAACCAAATGGACAAAATGTTTTCGGCCAATTCTGGTGATATTTTTCATAACTCGACTACTTGGCGTGGAGCGCAGTTGTTGTTGAATATTCCCACCGTTGAAAGCGAGTACAACAAAGACTCTCAGGCTATGGAGCAACTTTATCGCGATGGGATGAGGGCTCAGGTCGGTACTCCGGTTAGCACTATTGATCTGCCCAACCCTTTTAACACTTCGATCGCCACTAACCCTCGTTTGATCGGTCGTTAGAAACCCATAATTCCTGAAAAATAGTAGGCCCGGTAGCAAAGCTATCGGGCTTTTATTTGGCAATATCTTGCTAAGTATTCTTAGATAAAGCCTTGGCTAGTTAAACCCAAGATTGCTCCAGCACCTAAAATATGGCCAAAGCAAGTACCGCCCACAACCTGCGCTAGGCTGATGCCGCCGAACTGCGGGCCAGCTTTTTTTTGCACAGTAGTAGCAGCCAATACCCCTAACACATTGGCTACAACCATGACGATCGCCACAGTTGGCGACCAAGCTTGGCTCATCGGGGCAGCAGCTAACAAAACATGACTCAACATAATTGATTCCTTAAATAGAGATGACATTGACTGGATATAGCAAGTTAAGTAACTAGTGAGTTAGATAACTCCGGCGTTAGTTAGTCCTAAGACAAAACCAACTCCTAAAATATGCCCAAAGCTCAAAGTGGCTAGTAACTCCGGTAGGTTGAAGTTCCGAAACAGATCGGGCTTACCGATAGGTAGATCAGGGCCACCACCAGGTTTCTGAATGGCAAATCTGCCGATCGCTACAGCTACCAGATTACAGATGACCATGACTAGGGCAGTACCAGAACCCCAGGGTTCGGTATGGGGAATTGCTGCGATAAAGATGTGTTCTAACAAGCGTTTGATTCCAAACTGTTATTTAAAAACAAATTATTTAACACCGGGGGGACGGCAACAAAGTTTTGTTTCAAGATTTAACAAATCTACCTGTTCTAGCGGGGCTTTAACGTCACCGATTGACTAGTTTCAGTCTGGATCTCTAGCCGATCGATCACCTCTGCCAACTGCTGCTGCAAGTCTTTGGGCAGAGCAATCTGGATATCTAAGCCTTGCTCTGTCGCCAATTGCGCTAAAGCTGCCAAGCTGCATTTCTTAATACTGCGATTTTGGGTCTGCAAGCGATATTCTGGGGTTTCTTTTAGTCCTTGGGTAGCCATTGCAGTTTGCAGGCGATCTTTGAGCTGATCGCGCTCCATGGTCAGGGGTTTAAGCTGCTGCTCTAGTTCTTGATAGCGGCGAGACAACTGGGCAATATTTTCGGTGGCTGGTTCCAGAGCTGGAGACTGTTTCTGTAAAGCTAACAAGCCTTGATGAACCCTAGTTAAATACACTGCATCCATCTGAGCATAATAGAGTTGCTCCGGTCGCAGGGGGCGTAAACTCCAATCGCTGACTTGTTCACTTTTATCTACCTGTGCACCCGCTACAAAATACTCAGCCAGGGTTTTGAGCTGGTGATTATTCACCGGCAGCAAGCCCACGGGAATTTTTTTGGCCATTTTGTAAGTGCAAGTCACATTTAGAGCAGTGGCACCACCCAAAAATCTTAGGTCAAAGCTGGCGTTGTGAAAGACTTTTTCGATCGAACCCACCACCATCACCGCCGCGATAAACTCTGCCACTAAAGCCGGTCGATCCAAGACATCCAACACCATCACATCGCTAGTGGTCGCCACCTGAATTAAGGATAAGCGGGGTTGCTTGGTGAAGCAGTCGGCCACTTCAGTATCTAGCCACAGACAAGTTTCTTGTTGGCATTGGGCAATGGCCGATCGAATATCTGCGGGAGTATCAACCAAAATTCCAGGAAAAAGTTCTGACATAATATTTATTGATAATTTCTCTTGAGGATCTCGCCCCCGATAGTACCCGATATTTAGTTGATGACTTTGAAGCGAAGTCTCTTGCCCCCTCTCCCATCAAGGGAGAGTGTTGGGGTGAGGGAGATCAATCCATCTCATTAAACCAAAATCCTCCAGAGATCCCCCTCTATTGGCTGCCCATGCTAATATAGGGGGCATTGCCGACTTGAAAACTAAGTAGAGTGCGATTTGTGTTTGCTTTAGAAGGTTACGAATACTTATTAGGCTTTTTGATGGTGTGCAGTCTGGTTCCCGGACTGGCCTTGACAGCCTCTAAACTACTCCGCCCCAGTGGTGGCGGCCCCGAGCGCCGTACCACTTACGAGTCTGGGATGGAGCCGATCGGTGGTGCCTGGATTCAGTTCAACATTCGTTACTACATGTTTGCCCTGGTATTTGTGGTATTCGATGTCGAAACGGTGTTTTTGTATCCTTGGGCAGTTGCTTTCAATCAGCTAGGACTACTGGCCTTCATTGAAGCGCTGATTTTTATCGCAATTTTAGTTATCGCCCTAGTTTATGCTTGGCGCAAAGGAGCTTTGGAATGGTCATGCGCACTAATAACCTCATCAATCCGGTAGAAAGACCGCAGATTACCAACGATCTTTCTGAGAATGTCATTTTGACCTCGGTAGATGATCTTTACAACTGGGCGCGGCTCTCCAGTTTGTGGCCGCTGCTATTTGGCACTGCCTGCTGCTTTATTGAACTGGCCGCCATGATTGGTTCAAGATTTGACTTCGATCGATTTGGCCTCGTGCCCCGCGCCAGCACCCGCCAAGCCGATTTACTGATTACCGCTGGCACCATCACCATGAAAATGGCTCCGGCTTTGGTGCGGCTCTATGAACAAATGCCTGAACCCAAGTATGTAATCGCGATGGGTGCTTGCACCATCACTGGTGGCATGTTTAGCGTAGATTCTCCTACCGCCGTGCGGGGTGTAGATAAGCTAATTCCAGTAGATGTTTATCTTCCGGGCTGTCCACCCCGCCCGGAAGCGGTGATGGATGCCATTATCAAACTGCGCAAAAAAATCGCCAATGAATCGATCCAAGAGCGTGGCCAACTAGAACAAACTCATCGCTATCGCAGTATTAGCCACAAAATGCGCCCAGTACCAGAAATTTTGACTGGTAAGTATTTACAGACTGGTGCACACAGCACTCCACCTGCCGAGTTAGCTGCTGCGATGGGTATGCCAATTCCCCCCGCATTACTCACTGCTCCCGCTCAAAAACAGGAGGTAGAACGTGGCTGAAGAAAATGTGACCCATGAAGCTCCAGCAGCACTAGTTGCGGGTAAATCTTCTCAGTGGTTAACTAGCAATGGTTTTGTTGACCATACTCCCCTAGAAACCGACAATTTAGGAGTAGAAGTAATTCGGGTTGAACCCCAGTTTTTACTGCCAGTCTGTACGGCTCTTTATGCCTATGGCTTTAACTATATGCAATGCCAAGGTGGCTACGATACTGGCCCCGGCGGTGAGTTGGTCTGCTTTTACCATATTGTGAAGTTAGCTGATGGTGCCGTTAAACCCGAAGAAATCCGCATTAAGGTATTTTTACCCCGCGAACAGCCAGTAGTGCCTTCGGTATATTGGATTTGGCGAGCTGCCGATTGGCAAGAGCGCGAAACTTACGATATGTATGGCATTGTGTTTAGTGGACATCCCAACCTCAAACGAATCTTAATGCCAGAAGATTGGGTGGGTTGGCCATTGCGCAAAGACTATATTTCTCCAGATTTTTATGAGCTGCAAGAAGCTTATTAGATGAACGTTGCCGAGCATTACCTGTTAACAAAGCAAAACCCCGAGTAAATCGGGGTTTGTTTTTGCTAGAACCAACTCGACAATTTCAAAAACCGTCTCTGACAGCGAAAGTTTGTACAGCGGAAAGGATAAATCCGAAAATAGTGTAGGAAATCTTCAATCCAGCGATGACGATAACTGCGCCGGATCTTTTTGCTACCGCATCTAGGGCAGCGTTTATCTATACTAATTTTGGTTAACTTAAACCAGTTTTTTTTACTAAATAACCCAAAAGTCATGGTAGATTGTTAGTCCTTAATGATAATTTGGCACGATTCAAACTTTATATAGAAAGTAATCGTAGCAAATTTGGTTAGATGAGGTTGTATTAGATTTGACAATATTATTTGAGAGATAAATTTGTGTTAGGCGTATTGTCAGGGACTAACAGGAAAATTTTTACATCATGCAGCATTACTGGTTTTTCAATCGAATTTATCTAGGCCAATTAGTAAGTTGGTCTTCTATTTTGATTAGCACCCTACTACTAGTCCCCTCCGCTCAAGCAGCTTCATCTATAGAAGTAGCCAAAATCGCTAAATCAGTGACCGTAAACATTGAGTCATCCGAATCTCCTGGCTCTGGAGTGATTATCCAAAAAAGTAACAACACTTACACCATAATTACGGCTGCCCATGTGTTACGCAATCCCAAAAGTGCTTTTACGATCGTCACCCCCGATGGCAACACCCATAAATTAACCAATATCAAAGCCACTCCTGGCACTGATCTAGCGATCGCCAAGTTTCAAAGTACCACTAGTTATCCGGTGGCCAAAATGGGAGATTCGGCTCAATCGCCGGAAGGTGCCACAGTATATGTGGCTGGTTTCCCAATGGCCACTCAGGCCATTAGCGCCTCAATTTATAATTTTACTGAGGGCAAAGTAACTGCCAATGCCAACCGACCACTAGCTGAGGGATATTCTTTGGTTTATAGCAATAACACGCTGCCGGGAATGAGTGGTGGTCCAGTTTTTAATGATGCTGGTGAACTAATTGCGATTCATGGCCGGGGTGATACTCAAGAAAGCAGTCAAGCTTCGGAAATCAATCAAAATGTGCGCATTAAGACCGGCTTTAATTTGGGCATTACTACTGCCACTTTTTTCAAGTTAGCCAGTAATTTGGGATTCAATTTTTCAGATCAGGTGGTGATTGCTGCCCGATCGACTGAACCGAAAGCTGATGATTTTTTCTTGCAAGGAGTCGATTTATTTCGACGGGGTAAATGGTCTGGCACGATCGAACTCATGGACAAAGCAATCAAAAAAGATCGAAACTATCTGCGGGCTTATTTGGCCAGGGGGGCGGCTAATTTTATGCAAAACCGGGTAGCAGCAGCCATGGATGATGCTAACCAAGCCTTAAAGATCTTCCCAAACTATGCTGTGGCACATGCTAGCAGATGTTTTTTCTTGAATGAGTTTGGCAATCACGGACAGGCACTCGGCCACTGTAATCGGGCGATCGAGCTAGCACCGAAGTTGGCCATTAGCTATAGCATTAGAGGTGCAGTGAAACTTTCTTTGTCCGATGTAAGTGGTGCTGAAGGCGATTTGTTGAGATCGATCGAGCTAGATCCCAAGTCTTATTTTGCTTACAGTAATCTGAGCGCGGTTTATGGCAAGCGCCAGATTCCCCAAGTCGCCATTAGGTATGCCAGAGAAGCTTTGTCTTTAAATCCCAATTCGGCGGCGGTGCGGGTGCAGTATGCAGCAGCGCTGGTGGGCGAGAAACAATACAATATGGCGATCGCGGAGGTTAATCGGGCAATTAGCACTAATCCCCGCATTAGTAATGCTTATCGGGTGAGAAGTTTGGCTTATGCGGGTTTGGGGAATACGGCTCAAGCTCAGCGAGATGGTGATTTTGCCAAAACTACGGCTTTTTCTAGTCCTCAAGGGGCGATCGAAGATCTGAGTTTCTTGAGCCAATAGTTAACATCGATCGTCTCGCTGCTATTTTTCTCGAATAATGTCTCTGATCCAACTGCGTAAGTCTATTTCTGCTTTTACTTCGTCGGTTTGGGCAATTTTCAAAAATTCATAAAACTTGTCTTTAGAGAGCACCGCAAAGGTAGGACTGCTCAAGACTTCTTGATAAGTATTTCCTTGTAAATGATAAATGCGCCATTCCTGACCGTTATATCGCCAAAATTCAGGTATCCTCATGCTGGCATAAAGGGCTGTTTTATTGATATCGGTATGAGTAATATCTACTTCTACTACCAAATCTGGCGGTGGATCAGTGGCCAGGTTTACTTTGCGGCCAGCCACTAAAGGCTGGTTTTTCAGGTAGTAAGCGTTATCTGGTTCTGCTCCTCGATCGAGGTCTGCTCTATTGAGGGTGGTGGAACCCATAGTTTTGACTGTCAAACCGAGTTCTACGACCAAAATGATAATCAGTCTTTCAATTAAGCGCCCTGAGAATTCATGTTCTTCTAACGGCATAGTAATTTCTAGGGTTCCTCGATCGAAGGTGATGCGGGCGGCACGTCGATCGCCAAGAACTTTTAGCAGTTGTTGATAGCCCTGCCAGGTAATATTTTGGAAGACTACTCGCTGTTCACCTTCAGGTAACAACGGTTTAATGGGAGCAACATAAACCATGTGTTCTACCGTCACTAGGAATGTTTTTAGACTGCATTATCTTGGGGCTTGGAGCCGCGCTGAATATGTTCAATAAATTCAGGATAATTATCAAAGTCTTGCTCTGATTGCATGGGGGGCATATCGATCCAGTTGCCTTCTATGTGTAATTTGTCTACATAGGCATAAAAAGCTTCTTGATCTTCGCGGTGAGCTAGCACATAGCTTTGCAGTTCTTTTTGATTCATAGATTGAAAGTTGGGCTTATTCATCCGATGTACCTCCATTTGCCGTTGGGATAAATTTCTAAGATGTTTTCTTCTCCGGCTAAGAAAAAGATGTTTCCGGTTCTTTCGTCCACTCTTACTATGTTGATGGGTAAGTAAAGCTTTGTAAACCGGCAGCACAATATGTAGCATTGTGTTTTTTGCTCTAATTTAGGAGTGGTCTCAACCTCTTGAACTCGCCTGCTGATTGGATTATAACATTCGTTCTTCGAGGCTGTTGGTGAAGAATAATTTTGGAATTCAGTAGAAATGTATCTAATGGTTGTCAGTCTTGGATTCGTCGTTGATAATTTAGAAATAATACTGACGGGTAAGGTTTAGCATGTCACCCAGCCGATTTTTGTTTTTGAGAGAGTTGACTTCCGGCAAGTTTAAGCTGCGAGGTCTTTTGGGTCTGTTTGGGTTGGTGCTATCACTGTCGATCGGGCTGGGGTCTTTTGCTCCACTACTGTCAGAGCCTAGTCCAGAGGCTTCTGCTGCTGATATGAACAAGGACTGTTCTGTTCCTGCTGATTTGTGTGAAAAAATTAAAAAACAAGCGCAAGACGATATTGAGGCGGATGAGAAGAAAAGAACAGAGTACATAATCAAGCGTTTTACAGCTCTACATCCCAGTTGGAAGGAAAAGCTCTCTGCACCAGAAACTGCCAAAATTGAGTTGGCAATTGCAAATACATACGAACAAGAATACAACAAGCAAGACGAGATTAAAAAACGCGATCTACTGGCCGCTTTAAAAAAGTTTTTTGAGCGTGGGTTGACAGTTCCGTTGATACTGGCTGGACTGGGTATTATTTTGCTCTGGTTTAAGGATGAAGCGGGTAAGAAATGGATGATGTTGGTCAAAAAAATTGATGACTGGGTTTATGGGCGATTTGCGGGCACGCAATTTTTTGAAAGTTTGGCATTGAAGCGTTATCGGGAGGCATTGGTGAAGAATTACCAGGAGCTGAAGATTCCTTTTCGGGTGAATCATAAGCCGTTGGATATGAGTGAAATTTATGTGCCCTTGAAGGTGGCAGGTTCTAGTGATAGTGAGCAGGTGGATGCCTATGGATCGATCGCTAAATATCGGCGGTTGATGATTAAGGGGATTCCGGGTTCGGGGAAAACAATGCTGTTGCAGCATGTGGCATTTTCTTATGGCAAAGGGAATTTGATGGGGCTGGAGAATCGACCAGTGCCGGTATTGTTGGAGCTGCATCGGTTGAATGATGCAGATTTGACGGAGGAGAAGTTGATTGGGGCAATTGTGGAGGCTTTTAAGCGAAATCGGTTTCCTAAGGCAGAACGGTTTGTCCGTCATAGTTTAGAGCAGGGTAAGTTGATGCTGCTGCTGGATGGGTTGGATGAAGTGAACAGTAAGATTCGATCAAATTTGGCTCAGAAAATTAGTGATTTGTTGCGGGGTTTGGATAAAAAACAGGGATGTCGGTTGATTGTGACTTGCCGGACTGCGGTGTATGACAATGAGTTTGCAAACGAAACAGATCAAACGTTGGAGGTAGTGGAGTTTACTGATCAGCAGATGCGGCGGTTTTTGGAGGCTTGGAAGAAAGAAATTCCTGTTGGTAAGTCGATCGATCAGTTGATGCAGAGTTTGCGCGATCGGCCTCGGATTATGTCTCTAGCACGAAATCCATTATTGTTAACTATTATTACACATCTTTATACTGATCCTGCTTTTGAGTTGCCTCGATCGCGGGCAGAGTTTTATCAAGAATCTACACGGATTTTGTTGGATCAGTGGCAGGATCAGTTTAATAAATATCGAGGCACAGATAAGCGGCGAGTGTTACAGCATTTGGCTTTGTATCAGCAAAAAAATAGTACTGAGAAGTTACAGGATCGACGAAGTATTGACTACTCCGTGGTTTTAGAGCAGATTGGACTATTGTTACCGAGTCTAAGTCTTGACCCAAAGAATGATTCAATTCCACTGTTAAATGAGTTAGTAGAGCGAAGTGGTTTGTTTTTGAGGATTGATGGAGGCGATCGATATCAGTTTGCTCATTTGACGTTGCAGGAATATTTTGCAGCGGTAGCTTTGATAGATAAGCCCAATGATTTACTGGTTTTGTTTCAACAAGATCCTTTGGCTTATGTAAGTGTCCGATAGTCTACGGAAGAAGTAGAGTTCTGGTGGTTGGAGTCAAATCACTCTCAACAGTGGGAATTAGTGATGGATATTTCGTACCAAGACGAGCTGCTTGAACAGACTCTGTCAAAA
>JAAFHZ010000109.1 GCA_013297675.1 Synechococcales cyanobacterium bin59.metabat.ball.084 | reverse complement strand
ATACAAGCCAATGTCGCTTTTTTTAACTAACAATCACTCAATCAATTGATACACCGTCGGTTGCAGCTATTATCATCTTGCGAAAATTCTCTAAATACTGCGACATTTAATTTGCGAACGTACATCAGGTGGAAATAACTCTGGATGTATGGCAATCTGTTCATTCAGATATTGACGAAAGCTTTTGCTATCTTCTATCCATGTGTTGTAATCTACCTCGTCTGGCAAAGGGATACAAATTGTTTTATCGCCCGCAGTAGTGCGTTCTTGGTAGCCTATTCTCATCATTTTGGCTCCTAAACTGGATTACAATATGCTGATTCTACTCCCTTATTCAGTCAGAAACAATTCCAATGACTTTGTTCTACACAAACTAGATAAGAATCAGTGTTCTATTACCGTCTGAGCTAAGGTGATAGAACGACCACCCCAAGCTAGACAGACTTCTATCAAACAGTAGGTATCCCAGAACATGCTGGTATCCATAACCAGCGTCAGTTCTTGTCCTTTCCAGTCCTGAAGAAAGTGTTGAACTAACGGACGGTAAAAAATCTCTTGGCAAATTGCTGGATTATGAATAAAATAGCTCAGGCGCTGCATTTGGGCACGAGCTAGGCAGCTATGATGAGTAAGATAAGGAAGCCAATGGGCTAAGCAAGCACTTTCAGACTGTAAAATGGCGGCAGCAATCTCAGCACAGTTTTTCAGGTGACGCTGATCCTTTGGGATGATCCATTGACTAAGTTGGTCTAGTAGTTGACGATGGAGTTGGGGCGTACTCATATTTATTGATTCCAGTGGGTCTTTTTTTTGGTAAAACAAGTTTCCCACGCTTTCGCCCCTTTCTTCTATTATCTTTACTCAGCAAGTCTTTCAAGAGTTCTCTGCATCACTAAGATGTTGCGACATTTATTGGATCACTATTGGTTATTTTGGCAGTAAATAACTAGGGGTTGTCAACTGACATAATAATCGCGATTCCCCTTGGCATTAATGGCGGCACCAATGCGATTGAGTGCATGAACATAGGCCGCAGTGCGCATCGAAATTGACTTCTCTTGGGCGATCGACCAAATTCGCTCAGTTTCTGTCACCATCTTTTGTTTTAGTCGATCGTTTACTTCATCCACAGTCCAATAAAGGCCACTACGATTCTGCACCCACTCAAAATAACTTACTGTCACACCACCAGCATTAATCAGAATATCTGGGAAAACATGAATTCCTTTGGCTGCCAAAATGGCATCGGCAGCAGCAGTAATCGGGCCGTTTGCCGCTTCAAAGATATACTTTGCCCGCACTCCATCAGCATTGGACTCAGTGATTTGATTTTCCAGCGCTGCTGGTACCAAAATATCTACATCTAATGCCAATAATTCTTCATTGCTAATAGTTCTGTAGTCTACAATATTACAGATTGTTCCCTCACAGTAAACTGCTTTAAGATCGCGGGTAGAATTTTTAAATTGTCGCACACTAGGAATATCCAAACCATCTTGGGCATAAATACCACCTTTAGAATCACTTACTGCCACCACCTTATAACCAGCCCGACAAAGTAACTCGGCGACCACAGAACCGGCATTGCCAAAGCCCTGTACTGCAACGGTCGTATCCTTGGGTGTAACCTGGAACTTGGGCATTAAAGCCTCGATCGCAAAGAAAGTACCCATCCCAGTAGCCGTATCGCGGCCTAGGCTACCGCCCATGCTCAGAGGTTTGCCAGTAATTACGGCAGGCACTATTTTGCGTTGAATAATGTTGTATTGATCCATCATCCAGCCCATGATAATTGGGTTGGTTTGCACGTCAGGGGCAGCAATATCCACGTCAGGGCCAATAAAGTCGGCGATCGCATCGATATAGCCACGACTCAGGCGTTCTAGTTCAAATTTGGAGAGTTGCTTGGGATCGATCGTAATTCCACCCTTAGCACCGCCAAAAGGGATATCCATCACTGCACATTTGAAAGTCATCCAAAAGGCTAAAGACTTAACTTCGTCTAGGGAAACATTCGGATGGTAGCGAATGCCGCCTTTGGTGGGGCCTCGGGTGTCGTCGTAGCGTACTCGGTAGCCTTGGAAGATTTTTAAAGAGCCATTGTCCATCCGTACTGGGATAGAAACTTGCAGGCTAGATTTGGGGTATTTTAGGTGCTCAATAGCATCTTCTGAAATGGAGATGTGCTGGAGAGCGGCATCCAGTCTTTGGCTGGCTTCTGCGAATAAAGATTCTGTCATAGCTAGACCTTCTTTCTGTTCACTCTTTTATCATAAGCTGAACTACCTTTGTCGTAATAAAATAGACAAATTACTTAATTTATTGAAAACTATAGTGATGAGTATTGATACTCACTATTAAAACTACTGTCGAATTTTGCCTGATGGATCTTTGGCTCCTTGTAAATCGGTGCTTTCTAAGATTGCTCCCTGCCACATGGCATTAGTCAGGTCAGCGTTTCGGAGGCTAGCGCCGCGTAGGTCGGCTCCGCGCAGATCAGCATGGGTTAAATTAGCTCCGGTGAAATTATAGCTTTGCAAGTTTTTGCCCTGTAAATTTATACCTGCTAAGTCGCAGCCGGGACAGCCTCGATCGGCTTGAATTTGCTCGATCGAAATTGC
Source organism: Synechococcales cyanobacterium bin59.metabat.ball.084 (assembly GCA_013297675.1). Taxonomy (GTDB): domain Bacteria; phylum Cyanobacteriota; class Cyanobacteriia; order Cyanobacteriales; family Chamaesiphonaceae; genus JAAFHZ01. The sequence goes on along the minus strand of JAAFHZ010000109.1, from coordinate 12,598 downwards.
GATTTTTGTTGGAGTCATTGGCTTGTACATTGTGACTAATCCCATTGTCAACAACAACCCGAAGCCAATGGTGATAAATGAAGGCAATTTGTTGGGAAGTACTTGATCGATCGACTGTAAGGCGTTCAAGGCATCCTGGGCATTTGGATAGCGCTGGTCAGGATTGGGTTCGGTGATTTTGATAAGCCATGTTAAAAAATTGGCTGGCAGATGGCTCAAGTGCAATTGCAGATCGAGCCGATAGTTGTGATCAATCAGTCGATCGATTTCAGTGGATTTATGGCCAGTGAGTAAACAGACTAAAGTTACGCCTAAGCTATACAGATCAGCCGCTTTGGTTAGAGGTCGATTGAATAGTTGCTCTGGAGGCATAAAACCTAAAGTGCCTTTGACGGTGCTGCTGGCTGCCACCTCTTGATCATTACTGCGGGCAAAGCCAAAATCGATCACATAGACTTGATTTTGTGGGTTGATCAGGATATTTTCGGGTTTTAAATCGCGGTGAACGACAGGCGGTTGTTGTTCCTGGAGGTAAATTAAGACTTCTAAGATGTCGATCGCCATCTGTTTGACTTCATCCAACGTAAACTTACGTCCTGCATTTGCTAGGGTTGCACCCGTCTTATATTCTTGCACCAAGCAAAAACCGCTCGGAGTTTCCCAAGAGGTCAAATATTTGGGGATACGCGGATGATCTAGCTGCTGCAGAATATCTACTTCGCGTTGATAGGCATCATAGTTGCCCCAGGTATTGCCCGCAAACTGAAATTGCTTCACTACTACCGGAATTTTGGCATTCAAATCTTGGGCTAAATAGGTGACTCGGCCTCCGTGGACATTTTGACCAAGGACTCGATCGACTTGATATCCTTGGGGTGACAGATCTATTGTTTTAAGGTGGCTATTCATATTTTTATCCAAGGTAATTTATAAAAGATGGAGCTTTTACGAATCTGTTTTAACCATCACGCTGTAAGGTCTATAGCAATTTGTTTGTGATCTTACTCCCCTTCCTGCACGCCCATGAAGGGGCTGGGGGATGAGGGTGATCCTCCTCATCCCTCATGGAATCAGTATCCTAAGATTTCGCTATTTTCTTACTGCTTTCCACCAAGCGAATAAACTCTGCTCGATAGCCATCCAAATCAGCACCCTTGGCTTGATTAGCTAATTCCAGAACGCTACTATAACTGCTATTGCCCTTAAAAGGCGAGTTACGCAAAGTCATTCCATAAGAGGCTACCGCAGCCGCAAACTTTAGATTCTCAGAGGCACTAGGTTTGGTCTGTTGACTAATTGCGCTGCTCAAAAGCTGAGATTCATTGGCCTGTGGTGCTTTATAACGTAAATTCACCTGGCCAATTTCATTTACTAGCTTAGTTGGTTTATCCACAGCAGTTGTATTAGTTTGAGCAAATTTAAAATCGGTTTTAACTCCAACGGGAATCACTTCATACAGGGCAGTGACCGTATGCCCAGCACCCAGTTCACCAGCATCTTTTTGGTCGTTTTTGAAATCACTGTTGGCCAACAGCCGATTTTCATAGCCGATCAAGCGATAGCCCTGCACCAAGTTAGGATTGAACTCTACCTGAATTTTGACATCTTTGGCGATCGTGGCTAAGGTGCCACCAAACTCTTTTACTAAAACTTTTTTGGCTTCAGCTAAGCTATCAATGTAGGCATAGTTACCATTGCCTTTATTGGCTAACTGTTCCATTTTGCCATCTTTGAGATTACCCATGCCAAAACCTAGCACCGAGAGAAATATACCAGTTCCGCGCTCTTTCTCAATCAGTTTTACCAATGCTTCATCACTGCTGACACCCACATTGAAGTCACCATCGGTGCCTAAAATAACTCGGTTATTGCCATTTTTAATCAAATTATCGCGGGCTACTTTGTAGGCTTGAATAATTCCTTCGCCACCAGCGGTGGAGCCGCCCGATTCTAGTTTGTCCAGAGCTGCAATAATTTTACTTTTTTCTTTAGCAGAGGTAGAAGGCAGCACTAACCCAGCGTTACCGGCATAAACCACGATCGCCACTTTATCTTGAGGACGAAGCTCGTTAATCAATAACTTCATCGAAGCTTTTAGCAGTGGCAGTTTATTTGGTTCATTCATCGAGCCAGAGACATCTAACAAAAACACCAAGTTATTGGGTGGCAACTGTTCTATCCCAATTTTTTTGCCCTGTAAGCCAATTTGGATTAGCTGATGCTGCGGATTCCAAGGGGCAGCGGCTACTTCGGTGTTTATCGAAAAAGGCTGATCTGCCGTGGGTTGAAGATAGTTATAAGGGAAGTAATTGACCATTTCTTCGATGCGCACGGCATCTTTGGGGGGCAATTTGCCATCATTAATAAAGCGGCGCAGGTTGCTATAGCTGGCAGTATCTACGTCGATCGAGAAGGTCGAAAGGGGATCTGCTTTGGCTCCATAAAACTGATTGTCAGTGACTCCTTGGTAGGCTTCACCGCTGGTTTCGGGTGATGCTGTGGGAGGTGCTTCTTTTATCGAAGCTTTATCCATGGCTTTTTGATCAGTGATATTTTGGGGTGCACTTGCTGGTGCTGATGCCACATTTTTGGTGGCTTGCTGAGAACCTGGGTTAGAACCACAGGCGGCAAGGCTACCGATCAGAACTGCAATGCTCAGGTAGGCAATCGATCGAGAAATATTTAACATAATGGCTTTGTTTTCATGGGTAGTAAACGGTTGTGTGAGTCGCAACTACCGGGTTTCAGCCGCGACCTAGACAGAATAGATTTCTGGGTAGCAGAGCTGAAACGACTTCTTTAGTCTAACTGCGGCTACAAAGAGCCATCGAGAGATTCCCGAGATTTCAAAAAAATCTGCATAATTTCTTACACTCGACCCATTAGGCTTGCATAACCTGAAAAAAGCTGAATTAATATGCAAAAACTTTTCTGGCGGGTAGTGTGGTCTGGGATGGTCGGTGGTTTAGCTGTGGGCGCTTGTGCCACTACCTCATCTGCGGCAACAGCGCAACAAACTTTGACCAACAGTGGATTTATTAGTTCGGACAATAGTCCCTTTAACTGGAGATTCGGCATTACCGTTCTGGGCACTGGAACACTTTTGCTGTTTTTTGGTCCGACTTGTTTAGGATTTGTCTCTATTAGAGAAATGGAAGTGGGCATCGTCAAAAAGAAATTTGGCATGAGACGCTTACGCCCCAATCAATTGGTGGCCATTAATGGAGAAGCGGGAATCCAGGCGGATACTCTGGCTCCTGGTTGGCACTTTGGTTATTTTCCTTGGCAATATCAGGTTACTAAAGATAGCGTGGTGGTGATTCCCCAAGAACAAATTGGGTTAGTGATTGCCAAGGATGGTCGATCGATTCCCACTGAAAGAATTTTGGGCACTGAGGTAGATAGTGAAAACTTCCAAGATGCTCGGGAGTTTTTGGTCAACGGTGGCGAAAAAGGGCGACAGCTAGGAATTTTGACCACTGGGGTTTATCGGATTAACACTGCTCTGTTTGAAATTGTTACTGCTAATAATGCCGAACGCTATGGCATGACCAGTAGACAGTTAGAAGTAACCCGCATTCCTGATGACAAAGTAGGGATTGTCACTACTCTCGATGGTGAAGCTTTAGATCAAGGAGAAATCGCTGGGGTGATTATTCCTAAAAACAATAGCTTCCAACGCGCCAAGGCTTTTCTGGACAATGGCGGACGACGGGGATTGCAAGAGCAAGTGTTGCTTTCGGGTTCTTGGAACTTGAATCCTTGGTTTGTGAATGTGCGATCGGTACCCATGCAAGAAGTGCCGATCGGTTTTGTTGGCGTGATTATTTCCTTTATTGGTCACTCCAGCAAAGATCTCAGCGGTGATTCTTTTGCCCATGGCAACTTGGTAAAAAAAGGTGACAAGGGAGTCTGGATTGATCCTTTGCACCCCGGGATGCACCCGATTAACGACAAAATCATGAAGATGGAGCTGGTGCCCACCACCAACATCATTTTGAACTTTACTAATCGTATTGTGGATGAACATGGCTATGACCATGATTTGCAGACTCTTGATCTGCTGTCGATGGATGGTTTCTCTTATCAAATGGAAGTGTTTCAGATCATCCATATTGGAGCTAGCGATGCCGCGAAAGTGATCTCTCGCCTGGGTTCGATGCAAAATTTAGTAGATCAGGTGCTGCGACCAATTGTGGCCAACTATTTCCGCAACTCGGCACAAGAATATACCGTGTTAGATTTTTTGATCGATCGAGAGCAGCGTCAGGCAGAAGCCGCCGAATATGTGCGTCAAGCTCTCCGAGCCTACGATGTACAGGCGGTGGATACCTTGATTGGTCAAATCATTCCACCTGCTGAGCTGATGAAGACTTTAACCGATCGCAAAATTGCCCAGGAGCTAGAAAAAACCTATGATGCTGAACGTCTCGCTGAGCGCCAGCGTCAAGAACTCGTGCGAGAAACTACCATGGCTAATATCCAAAAGCAGCTCGTGAGTGCTGAACAGGGAGTCACAATTGCCCGCATGGAAGCAGACGCTCGATCGAATCGGGCGGCTGGGGAAGCCTCCGAAATTCAGCAAATTGCTACGGCTAAAGCTTCCGAAATTCGTCAAATTGGCGAAGCTACGGCTCACGCCTACGAAGAAGGCGTGGATGCGTTGGGTAATCAAGCCTACGCAGCGCTGCAAATGATGGATCGGGTGCGGGATGGCAACATTAAAATTGTCCCCAATGTTTCGATTACCGGTAACGGTGGCGGTAGCAACAGCGGAGTGATGGATAGTTTGATGGGTTTGCTGGTCGAACAAAAAATCGAAGGTCAAGAGAACGTCGAGGCGGCGAAACTCTTGGGGCAATCTAAAAATGAGGCCAATAAGCGCCAAGATATTTTGGATGTCCAGGAATTACTTGATTCTTAGACAGTAAAGGCGTTACCACAGCCGCAAACTTTGCTGGCCTGGGGGTTTTGGAAGCGGAACCCCCCGCCCATCAGGTCTTGGGAAAAGTCGATTTGGATATTTTCTAGATATTGTCGGTATTGAGAGTCGATCGATACTTTGAAGTCACCTACTTGTATAGTCAAATCTGTGCTGTTTATCACCGTTGTTAAGGAGAGCTGATAGTAGAATTGCTCACAGGTGCTAGTCCCCAATGTCAGATACAAACTAGTATCAACTGGCCCCAAAGACATCATTCTGACCACTTCTGCGGTAGCCGCTGGAGTAATTTCGATCATATATTCTCCTAAAAAACATTATGTAGATTCATTGCTGTTATAAAATTATGTTTAACTAGCCCCTGAACCCATTATTAGCCTAGCTTGCCCCTGATTCCAAGGCAATTATTCTCTGGTGGAAAAAGATTAGAGTTAAATGGCCTAAGCTAAATTACTCAAATGGTTGCTACGCAGGAATGGTGTGATCTGCTTCACTCCGTTCTAAATAGTTGATAACTAGACTGGTGGAATCAAGTGTTAAATCGGATACAAAATTAAGTTTGTGCCGATTAAACATGAACAAACGGGTTTAACAAAAGCTAGGAACCACAGCAGGAGAATTGAGTATTATGAGCGCAAAGATTTTGGTAACCGGTGGTGCAGGCTATATTGGTTCCCACACTGTCAAACAACTAGGTCAAGCTGGTTACGATGTAGTTGTTTACGACAATCTTTCTACAGGTACTCCACAAGCTGTGACCTATGGCAAGCTGGTAGTAGGAAGCTTAGAAGACACCAATCTATTAGCGGCAACTTTTGCTGAACATAACTTTACTGCTGTACTGCATTTTGCAGCAAGTATATCGGTACCAGATTCGGTAGCCGATCCCTTGGCTTACTACAGCAATAATACAATGAATACGCTCAATTTGCTGCGTCAATGCCAACGATTTGGGGTGAAGAAGTTAGTTTTTTCGAGTACGGCAGCAGTTTATGGCCAGCCCGCTGAAACAAATATCGCTGAAACAACTCATCCCCAACCTCTGAATCCTTATGGTAGCTCTAAGCTGATGAGCGAACAGATGATTCGGGACTATAGTACAGCCAGTGGCATGAAGCATGTGATTTTGCGCTACTTTAATGTGGCCGGAGCCGATATGGAAGGGGAGTTGGGACAAAATAATCCCAAGGCCAGCCATCTGATCAAAGCTGCCTGCAATGCCGCATTAGGTCGAACTGCTGCTGTGAATATTTTTGGCACTGATTTTGATACTCATGATGGCACTGGAATTCGCGATTACATTCATGTAGAAGATTTGGCCAGAGCGCATGTTGATGCTTTAGCCTACTTAGCTAACGGTGGCGAAAGCGAAATCTTTAACTGCGGCTATGGCCAAGGCTATAGTGTGCGAGAAGTAATTGATATGGTCAGAGAGATTTCTGGTGAAGAATTCACTGTGATTGAAGCCGATCGCCGAGCTGGCGACCCCGCTGCGGTAATTGCTGTTTCTGCCAAAATTAAGCAGATGTTGGGCTGGTTCCCGCGCTATAACGACCTGCGAACAATCGTCCGCAGTGCCTATGGTTGGGAGAAGAGATCTAAAGCTCTCACCGTTGTACCTGCCCCGACAATGATGCCCACCAACGTTATTCAAATGGAAGTACCAGTCGCTGATGAACAGCAACTGGCAGTAGCAGCGGGCTAAGTGAATTGCTGACCCAAAGATATGGGGTTATGGACGGTGATCTTTTTCTTGTTAATCGAGATGAGTTCACCGTCTTTTAAGTCGCCTAAAAGTCTGGTGACGGTAACTCTGGTAGAACCAATCGCCTCAGCAATAGCCTGATGGGATAGGCGTAAGTCGATGGTAATGGCGCTGCCCCCGTTAGGTATGCCAAAATCGCGGCAGAGAATCAGCAAGAAGCTCACTAATCGAGAACCCATATCGCGGTGAGCTAATGTTTCGACCATCATCTCGGTCTGCAAAATGCGGGAAGACAAACCTTTGAGCATCAGCCAAGACATATCTGGGTTGTCGCGCAAAGAGCGTTCAAACTGCTCGATCGGCACCGAAATTAGCTCAACCGGGGTAAAGGCTACGACATGATAGAACCGATCGGAGCGATTGCCGGTAATTAAAGACAAAACACCAAAGACACTGTTTTCTCGTAAGAGAGCTACGGTGATTTCTTCGCCGGCCTCGTAAACTCGCGAGAGCTTGACAGCGCCCTTCTTGAGAAAATAAACCCGTTCGGCAGGATCGCCGGGAAAAAAGATGGTCTTGCTGCGATCGAAGGTTTCGACCACTGGTGGCAATGTGCCGCCCAACCCCTGAAAAACGCTGGATAAAGGTCTGTCTTGCAGTGCTACCATAACTTTTGTCACTTGGATATAGATTTGTAGAGTTCGACCAGAGCCATTTGTCAGCCGAAAGAACTACCAACGTGTGGAAGGTATTACAGACTACGGTAATAGGATTGCGCCAGTTTTTTTTGTATCACCATATACTTTTTGGCTTCTTTCCTCAACTTTTCTCCCTCTTTCCTAACTTTCCTCTTAGTGGGATCATGGTTTGGTGCCGCTGAAAATGGAAAAGACATGTTAGACCTGAAAAACAAAAACGCCCTGGTAACGGGGATTGCCAATGATAAGTCGATCGCTTGGGGGATTGCTAAGCAACTGCACAAGGCTGGAGCCAATATTGGTGTGACTTACTTGCCCGATGAAACCGGCAAGATGGAAAAGAAGGTAGGTAAGCTGGTGGAAGAACTAAATCCCAGCATATTTTTACCTCTGAACGTCCAAGATGATGCCCAAATTGATTCTACCTTTGGTGAAATTCAGCAACAGTGGGACAATATCGATATTTTGATTCATTGCTTGGCTTTTGCCAACAAAGAAGATCTAGCAGGCGATATTAGCAAAACCTCCCGCGCTGGTTTCGGCCAAGCCTTAGAAATTAGTACTTTTTCTTTGACCCGCTTAGTAGGTGCAGCTAAGCCTTTGTTACGAGAGGGCGGTAGCGTCGTCACCCTTACCTATTTGGGTGGAGTCAAGGTTATTCCCAATTACAACTTAATGGGCATTGCTAAGGCCGGTTTAGAGATGAGTGTGCGCTACTTGGCCACCGAGCTTGGCCCCCAGGGTATTCGAGTCAATGGTATTTCGGCAGGACCAATTCGCACTTTGGCTTCTTCGGCAGTAGGTGGCATTTTAGATATGATTCATCATGTCGAAGATATTGCGCCGCTGCGCCGCACGGTAACTCAAACAGAAGTTGGTAATACAGCCGCTTTCTTATGTAGTGATCTATCTAGTGGAATTACTGGGCAGATTATATATGTAGATGCTGGTTATGAAACTATCGGCATGTAAGCCAACCCAAAGATAGTAGAAAAGTGGTGGATGACGAGTTCATTCACCCTTATTTATTTAACACGTATTCATGAAAATCAGGAAATATCTCTGAGTCACAGTAATTCCAAACGCAAAAATTTCATGGGCTGATTAAAACCAACAAAACTTGAAAATATTTTGTTGGGGATGTAGTATAAGTAGGATTTTAGAATTGTCACCGCAGATTTGGAAAGTGCAGATCTTTGATGGCTGAGCAAAGTAAACATATTGGATCTTCACCCCATTGCTAGGAAAAAGGATTTAGCCATGCCAGAAAAAAATAGTCCTAGTCTATTGGATAGATTAAACAGTAGAGTCAGACGAGATTTGAGGAATACCCCAATTGGCGATTTGTATAGATTGTTTAAAAAGCCTGCTCCTACACCTCAAACGCCGCAGCAAAATCCATCTACGCCCAATACGCCAGAGCTTATTCCTCCTCAGCGTCAATTAAATAATAGATCTACCCAGTCTCAGAGACAGCAGGGCAATTATCCGTATTCGACACCCTTGCCAGCGCGACCCGGAAATCAGCCAATTCCAGAGCCGCCGGTCAATCAGCCATCTCCCGAACCTGAACCGAACCCAAGCCCTTCAACAGACATAGATCCATTGAAAAATCCGCAGCTTGACGAGCAAGTAAGACAAGCAGAAAGAGAGCGAGTACAGAGGGAACAGCAAGAGAAAGAGCAAGAAAGAAGAGATCAGGCAAGGAGAGACCAGGAAAATCAAGATCGAGCGAGAAAGGAGCAAGCAGAAAGAGAAGAATCAAATAGATTGAGAAGAGAGTCCGATCGGAATTCCGATAGAATAATAGAAGATATAGAGAGAGGGATAGAAGATAATCGCAGAACGAGAGATCGGCTGTGGGGAGATGAAAGGTTCAAACCTCAACCATCCACAGATAGGCCGTTTGATGGTTCAAACCCTTTCTCGTTTCTCAACAACAGCCCATTTGGCGGCCCAACTTCTCGGGTGTTGCAAACTAATAGTTCATCTGAAGAAGCATCTTTTGGTGACAAGCTCGTTAAAGCCATAGCCCTGTCTGTGGGGACGGAAGTGCTGAAAAAAGAGTTTTTGGAAAGTATGCAGAAAATCTTAACCCCAGAGAGCTTGGCCACAATCGGCGGGCTACTGGCTGTTGTGGGTTCTGCAAATATCGCGGCGGTTGCACTTGGGGGTCCGATCGGTGCGGGTATATCAACGGCTGTCAGTGGTGCGATGGCTACTTTAGTGGTTGGGGGAAACATCACCACTCTTGTCCAGGCAACCGGTCCGCTCTTTGGGTTTTTGACTAAAGCTTATGGAGCCACAACCGAGGCAGAATTTTTAGCAGCGGCTAACGATTTTGCTAAATTTGTCAATGTGGTGGGTCCCGATGTGGTGCTAAATATGACTGGTGCTAAAGCTGGCAAGGCTTTGGGCGCTATTAGCGGCAAGTTGGCATCTCTGGGAAGTGAGCTTGCTGGTTTATCACCAGAAAGGCAAAAACAGATCAGAAATGGACTGGAATCTGGGCGCAAATTGCTGGATTCGTTAGGAGAAAATATTCAAGGCGGGTTTAAGAATATTTTCAAGAGTATTGATGATGCCCTGAAGCATTTGTCAGGAGAAAAAAAGGCGGCTAATAACCTAGCTGCTGGTGGCGAAGGTAAGCTGCCATCTGGAAATGGTAAAAAGCCTGGTAAACCCACAGAAGCACCTCAGGCAGAGTTTCCAGCAGGATCGCCGATTAAAGCCAAGCCAACGCGCAACCCAGCTTTAAAGACTTCCCCTGAAATGCAAGATTGGATTATTCTCAATATTGATAAGAGGCTGGCAGAGAAACAAGCTGCATTGAATAAGTTAGCTAAAGCTAAGGCATCAGGAAAATCAACAACAGAAGAAATAGAAAAAATTAACAAAAAGATTGGGCAAGCAGATGATGCGCTCGTGAATGCTGGAGCAACTTGGAAGTTGGCAGAAGAAGGTGTCAACGTCACACAATTTGAGAAACAGGTTGGCAAAAGTACGGGTGGGGTAGTAGCAGAAGCAGATATTGCTGGCCAAAGGTGGTGGGTAGAGACTGGCAATGGAACGAGTGGCAAATTAGACCAAATCGTTAAGGCTTTGTCGAATGCAGAAGCTAATAAAGACCGTAAGTCACTTATTGCCTATATTCCTAAGTTTAGTGAGGCAGCCGTCAAACAAATTATTGATGCGGGTGGCTATGTTGCCAAAGATTACAAGGAGTTAGCGAAGCTGGTTAAGCAAGCCGAAAAAGGTGAGCTAGCAGCATTAAACTCGGCTTCTTCGCTAAGTAGAAATTTTAAGGCTGTCCTGAAAAAAGATAATACTCCAGCTACTCTACCATTCGATTTCAAAACTCTAGACAGTGCCCTAGCTAACGCAGTTGACCTAGACAGAGGAAAGAGTGGTATTAAGTATGGTTATATAATCACAAAACAAGATAGTAAAATTCTTATTCCAGGTAAATCCAAAGCAACTGTTTTACCTATTCCTGGAAGAGATAATCAAGGGGTAATTGTTAAGTTTACACCGGAAGGATCAAAAGGAAACCCACCATACAAAGTAGAGCTAGTGACTGGTCAGGCTGCACCTGAAGGATTAGTGAATAAACTATTTAGTAATCTTAATCTCAATGAAGCATTTCTGAAAGTAATGCCAAAACAAACAAATATACCAAAAGGAATACACGACTATGAAGGAGTTATTACTAGAGATAAAGGATCTATTTCTGAAGGATTCAACAAAGAGGTCTATACAGCTCAAGCACAGCTCAATACTTTGGAACAGCCTTCAGTGGCAGAACAATTGCGAGCAAAAATGAATGCTCAAAAGCTAGCATTGGGCTGGGTCAATAATGAGCCAATCGTAAAAACAACTGATGGGAGTGCTAATGACTCTATTAAAGAAATCAAAATGCTTACTAGTAGCTTGGAACGCCAAAATCACCTTCGACAAGCTCTAGTGAATCAGGGTAAAGAATTAGAATTGAGTGAAGTACAGGCTCAGAAGGCTAATGAGATATCAGTTGCAAATAATCAGCCAAAACCAAGACAAAATCAAAGAGAAATGTAAATTTAAGATTCAGAAGGAGTACTCTGAAAAATGATTTTTCCTGCTTTGTTAAAATAAATCTTAGGTTCATAATTCCGAACTCCTTCTAATTCTACTTTTATTATTCCACTACCGAATCCAATTCTTCTATATATAGGTTTAATAATGACATTACCTTTACTATCAATGACACCATAAGAATAGTCTTCTTCTCCCTCTCGGAACTCATACAAAACAATATTATTATCATTACAATCAGTCATGGCAATCAACCAATCATATTTGGGCTGTAGTACAAATTGTCCTGTTTTGTCAATTAATCCATACTTTCTATCTTGAGTAGCTACCACAGCGAATCCATTACGGCAGAATTCATCCGCGATAACAAATTGTTCAGATATAACCATTTGCCCTAATTTATCGATATAGCCATATAAGGACATCTCTTCATCTGAGTTATAAGTGGCATTAACTAAACCTTCACTAAAATTACCAACATAATGAAACTGACATTCAATAACCAGTTGACCATGAGTATCCATATATCCTGCCAAGCCCTCTCTATTAGTAGCAACCGCCATTCCATCATAAAATGGGCGTAAGTTTACAGAATTAGTTGTAAACGCTATTTCTCCACCAGGCTTGAGATAAGCTTGTTCATCAATACCATCTTCTTCCTCGCTTTGATTCCGAACTCTTAACAAACCGTCTTCCCACTCATCACTGACTTCATCCCACACAGGCTCAATAATAATATTGCCAGCACGATCAATTAAGCCATACTTTCTAATTTCCTTAGGAGGAGTCGGTACTTCCACGTTAACGAAGAGAGCCTCCCGCCATTCATTGCTACCTTCGTCCCACAAAGGCTCAGTAGTAATACTCACACTGCCTGTATCAGATTCCTCAACTTCCGTAGCAGCAGGTCCTGGCTCTTCAGTTATCAGAGCAGAGCCACAAAATTTTAAGAGGCCATTCTTAAAACCTTCTCCTGGTGGAGACATATCTTCTACATCTCTTTCTCCATACAGTTTAAATCGAGGTGAAATCACAAAATTACCGGTTTTATCTACCACTCCCCACATTCCACCATCTATCACTAATCGATCGGTCTGACCATAGTATTTAGAGTTTTTCACCGTCCCGCCGGTGTAGGCGATCGCCAGTCCTTCACTGAATATATCTAGCAAATCAAACTGG